>JAUMUA010000039.1:9596-16316 GCA_030530925.1 Rothia sp. (in: high G+C Gram-positive bacteria) | reverse complement strand
GGATTTGACACCGCAGTTTCCATTGCAACGGACGCCATGGACCGCCTACGTACCACCGGCGAATCACATCACCGCGCTATGGTAGCTGAGGTGATGGGCCGCCACGTTGGTTGGATCGCGCTACATTCCGGTATGTCAGCCGGTGCTCACGCAGTACTCATTCCGGAGCAGAAAGTCTCTATGGAGCAGGTAGCTAAGTGGGTTACTGAAGTTCACGAACGCGGGCGCTCCCCCTTGGTAGTGGTGGCAGAAGGCTTCATTCCCGAAGGCTTCGAAGAAGTCATGCACGATAAAGGCACGGAAAAAGACGGTCGTCCCCGCCTGGGTGGTATTGGCGATTATGTTACCCATGAACTTGAAAAAATGACCGGCATCGAAACCCGAAACACCATTTTGGGTCATATTCAGCGAGGTGGCGCACCCACCGGTTTTGACCGCGTTTTGGCTACTCGTTTAGGCATGAACGTTATTGATATGGTCTCTGAGAAAGATTGGGGCAAGATGGTTGCTCTTCAGGGCACCGATATCAAGCGCGTAGACCTCTCGGTGGCACTCGACGGACTCAAAGTAGTACCGCAAGAACGCTGGGACGAAGCAAAGGTACTCTTCGGCCGCTAAACTCCACAATCTCGACTGTGATGACATAAAAACCGGGGCAATCTGCAAAAACAGATTGCCCCGGTTTTTATCTATATCTCAGCAGACTAGCGTCGCAAGAAATCGCCCATATGACGACGTCCGGCAGCTTGCCCTGCCTCTGGTGAGACAATCACCGTTTGCAGAGCCGAATACTGTGCAGGAGTTGCCGTTGACGATTCTTCGGAATCTTGCGGTTCCTCCACTACCGTCAACTGCGCTTGCGGATCAACATTGCGCTTAACCAGCGCTAACGCAATAGGACCAGCCTCCCAATGCTGCGCCACAGAGGTTACATAACCAACTTTCTTGGTGCCGTTCAGAACATTAGCGCCCACAGCGGGCATGGTGTGTTCTGATCCATCCAAATCTAAGAACACCAGACGGCGCGGCGGGTGACCCAAGTTATGCACCCGAGCTACCGTCTCTTGACCTTTGTAACACCCCTTGGAAAGGTGCACAGCCGTGCGCATCAAATCAAGCTCGTGAGGGATAGATTTAGCATCTACCTCGTTGGCGAATCGAGGACGCCACGCCTCAATGCGGAGCGCTTCGGCGGCCCAAATACCTGCCCATGACACCGCTGGGGCAATCTTGAGCAAGTTTTCACGCGAGATGATCGAGACGAATCGCTGAAAGTCATAGCCGGGATGTTCGGCGTCGGGCACCGCGCTATAGCTGGTACCACCGGGGGCAATGTTCGGCCATGGATCCTGCCACACAACCGCTTCTTTGAGCTCAGCAGGAGCATTCTCAGCGGTGCGAGGATCAGCAGTAGACACCACGGTAGCAAATTGATCGCTCACGTTCGTTATCTCCACGCGCAACATGAACTTCATGCGCTGCAAGTATTCGGTGAGCGGCTCTGCCTGATCACTTTCGACGATAAGCCACAGCTTCTCGCCATCCTCAACCACCAGGGGCACATATTCAATGCGCCCCTGGGGCGAAAGCAAAGTGAGTTCAGCGGAATCCCCCGCCTGCATCGGATCAACAACCTGTGAGGACAGCGTGGTCATCCACGAATGGCGATCTGGTCCGGCAACCGTAACAATTCCCCAGTGCGAATAATCGGCAACCACGAATTTCTGATCGCCCCACACCAGCCTGCGCTGCTCTTTCAGCGGCTCGCCGTAGTGAGCCGCCACACCGGCGTCGGGACCGGATGCTTCAAACACGCCGAGACTTTGCAGAATAGGGCTTTGGTAGCCAAGAGACATTTATTTACCTTCAGATGGATTCTCAGGATTTTCAGTTTCGGTAGATGCGCGTCAAATAGGTGACCGCCCAAATCAAGACCACCCATAGAACCGGTCTTGCGCAACTCAGCTGAGGCGTGCTTATGCAACTTGCCTTCGTCGTCAGCGATTTCCCAATCCCACATTAGGTTGCCGTTCACAAGGCCCCAGAGGCGCACGGAACCTGCGTATTCCTTAGAGATGTCATCGCGCATGAGGTTAGCGGTCTGCATACGGATGACAGGGCCCTTAATAAGACCCGCGTAGTTTTCGGTCATACCACCGGGATGAGCAATCGATGCCAGTAGATTAAAGCCGTCGTCGCCATTGCGCAGTTTTTCTACCGATTCCGCATCGGGATGCACCGGCACCACATCAGCTGCGCGTAGACCGGGCCCGACGTCACCGTCCTGCTGCTGGCGGTCAATCTGCCAAAAGCCGGTCTCAACAGTCAAAGGGCGCAACTTGTTGCCGTTATCATCTAACAAAAATGATTCAGCGCGGTATTCGATGAAGGGCAGGCCGTCTTGGGTGAAGGTCATAATCTGACCGAAAGGCGTGCCCTCCTCACCCTCATACCACAGGGATCCGGTGCCCTCCCACTGACCCAAAAGCCATGAGAAAGGAACGAGTTCAGGAGTTAGGTTACTTGGAATTTCAATAGGCATTTTCTTAGTCTAATTCTCTTGAGGTTGATGGTCACTATCATATTCCTGGGAGCATAAAAATGCGCCCGCCCCACCTGAATAACAGGTGAGGCGAACGCATAAAATCTTGAGAAAAACACCGCTTTATCAAAACCTCGGTGGCTTTTCTATGCTGATAAGGGGCTTATTTCTGACCCTTGAAGAGACCCATGAGAACAACAGCCATGCCGCCAAAAATCACGAGACCTGCTAAGCCCAAGAGGCAGAGATAGAAAATTTCGATTGCTACTAACATGTGATTTACACTATCACGCCATAGATAAATATTGCGATTAGATAGCTCAGAACACCCACAAAAGCTACCGGCGTTACACCCAGGGTAAGCGCACCACGGCGAGGACCATCTTTAGGACCGGCAGATATCATGCGAATACCAAAGGCAGCCAAGATCAGCGCAATCCCCAATCCGCTGACCATAATCAGTATTGAACTGTGGTGCGATTGGTAAAAACTTGCGAGCGCTAGCCACCCGGCAACCGAAACTGCAGCAAGCACTCCGGTGATGCACGAAATCACTGATTCGAGGCGTCCGGTAGCGCCTTCGCCGCGTACCAGTTCTACAATAAAGCTTCCCACAACGCCCACGGCAACGATGGCGGGCAAAAGGGTGAGGCGTTCGTCGCGGTTATCGAACAACGTGATTAATAGGGCACATAGTCCGGCACATAAAATGATAGTGGAGTGTGAGTAGATACGGTTGACGCGACGGAGCTCAGCAACGCCCGTTGCTGCGGGCCAGCCGCCAGCAATCAGGGCAACAGCAAAGACTCCTACGGCAGCAGTTGCCCACGGGTGAATAGCTACCGCCACCACAAACGCCAAAAGGCTCACTGCCGCCGCAATAGCTACGAGCAAATACCGCGAATTGCGAGTTGCGCCAATACGCCCAAGTCGCCCCTGGTAGACGATTCGATCTCGTCTTTCTCGAAGCTGGGGCACGAAAGTCTGAAAACGGTCGCCTTTGCTGGCTACACTCTGTTTATTCACAAGAACCCACTGTTTTTTCTCTAGTATCAACACCGCAATATTGCAGATGACATTCTTAGCTTCTACTTCACCACGTTAGCTGAATATCAAAAAGCTCTCGTTATATTAGTCTTGTCTCATACTAATTTTTTAACGCAACTACCGCTGATATTGCTGAGAGGACGATAGCTATGCGCATCATCGCTTTCTCAGAATCAGGTTCTTCTGCAACTGCTCTGATTGATTCCCTCGAACTTTTAGACTTCCAGGTAGAGCGAAAATCCCTATCTGATTCGCTAGAAAAAGTTTTCTGGAACCAGACTGATCTTGTGATTGTTGATGCGTGTGCTCAAGCGGTTTTAGCAAAAAATACCGCGCTCCTCGTCAAAACTGCCCACCCGCACCTTCCTCTTCTTTTGATTATTGGAAAAAGTAACCTGCCTGCGCTCTCGCAACAATGGATGATTGACGATTTCCTTATCAATACTGCCTCCATAGCTGAAATCAGTGCCCGGCTCAAACTACTGTATGACGGCGCATCGCAACCGTCTTTGACGGATTCAACTATTACGACCGGCGTCGTGAGTATCAATGAAGCCTCCTATACGGCACGGCTTGCTGGCGCCCCGCTCAACCTCACTTATAAAGAATTTGAACTTCTAAAATTTTTAGTGCATCATCAAGGGCACGTTTTTACTCGGGCGCAGTTGCTCACTGAGGTCTGGGGATATGACTACTACGGGGGAACCCGTACGGTAGACGTTCATATCCGCCGGCTTCGCGCCAAGTTAGGTACCGAGCATGAGCATCTCATCCAAACCGTACGCAATGTGGGATACAGCTTTAATGTCACCCGCGCCCAAGAGAACTTGCCATAGCCCCGGTGCGGTAAATTCTGCATGAATACTTTGGTGCGGACCCGGGAAAAACCTGCGGACATGTCTCCGGTGAGTGTTTTGGGTTACGCAAGAACGGTAAAGTAATAAGGGTACTCAGCAGAAGGATTTTCGCATTTATGGCTAACTCATCAACGCAACATATGCCCTATCGCATACTTCCCGTGGAACTAGATCAAGATGTCACTTCAGATTTTGCTCGTTTTGCGCAGAAGGTCACGGAACAAGACGGCACCCCTGCCTTTTCTGAGCAAACCCTGGTGGAGTTCGCCAAGTACAATGCCTCAGCTGAGACACCGAATTCTGAATCGTCGGTGAACGTCATCGGGGTCTTTGCAACCGGTGAAGGATTAACACCGATGGGTGTGGCAGTTGCCGTACTTGATACAAAGACGCATAGCGCAACCATTGAGGGTGCTGTGCTGTCCGAATATCGCAACCAGGGTTTAGGCGCGGAGCTTGCCCGCGCACTGATGAACGAGCTCTCCCACCGTGCAATTGATTCGTACGATTTGTGGGTGCATCAGCTCCGATCTGAGGGCGAGAGCCAGCAACGCCAAGCCACGCAAAAAATTGCACAAAGCTTTGGTTTTGAGCCCGCTCGTGAATTGCGCAAACTGCGTTTGGAACTCACTGAGTCAGCGCAAAAGCGCATCGAAGATACGTTTACCCAAACCACTCTTCCTGAGGGAATTACGCTAGATACCTACAAGGTAGGGCACGACGATGCCGCCTGGCTCGCTACGAACGCCGCGGCATTTGCCACTCATCCCGAGCAGGGCTCGCTCACCCTTGACGATTTGCGCGCGCGTCAGAACTCCGATTGGTTCGATGCAGAGGGTTTTTTCGTAGCTCGCGATGAGAAGACCATTGCAGGTTTCAACTGGACCAAAATCCCTACCCACCAGCAGGGCGAGACTGAAGGCGAAGTCTATGCCGTAGGAATTTCTCCCAAGTGGCAGGGCAAAAAGCTAGGCAAAGCCCTCACTCTTGCCGGCATGAATTACCTTGCCAGCGCACACGATAAGCAGAACAATGCCCTCACCAAAATTGTGCTCTATGTGGATGCTGATAACACCGCCGCTGTTTCGCTCTACGAATCACTAGGGTTTGAGACAGAAACCATTGATGTGATGTACCACAAGAATTAACTTTTTCACTCATCTAAATTTTCAAAATATTTAATCCGACACCTATGTGAAAGGATGACCGTGGATATCGATACCACCGCATCGGCCCCGCCTGCACCGCCTGAAGAGCCCCATCACCTGCCCGGTGACATCACCAAGCTAGAACGCCCCAAAACTCAAGGGGATCGCATTGAAGTTGTCAAAAAGGTCAAGCTACCTCATTTGGCGGGCGACTTCGGCACCGATCGTTTTAGCGACCGCGAAACTAGCTGGCTCGATTTCAATACGCGTGTGCTCGAACTCGCTGAAGACCCCGATCTTTATCTGCTCGAGCGTCTGAACTTTCTCTCCATTGTGGGTTCGAACCTTGATGAGTTCTTCATGGTTCGCGTGGCTGGCTTGCGTCGCCGTATTGCCACCGGCATTGCGGTGCCTTCGCCCGCAGGACTAACCCCTGATGAGCAGATGGAAGAAATCTCTGAATCGGCTCATGCGCTCATGGAACGGCAGCACCGCTGCTTCCACGATGAGATTTTGCCTGCCCTTGAGAAAGAGCAAATTCGCATTGTGCAGTGGTCTGATCTTGAAGAGGAGGCGCAGGAGAAGCTCACTAAGTTCTTCCGCGATGAAGTCTTCCCTATTCTGACTCCTCTAGCTGTTGACCCCGCGCACCCATTCCCTTACATTTCTGGCCTTTCGTTGAACCTCGCCGTCATTGTGCAGAACCCGCAAAGCGGCAAAGAACTCTTTGCACGTCTCAAGGTTCCAGATCAACTTAATCGCATGATTTCTATCGATGGTTCGCGGGCGGCAAATTCACCCTCACGTGAGGCACGATTTATTGCGCTAGAAGACGTTATTGCAGAACACCTCGACATTCTGTTCCCCGGTATGAAAGTGCTTGAGCACCATGCATTCCGCGTAACCCGTAACGAAGATCTTGAGGTAGAAGAAGACGACGCCGAGAACCTGTTACAAGCACTTGAAAAAGAGTTGCTACGCCGTCGTTTTGGTCCTCCGGTTCGCCTAGAAGTTGCAGATACCATCAACCCCAACGTTTTGGATTTGTTGATTTCTGAGCTTCGTATTGAGGAGTCTGAGGTCTACCGCCTGCCCGCACCATTGGATTTGCGCGGTATGGGCCCCA
>JAUMUA010000039.1:0-9586 GCA_030530925.1 Rothia sp. (in: high G+C Gram-positive bacteria) | reverse complement strand
GTCAAAGCTAATCGCCCAGCACTGCACTACCCCAAGCATATTGCGCACACTTCGCGCTGGTTGAACGAGAACGAGACCGCTAAAGCAGCTAATGTTTTTGCAGCAACTCGCTCACATGATGTGCTGTTGCACCACCCCTATGATTCCTTTGCTACCAGCGTTCAGGCGTTCTTGGAGCAGGCTGCTACTGATCCCAACGTCATGGCAATTAAGCAGACCCTGTACCGTACCTCTGGCGATTCACCGATTGTGGATGCACTAATTGAAGCGGCAGAAGCTGGCAAGCAAGTTTTGGCTTTGGTGGAGATTAAGGCGCGCTTTGACGAAGAAGCGAACATCAAGTGGGCACGTAAACTCGAGCGCGCTGGCGTGCACGTGGTGTACGGCATCGTGGGTTTGAAAACTCACTGCAAGCTTTCGTTGGTAGTGCGTAAAGAAGGCGAAGTGCTGCGTCGTTACTGCCATATTGGTACCGGTAACTACCACCCCTCAACGGCACGTTTCTATGAGGATTTGGGCATTCTCACGTGTGATCCGCAGATCACCGAAGACGTTTCCCGCTTGTTCAACCAGCTTTCGGGGTACGCACCTAAAACCACGTACCGATCGCTGTTGGTTGCTCCGCGATCGATTCGTTCGGGGCTCATTGATCACATCAACCGCGAAATTGAGCATCAGCTCGCTGGCCGCAAAGCGAAGATTCAGATTAAGTGCAACTCGATGGTCGATGAGGCCATTATCGATTCGCTCTACCGCGCTTCGCAGGCAGGGGTAGAGGTTAACGTGGTAGTCCGCGGTATTTGTAGCCTGCGCGCTGGCATTCCTGGATTGTCTGAGAACATTCGCGTTCGCTCGGTATTGGGTCGCTTCTTGGAGCACTCGCGCGTCTTCACCTTTGAAAACGCCGGGGACCCCAAGGTGTACATTGGTTCAGCCGATATGATGCACCGCAACCTTGATCGCCGCGTTGAGGCGCTGGTTATTATCAAGTCAGAGCGTAACCGCCAATACCTACTCGACATGTTCGACCGCTACATGTCGGTTAAAACCTCGGCATGGGATTTGCAGGACGACGGCACCTGGGTACGCCATAACCTCGACGCCCAGGGCAATCAGCTCCGCGATATCCAGTCGTACTACTTGGAAACTCGCGATAAGAAAAAGCGAAAGTAAGCGGGCGCCCGTCCCCATATAAGGGACAGTGCGTTCTGACCTGGTAGTTTTTTCTGAAAGCTGGGTTGGCTTTAGAATGTCCATGTACGGTTTTACCGTGCATGGACATTCGCGTTTACTAACCAAGGGATTGAATTTCATGCCCAAAACCCCGGTGTACTCTGCTTATCGTTACGATGGGGAGTTTTCGGTTGTCAGAACTGCTGTACCCGATGTTGCTGTCACCGCTGCGGGGTGTCTGATTTGGCGCTGTCACAAAGAGCAACTTGAGGTTCTGATTATTCACCGCCCTCGGTATAATGACTGGTCTTGGCCCAAAGGCAAGGTAGATCCGGGTGAAACTATCGCAGAGACTGCGATTCGTGAGGTTCAAGAAGAAGTAGGGCTCACCGTTTCACTGGGTGTTCCGTTGGCAGTAACGCGCTATCCCGTCAAGCACGGTCTGAAAGATGTGTATTACTGGTCTGCCCGCGTTGACAGCTCAGCTCATGCGCAGGCTGATGAGGGCGAAGTTGATGAGTTACGCTGGGTTACCCCTAAAGCGGCTCGCAAAATGCTTACCAACAAAACCGATTCTGAGCCCTTGGACGCACTCCTGAAGCTTTGGGACGACGGCGATCTTGCGGTTCGTCCTGTCATTGTAGTTCGCCACGCTAAAGCTAAGCCTCGCTCAACGTGGAGTGCGGCAGAAGGTGAGCGTCCGCTAGCTGCCACCGGTAAGCGTCAGGCACTTGCAGTATGCCGGTTACTGTTGGCATGGAACCCTCACAAAGTGTGGTCTTCTCCCTGGGTTCGTTGTATGCAGACCGTGACTAATTACAACAAGCAAACCGGTATCGCAATCAAAACTAAGCCTGCTATTACCGAAGCTGCCCACAAACGTCAGCCACAACGCGCCGCCAAGGTCTTTGAGGCCATGTTCGAGAAAGAGTACCCGATTGCCGTGTGTACTCATCGCCCCGTTTTGCCTACCGTTCTTAAAGTATTGACAAAACATAGCAATAAGTTTCTTGCCGCCCAGTTGCCTACCGATGACCCCTATTTGGTTCCGGGAGAAATGTTGGTCATGCAAATATCTAAGCGGAATAAAAACCGTATGGTATCGCTTGAACAGATTAAACCTTTTGGTGACTAGCTCAGACTCTCGTTCTATTTATTGACCCTCAATGGCAAAGAAAAGACTCATGGATCCTCTTAGCAACGCAATTCCTACGCCTTACGAAGACCTTTTACGCGAGATCTTGGAATCAGGTGATGATAAAGAAGACCGTACCGGCACTGGAACTCGCTCGGTATTTGGTCGGCAAATGCGTTTTGATTTGCGCGAATCTTTTCCGCTTATCACCACCAAACGAGTTCATTTCAAGTCCATTGCCATTGAGCTGTTGTGGTTTTTGCGCGGTGAATCTAATGTACGTTGGCTGCAAGAGCGCGGTGTGAGTATTTGGGACGAGTGGGCAGATGAAGACGGCGAGCTCGGCCCGGTCTACGGTGTGCAGTGGCGCTCTTGGCCCACAGGGCGCGGTGAAACCATCGATCAAATTGCCAAGGTGGTGCAGGCGCTCAAGAACTCACCGGATTCACGCCGTCATATTGTCTCTGCGTGGAACCCTGCTGAGGTTGACGACATGGCGCTTCCGCCGTGCCACGCATTGTTTCAGTTCTATGTGAAGCATCGTGAAGATGGACCCGATGAGCTCTCTTGCCAGCTGTACCAGCGAAGCGCAGATATGTTCTTGGGTGTTCCTTTCAACATTGCTTCCTATGCATTGTTAACTCAGCTCATTGCGCAAGAAGTGGGCATGGTTCCTGGCGAATTTATTTGGACCGGTGGAGATTGCCATATCTACTCCAATCATTTTGAACAGGTACGCGAGCAGCTTTCTCGCGAGCCGTACCCTTATCCGCAACTAATCATCAAGAATCAGAAGGCTTCGCTGGCTGACTACGAGTTCGAAGACTTTGAACTCGTGAACTACCAGCATCACCCCGGTATCAAAGCCCCAATCGCTGTCTAAAGCAGTGTGAAAGTGAAAAAACCATGAATCAGCAGGCAGTATTAGGTGCGGTGTGGGCGCAATCGCTCAACGCCGTCATTGGTAGAGACGGTACTATGCCCTGGTATGCGCCAGAAGATTTGGCACATTTCAAAGAAGTCACCGTGGGCGCACCGGTCATTATGGGGCGTAAAACCTGGGATTCTTTTCCCGAAAAGTACCGCCCGCTTCCTGACCGCATGAATATTGTGGTGAGCTCTCGCGTGCAATTTCCTACGCCCGCAGCAGGGGCGTTGTGGGTTCCCTCTTTCGACGCCGCATTAGAGATTGCTGTTGCGGAATCAGATTTCGTATGGCTTATTGGTGGGGCAACGCTGTTTAATAAGGTGCTTCAGCGCACCGATTTGCCAGCGGTTGAAGGCGGTCAGCTCTCTGTGGTGGAGCGATCGGTTTTTGACGCCGTAGTAGAGGGTGATACCTTCGCGCCCGATTTAGGCGCTGATTGGCACCTTGCTGACGCTAGCGACTACTCCCCCAGCGCTAAGGGCTGGATCCAAGCACACGCCGATGGCGAGAAACAAGATTTCTCGTATCGTTTTGAAACGTGGCGACGCTAGAACCAATAGCCATGAGCTGGCGTGCTCTCACTATGAAATAAGCCTGAAATCATCAAACTTCACCGCTAGACTTGAACCATGACTTTTACTCCCGGTGACTCCGTTGGTTTTGTAGGCTACCGTGGCATGGTTGGTTCCGTGCTCATGAAACGCATGGTTGAAGAAGGCGACTTCGCCGGTATATCACCGGTGTTTTTCTCGACCTCCCAAGCTGGAGAGCCTGCGCCCACTTTCGACGGCGTCCTCGAAGAAAGCACGCTCAAAGATGCTCACGATATCGACGAGCTCATCAAGCTACCCATTATTGTGACCGCGCAAGGAGGCGACTACACCAAAGCAGTACACTCCACTTTGCGCGAGCGCGGCTGGCAGGGTCTGTGGATTGATGCAGCCTCTACCTTGCGCATGAACGATGATTCGGTGATTGTTCTTGACCCCATCAACCGTTCGGTGATTGACCGCGGTCTTGATTTTGGCGTCAAAGATTTTATTGGCGGTAACTGCACCGTTTCGTGCTTGCTCATGGGCTTGGGCGGTTTGTTCAAGAACGGTCTGGTGGAGTGGGGCACTTCCATGACGTATCAGGCGGCATCGGGTGGCGGCGCGCGTCATATGCGCGAAGTTCTCAAGGGCTTCCGCGATCTTTCAGGTTCCGTGAGCACAGAACTCGACGATCCCTCCGCAGCGATTCTAGAGATTGACCGCAAGGTGCTCGAGCTGCAGCGCTCCGGTGAGCTTGATACCGCTCAGTTTGGTGTACCGCTTGCCGGTTCGCTCATTCCGTGGATTGATGCTGATTTAGGCAATGGTCAGTCCAAAGAAGAATGGAAGGCAGACACCGAGTCCAACAAGATTCTGGGTCTCTCTGGCGAAGAGCGCATTATTCTTGACGGTCTGTGTGTACGCATCGCAACTATGCGCTCGCACTCTCAGGCTCTAACGCTCAAACTCACCGAAGATCTTTCGGTAACTGAGATTGAAAAGATTATTGACGAAGACAACGAATGGTCCAAGGTTGTGCCTAATGAAAAAGAGGCAACCATGAACGATCTGACTCCTGTTGCGGCATCGGGTTCTTTGACCATCCCTGTGGGTCGTATTCGTAAACTCGCGATGGGTCCTCAGTATATTAGTGCCTTTACGGTAGGTGATCAGTTGCTATGGGGTGCGGCTGAGCCCGTGCGTCGTATGCTCAAAATCGCTACTGGAACTCTCTAGAGATAGGCATAGCCTCATGAATGCAGCTGAGTCGCCCTGCCCTGGCTTGCCTTTTGCTGGCGTATCAAAACCGGTGGTTGAGGGCGCTGTTGCATTTGATATCCGGATTGATAAAGAATCTGATGTTCCCCCGTATTCGCAGATTCGCCGCGCGGTGATAACCGCGCGGTTTGAGGGAACGTTACAAGCCGGTGATCGTCTACCGCCCATGCGGGCTTTGGCGCAGGATCTTGGTCTTGCCGTCAACACTGTTGCCAAGGCTTATAAAGAGTTAGAAGCTGCCGGGGCTATTGAAACCCACGGACGCGCGGGTAGCTTTATCACCGCGATCGACGGCACCTCCCATAAAATCCACGACCTCACCAGCAAATACATTGCCAATATGCGCAAATTGGGGGTTGAGGACGCCAATATTCTTGCGGTGTGCACTCACGAATTGGGGCTGGACGGTGTTCAAAATGAGGGTGCTCAAAATTAGGCTATCCCGGAGATTACTCTTCGCTTCAATTCAAATGTAAACAGAATCTTCTTAGTGGTAGTGCATGCCGTTGGGGCAATAATGAGTGTCCCGCTCACGGGCACCCCATAATTTACTTTGTTTGCGGGCACGACGTTTAGCTACTCGCCCCACTGAATCTCGCCAAATGTTTAGCACCTTGGCTTTAGCCCACACATTGAGGCGATGGGCCCAGTGAAACTCGGTGCCCCAAATCCCCATCCCTAAAAAGATAAAGAGCCAACCGGGGCCTGGGGTGACCAGCATAATCAGACCCATCACCAAGAAAATAAACCCCAGAAAAATTAGCAGTATGCGGTAAACCCACAACAATAAGATGTGCCTGGCCATAAACGCGCGAAAACGAGCGATGAAGCGGTGAAGCGCCCCATCGCTACTGCTTTCAATTTCTCGATCTAATGCCATCTGCGCCCCCGGTCCAGCAGAGTAAACGTTAGAGGGTCTCCCCTGCCATGACCGGCTCGGGAACTAGCTCAATACCAAATTTTTGCTGGACGCCGTCGCGCACCGCACGAGCGATAGCGAGCAAATCAGAACAACTTGCCTCACCGCGGTTGGTAATAGCCAAGGTGTGCTTGGTGGATAGCGAGGCACGTCCGCCGGCAATTTCCCGGCTTTCGCCCTCAAGACCGAAGCCCTTGTTGAACCCAGCGTGTTGAATCAACCAGCCAGCGCTGAGCTTTGTCTTTCCCTCAATGACGTGATTGCCCGAGGCATCAGTCACGGGAAAACGTGGGGCATCTTCTGGCAGGGATCCCAAAGAGTCGGTGTCCACAATGGGGTTGGTAAAGAATGAGCCGGTGGAGTACGTATCGCGGTCAGCGGCGTCAAGAACCATACCTTTAGACGCTCGCAACTTAAGAACGGTTTCGCGAACCTTCGCCGAAGGAGCACGCTCCCCCACCTCAACCCCCAGCTGACGCGCGAGTTCTGCGTAACGAATCGGCGCCGAAAGCGTGCCAAAGGTTAGTTGAAAGTCAACACTGAGCACCACAAAACGGGGTGAGCCATTCACGGTGTTCTGCTTCAGAATTGAATCGCGATACGAAAATTCCAAGTCAGCGGCAAAAAAGGTTTTGACCGCATTTTCGTGTCGGTCCCAGGTGCGTACCTGAGAAATGCACTGAGAGACTTCTGCGCCATAGGCACCCACGTTTTGAACCGGAGTAGCGCCAACAGTGCCGGGAATACCCGAAAGCGCCTCAATACCTACCCACTCATGGGCAATGGCGTACTGTACGAGATCATCCCAGTTATGCCCGGCTTGAACCCGAATGTTGGCGCCACCGCAGGTGGGCACGCCCAAATCGGCAATGCCTTCTGAGGCGATATGCACCACGGTGCCATCAAAGCCAGCATCCGCTACCAGAATGTTAGAGCCCCCGCCTACCACGAGCAGGTTCTCCCCTGCGGCGTCGGCAGCTGCGACGGCGTCAATAATTTCTTGCTCGGATTTAGCGTGCACCACGTTCTTTGCTGGGCCGCCTACTGCGGCAGTGGTGAGGTCTTTGAGAAAAATTTCAGTCACTGTTCTAGTCTATCCTCGCTTGTGGTGGTGCTGCTGGTGGTCTTTAATATGCACGCGTGGGCTCTGCGCATTCGAGGGGTTCTCGTCTGCGGCGCCCATGACCGGGAGCATACTGGTTTGGGGATCAATGGTTGCTACGTTTTCGCTGATCAGCGGCTTATTCTTAGAACCTCTAGGTTTGCTCTCGAGAATACCGGTCAAGAATAGGGAAAGCACAATAAAGAGTAGAACCACCATCAGACCATGTCGAATACCAAAAATTTCACCGAGAAATCCCAGGATGGGCGGGCCACCAAGGAACGCTGCATAACCGATAGTAGATACCACCGAAACACGCACTGCCGACTTCATGGCGTCGTCGGACGCTGCCGACATTCCGGTAGGGAAGCCCAGCGAGGCGCCGATACCCCAAATAAACAGCCCGACAAAGCCCACAGGCACGTTCGGCGCAAAGATAAAGAGGGCAAGACCCACAATCGCAAAAGAGCAAGTAACGCGCAGTACTTTGACGCGCCCATAGCGGTTGAGGAACCAGGTGCCAGAGAGGCGACCGGTCATCATAGCCACCACGAACATGGCGTAACCCAACGAGCCTACGGTCTTATCAGTGCCGTATTCGTGCGTCAAAGCAAGCGCCACCCAGTCGTTTGCTGAGCCCTCTGCCAACGCCATACCCAGCACAAACAGGCCAATCAAAATGGTGTGCTTATCTCGCCAAGCATCACGCACTTTGTAAGATCCCACTTGAGCCAGTGCCTGGGTGTCGTCCTGCCCGTAATTCTCACTGTGACACGCTCGCAAGGAAAAGAGAACAATACCAAGAATCAGCGCCGCGAAGTACAGCATGTGCCAAAGAAAGGGAAGCCCCAACTTGGTATCAAGAGCACCCAAACCTGCGCCGATCACGGTACCGATGGAGAAGAAGCCGTGCATAATCGGGGTAACAAATCTGCCCAGCGCGCGCTCAGCTGAAACCGCCTGCACGTTGGCTGCCACGTTTGAGGTTGCGGTGCCTAAACCTTGAATAATCAAGCCAATAGTGGCTAATACAACGCTTGAAAAATGCACGGCGAAGCCCACCATGGAGATACCCAGAGCGGCAAGTATGTAGCCTCCCACCAAGCACATCCGAGAGCCAAATTTAGAGACCATCACCCCTGATACCGTCACCGATACAAACGAGCCAATGGTCATGCCCAAAAGCAACATGCCCATGGGACCCGCCGAAAGGTGCAAACCCGACGCAACATCGGGCAGGCGCGCCAGCAACGAAGCCACCAGCAACCCACTGGCAAAGAAGATAGCAAGTACAGCTCTATACCAACGATTGATTTCGGTTGTGGAAAGTTGGGTGATGACCGCCAAAATACACCTTTCTAAGATGACGCAAAATACGAGCTTTTGCTCAAGGTTCTGAGCATTTGCCCTAAAAGTTTTTAGCTGGGGAAAGAGACAACAGCTTGTGCTTTAACCAACACTTTTTGGTCTTTGCCCTCAGCATCCGGTGCTGAGACCGTCAAATCAACGCGAGCGGTTCGTGCGTCGTCGTCAATTGCACCGATTTTTCCTGCAACGCTGATGATGTTTCCACCCTGCGCCGGGGAGTCTTCTCCCGTTGCGTCGGCAACCAGCACGGGCTTGGTAAAGCGTGTTTGATAATCAACGATGCGGGCGGGATCGCCAATCCAATCGGTTACCAGCTGCACGGCAGCACCCATGGTGAACATGCCGTGGGCAATCACGCCGGGCAGACCCACCGACGTCGCAAAGCGTTCGTTCCAGTGAATGGGGTTGAAGTCCCCCGACGCGCCAGCGTACTGCACTAAGTCGGCTCGAGTAACTGAGATGTCGGTGGAACCGATCTCTTGGCCTTTTTCAAGATCAGAAAATTGGGGTGTCATGTGCTTATTCTTCTCCTCGAACCAACAGTGACGATACGCAGGTGGTCACAGGGGCTCCTGCAACAGTGGTAATTTCCTCGCGGGTAGTGAGCATTGCGCCTGCACCCATGACTCTTACGTTATCAACGTGCACTTCGGTTTTCAGTTCGTCGCCTGCAATGATGGCGCGGTGGTGGGTGAAACGCTGATCGGCGTGCACCACGCGCGAAAAATCAATTCCTGCGGTGGGGTCTTGGATTAACGCGGCGTCCGCCTTTTGCGCCAGGATAATGGCAAAAGTTGGCGGGGCTACGACGTCGGCATAACCCGCCTGCGTTGCGGCTTCAACGTCAAAATGCAAAGGGTTGGTAGCTTTGACGGCGCGAGCAAACTCGCGGATTCGCTCGCGACCCACCACAAAGACCTCTGCAGAAGGATACACTCGACCGATAATTTCGGGGTTAATTCCTGATGTTTCAGACATAATCAAAGTTTATAGGGTGCTTACCCAACACATCCAACTACAGCTTCATAATGCAGAGATGTTATCCCGTTAGATAACAAAAACCCGGTAGGAAAACCTACCGGGTTTTGAAACTCTGAGCCCCGACCGGGAATCGATCCCGGGACCTCCATCTTACCAAGATGGCGCTCTA
>JAUMUA010000124.1 GCA_030530925.1 Rothia sp. (in: high G+C Gram-positive bacteria) | reverse complement strand
GTGTTGATGTATGTGTCACTCAGCCTATCGATGATTCTTATAGTGGGCTCAAACTGCCCGCTGGTAACTCCTCTGTTCAAGGTGAACAGGCACTAGCGTTTCTCCGATCGCGGCACGGTTTTGGCGATGGTAGCGATACCAGCCGCATCTCAGCCCAGCAAAGCTTTTTAGCTCCTCTATTGCGCAAAGTAAAAGCTGAGGGAACGCTCTCAAACCCTTCTCAGCTGATGAATATCGCTGAGGCAATTACTCAAAATGCCACTGTAGATCAGGGGCTGACGAATCCTGCCAATCTTGCGCAGGTGGGGTCAACGCTACAAGGTGTTGATCTAAACAATATTGTTTTTGCTACCGTTCCTCATGAGCCTTACACCTATGACCAGAACAAGCTCCAGCTCTCGCCCAAAGCACAAGATCTTTTCCAACGCCTGAAGAACGATCAGTCAATGATTGAGCCAGCACCGGCGGAATCTTCTGCATCATCAACTGCGAGTTCCAGTGCATCGGTCTCTGCATCTGAAGAAACTGTTGATAAGAGTGCTTTGGTCTCAGTGCTCAACGGCTCAGGTAACTCTAAGCGCGGGGACGAAGTAGTTTCACTGCTCAAAAAGGATCATTATTCCAATGCGGTAGAAAGCAACGCGCAAACTGATTATCAAGCGTCCGCCATTTACTATCCCGCAGGATCTGAAGCATTAGCGCAGCAACTAGCGCAGAAGCTTGGTATCACCAATGTTCAAGAATCCGCATCATATGCAAATGTGACCCTTCTGGTGGGGCAGGATTTTGCTGAGGGTGACTCAATTAAGCAGACTGATAGCAAAATTGCCGGGCAGGCTGATGGGCAAACTGCTGAGCAGGTTAAATGTCAGCAATCATTTGAGTACTAATCTTAAGGTTGTATCCCCAGAATAATGAGAGGGCAGATTTCACATATTGGAATCTGCCCTCTGGTCTTTCATTCAGACTGCATTTTTCATGATACTTTCGTAGTGTGACTGAGATAACCAGACGATTCCTTATGTGCCGTGCCGGAAGCAGGTAATCCATTTCATTGGCCCTTCCGGTGCGGAGTTTTACGAGCCGATATTCTATGACAACACAATTTGAGGTCAACGTAACGTGAAAAACCATCAGCAACCTTCCAGCATGCCAGTTCATAAATATCAAGCATTCTCCGAGCAATTTGATCTTCCTGAATTTACTCGGTCATGGCCTAACAAAACGATCCAATGTGCCCCTCGTTGGTGTGCTGTAGATTTGCGAGATGGCAATCAGGCACTGATCGATCCCATGGATACAGAACGTAAACTTGCCATGTTTAAACTGTTGGTAGACATGGGTTACAAAGAAATCGAAATCGGGTTTCCCTCAGCTTCTGCCACTGATTTTAACTTTGCGCGTACGTTGATTGAAGACAACCATATTCCCGACGACGTCACAATTCAGGTACTGGTTCAATGCCGGGAGCATCTGATTGAGAAGACTTTTGAAGCGTTGCAGGGTGCTAAGAACGCGATTGTTCACTTCTATAACTCCACTTCAAGACTTCAACGAGAAG
>JAUMUA010000038.1 GCA_030530925.1 Rothia sp. (in: high G+C Gram-positive bacteria) | reverse complement strand
ACCGGCATCTTCGGCACCCATAATCGTAGCGCCACCTAACTGACCGATCACCTTGGTCAGCTCTTGAGGTTCTAAACCGTGGCTCGCAACTTTTTGGAATTCCTCGTGCAAAAGTTCTTGTACTTGATCTACCTTGGCTGGTAGGCATCCGGCGTACATTCCAAAATAGCCTGCATCGGAGTACGAACCTGAGAACGAGAACGTGGAATATGCAAGACCGCGCTTTTCGCGAATTTCTTGGAAGAGTCGAGAAGACATTCCTCCACCCAATGCAGAGTTCAACACGCTCATGGCATAGCGGCGCTCGTCGCCTGCAATAATGCTGGGGCAGCCCATGACAATATTGGTCTGCTCAAACTTCTTATCCAACTCGTGCACAGTAGCACCAGGGACAATGGCGGATTCTTGACGCTCGCGGCGAGCAACCGGGGCAACACCCTCACGTAAATCCCAACCGCGTTTCGCTAGCGAATCCAACACCAATCGAACAATCTGCGCGTGATCAATACCGCCAGCGGCAGAAATCACCAAGCGATCGGGGGTGTAAAACTTCTGATAGTGCTCCCACACCGCTTGGCGAGGAACTTCTTGAATCTCCTGTGGGGTTCCGCCAATCGGACGTCCAAGAGGGTGCTCCCCCATAAGTTGCTGTACAAAGTTCTCGAACGCCACATCAGTAGGATCATCTTGATCCATCGCGAGTTCTTCAAGAATGACCCCGCGCTCTTGCTCGAGTAAATCAGGGTCGATGACGGCGTCCGAAACCATATCAGCAAGAACATCAATAGCCATCGCAATATCGTCGTTGAGAACCCGCGCGTAGTAGCAGGTGTGTTCTTTAGCGGTCAGCGCGTTAGACTCGCCACCCACCTCATCAAACGCTTGCGCAATATCCAACGCTGAACGCTGCTGAGTGCCCTTGAACAACAGATGCTCCAAGAAGTGGGTTGACCCCAACATTCCCGGTTGCTCATCCCGTGAACCCACGCCCACCCAAAATCCAATGGACACGCTACGAATAGAGGGCATGCGCTCAGTAATCACGCGAATACCACCGGGCAAAATGGATCGGCGAACTTCGTTGCCGCCCTCGCCCGATTCAATCACACGGCCAACCTCATAGTTCAGTTCGGCACTAATGCTCTCGCGGTCAGTGGGCAAAATAATAGGCATCTAAATCCTTCAGAAGTTCTGGGTGAGGCAAATTTTCCTCACAAGTCTACCCGTTCAAACGGGGCTCTATCCTCTTATGCGCAGATCTACCGTTTAAAGCACAGATCCTCCATAATGCATAGTTCTCGTTCCTAAAGCGCAAAGGCTCCCCAACACACGCCATGTTGGGGAGCCACTGGGCAACTCAGTTTTTAGTGATTATGCTTCTGAGTCTTCTGCTGATTCTTCAGATTCAGCAACAACGGGTGAAAGCGAAAGCTTGCCGCGATCGTCAATCTTGGTGATTTCCACCTGAACCTTCTGACCCACTGAAACAACGTCTTCAACATCGTTCACGCGGTTGCCACCGTTGAGCTTACGAAGCTCGGTCACGTGCAACAAACCGTCCTTGCCAGGGGTCAACGACACGAACGCACCGAAAGTGGTGGTCTTGACGACGGTGCCCAAGTAGCGCTCGCCAACCTCAGGAACCTGAGGGTTAGCAATAGCGTTGATAGCTGCGCGTGCTGCCTCTGCTGAGGGGCCGTCAGTTGCGCCGATGTACACGGTACCGTCGTCCTCAATCGAGATATCAGTTCCGGTGTCTTCCTGAATCTGGTTAATCATCTTGCCCTTAGGACCAATGACTTCACCGATCTTGGAAACAGGAACGTTGACCGAGATAACGCGAGGAGCGAATGCGCTCATTTCATCAGGAGCATCGATTGCGGCGTTGAGAACCTCAAGAATGTGAAGGCGAGCTTCACGTGCCTGAGTCAATGCCGCGCCAAGAACTGAGGCGGGGATGCCGTCGAGCTTGGTATCGAGCTGAATTGCGGTCACGAATTCTGAGGTACCTGCTACCTTAAAGTCCATATCACCAAGTGCGTCTTCTGCACCCAAGATATCGGTCAACGCTGCGTAGCGGGTTTCGCCGTCTACTTCGTCAGAAACCAAGCCCATAGCGATGCCGGCAACGGGTGCGCGCAAAGGCACACCAGCGTTGAGCATCGATAGGGTTGATGCACACACCGAACCCATAGAGGTTGAACCGTTGGAACCCAAAGCCTCAGAAACCTGACGAATAGCATAAGGAAATTCTTCACGCGAAGGAAGAACAGGAACCAGCGCACGTTCAGCCAATGCCCCGTGACCGATTTCACGACGCTTAGGTGAACCCACACGACCGGGCTCGCCTACTGAGTAGGGAGGGAAATTGTAGTGGTGAATGTAGCGCTTTGACTTCACGGGGTACAGCGAATCAAGCTGCTGCTCAAGCTTGAGCATGTTCAACGTGGTAACACCCATAATCTGGGTTTCACCACGTTCGAAGATTGCTGAACCGTGAACGCGAGGAAGAACCTCAACCTCTGCGGTGAGCTGCCGGATGTCGGTCAAGCCGCGACCGTCAATACGAACCTGCTCGGTGAGGATGCGCTGACGCACGGTGTGCTTGGTCAAAGCATTGAATGCTGCGTTGATTTCGTCTTCGCGGCCTTCGTATTCTTTACCTTCGCTTGCCAAGGCAGCCAAGAGTTCTTGCTGAAGCATGCCTGATGCTTCTTCGCGCTCTTGCTTACCAGCAATGGAGTACACATCAACGATTTTTTCGCCTGCGAATTCACGCACTGCGTTATCGACATCGTCACCGTGTGAACCGAAGGTGGGAAGAGACATAGGCTCTTTACCTGCTTCGGCCTTAAGCGCGAGCTGTGCTTCGCACAAAGCCTTGATGAAAGGCTTAGCTGCTTCAAGACCCTCAGCTACGATTTCTTCGGTAGGAGCCTGCTTGCCTTGTTCTTTGATGAGCTTCCAAGAGTTTTCGGTAGCTTCAGCTTCAACCATCATGATGGCAACATCTTCAGTGCCATCAGCTTTAGTGACGATGCGACCTGCAACAGCCATATCGAAAGTGGCTTCTTCAAGCTGCGAGAACTTAGGGAAGCAAACCCACTGACCGTCAATCAATGCAATGCGAACGCCACCTACAGGACCCGAGAAAGGCAGACCTGAAAGCGCGGTGGAGCACGATGCAGCGTTGATTGCTACGGTGTTGTAGATTTCATCAGGTTCGATGGTAAGAACGGTAACAACAACCTGAACCTCGTTGCGGATGCCCTTTTGGAAGGCAGGACGCAAGGGGCGGTCAATCAAACGAGCTGCAAGAACAGCTTCAGTTGAGGGGCGGCCTTCGCGGCGGAAGAATGAGCCAGGAATTTTACCTGCTGCATACATGCGCTCTTCAACGTCAACAGTCAAGGGGAAGAAGTCAAAACCTTCGCGGGGATTCTTACCCACAGCGGTTGCTGAGAGAAGAGTGGTTTCATCGTCAATAGTGACGAGCGCTGAACCTGCTGCTTGCTGTGCAAGGCGGCCGGTTTCGAAACGAACGGTGCGCTGACCGAACTTTCCGTTGTCAATAATTGCTTCTGCAAATTTAATTTCGGGACCTTCCAAGGTTCCTCCATTTCATGTTGGTGGAACAGTTCTGCTCAATCCCAATGTCGATCATCGATTGGAACTCACGCAACCGCGCGATGCGCGAGGGGCATATCTCAACAACCGTTATCAATATTCTTGGCGGGCTGCGGAAGCTGCAACCGAGGACCGTGAATTGGCGTACTGAGAGAACTATTCGTTTATTTCTAAATCATTAAAGGTGAGTGGCAGGAAAGGGCGGTATTACCAAAGCTTGATTCGATTTGCTCGAAGAAGTTTCAGCATATACCGCCCTTCCAAACTCAAAAATTATCGGCGAATACCGAGGCGCTCAATCAGAGCACGGTAACGTTCGATGTCAGTCTTTTTGAGGTAACCGAGCATGTTGCGACGGCGACCAACAAGGATCATCAGACCGCGGCGGGTGTGGTGATCGTGCTTGTGGAACTTCAAGTGTTCAGTCAAGTCGGTAATACGACGAGTCAAAACTGCAATCTGCACCTCGGGTGAACCGGTGTCACCTTCGTGAGTTGCGTATTCCTTGATGATTTCCTGCTTTACTGCGGGATCCAAAGCCATGTTAACTCCTAGAGTTAGTGCCGTGTATGTCCCGTTCAGCATTTTTGCTGCCGGGGAGTTGGCATCAGCTAAGCGCTGAACCGAGAAAACCTATGACAACCACGGACTGCAGTCATATTGTTTTTCACTCTACCGCACTATTGCAGTGCTGAAAAGGACGGGCGTGATGCAAGGTGCATCACGCCCGTCCTTTTTTCTTAGCGTTTATTCGCAGATTTTAGCGCTGTGTTGATTCAGTTATTGGTGCACTGGGCTCCTGAGTTTTAGGAAGCATCTTGTAAAGAATGAAGAGCAACACGCTCCAAATAGCTCCTACGAGCAGTGCCAAACGGGTGTCTTCAAAGAACGCGAATTGAACCAGGATTGCCAGCATAAAAGCGAGCGCTAGGTAAGAAGCCCAAGGCCATGCAGGGGTGGGAAATTCACTAGTTGCGCCTTCGCGCGTTAGTTGGCGTTTGAACGCTATGTGGGAAATAAGGATCATAACCCACACCATTACGGTTGCAAAAGTTGCCAGCGATGCCACCACGAGGAAAGCGTTTTCGAAGAACACATTAATCAATACGCCAACGATTAGAACCAAAATCATAGACACCACGGTCATATAAGGTGCTCCCCTGCGATCCAACTTGGCGAATGAGCGCGGGGCCATATTGCGTTGTGCAAGACCGAAAAGCATACGCCCTGCCCCATAAACATCAGCATTGATAGCTGAGATAGCAGCCGTGAGCACCACGAAGTTCAACACATGCGCGGCAGCAGGAATACCCAGACTGTTAAAGATCTGAACGAAGGGCGAGGTCTCACCATTGATAGTTTGCCACGGCATCAGCGACATAATAACTGCAAGCGCCAGAACATAAAACAGCAAGATACGTACCGGAGTGGTGTTCACTGCTTTGGGAATTGAAAGTTTAGGATTCTCAGCCTCACCTGCAGCAATACCAATAGTTTCGATACCCCCAAAAGCAAACATCACCACAGTAAAACAGGCTATGAATCCACCAAAACCATTAGCAAAGAATCCACCTTGTTGCCACAGGTTGGCCACGGTAGCGGGTTGCCCATTATCTGCGGTAACGCCAAAGAGCATCAGTAGAATACCGCCAATAATCATGGCAATAATTGCGCCCACTTTAATGACCGTGAACCAGAATTCGCTCTCGCCAAATGCTTTCACATGCACCAGGTTAATGGAGAGGATAATCAGCAGAACCACTGCGATCCACACCCAAGAGGGTGAATGTGGGAACCAAAATTGCATATACACCGCAAATGCAGTCACATCGGCAACGGCAACCAGTGCCATTTCAAAAGCGTAGGTCCACCCCGTTACAAAACCTGCCCAGCGACCCAAATACCGAGTGGCATATTCAGAGAACGCACCGGCAACCGGGTGAGCCAGCGCCATCTCTCCCATGGCACGCATCACCATAAATACCGCTGCACCGCCAATGACGTACGCCAACAGCACCGACGGCCCAGCAAGAGAAATTGCCCCTGCCGAACCATAGAACAAGCCCGTTCCAATAGCTGATCCAAGGGCAATAAAAAGGATATGCCGTAAAGATAGTCGGCGGTGAAGTTCAGCATTTGTGGGAGAAGCTGAAGAAATGGACGCAGCGCGAAGGCTGGGTCTGTTACTCATATAAAGATGCACCTCAGATGGATGTATTTCTGCTCACTAGATACAGAATGCAATTTTTAACAGACTCTTAGTATATATTCCAGGCCATAAAATGAATAAAAATGTTCTGCAGGAAACCCTGCAGAACATTGAGAAAGCGGAAAAAATTTAGCGAGTTTTACGCCCAAAGACCAACGAGCCCAAAACTGTAACACCGGTAACGGTAAGAACTGCAGGCCAAGGTCCAATCTTCTTATGCAACGCATGAGAGTAACCAAAGCTACCCAGGTACAAACCGGTAAGAGCAGCCGCGCGGGCGGTACCGGCGTTCTTTTGCCAGCCAGCAAAGGCAGCGGCGCCACCTGCGGCTAGAGCTACGCCGCCGAGGGGACGCACGCCCGTCACGCGAGCTACTTTGTAACCACCAATGAGTCCTGCTGCGCTGGCAGCAGTGGGAATTAATACGTTCATAGTAAAGCCTCCTATGCGCTAATGTTTGCTCCTATTTTAGCCACTCTTGCTGGGGGTTCACTCCAAAAAGTTTGGGTGTTGCGTTAATATCCGTTTGAAAGCGGACGCTGTGGCAGAGGATAATAGAGCACAATATCCGCATCTACGAAAGAATAGACTCATGGAAAAAATGAACGTTGAATCCTTCAATCTGGATCACACAAAAGTTGCAGCACCCTACGTTCGCATTGCCGATCGCAAAGAACTACCCGGCGGCGACGTCCTCGTAAAATACGATGTGCGTTTCACTCAGCCCAACAAAGATCACTTGGGTATGAAAGCTGTGCATTCCATTGAACACATGACTGCTGAGCTCATGCGTAACCACACCGATCGCCTCATTGACTTTGGTCCTATGGGTTGCCAGACCGGTTTTTACGCGATGACCTTGGGTCTTGAACCGCAAGAATTCCTACCCATTTTGCAGGCAAGCTTTGAAGATATTTTGACCGCTACCGAGGTTCCTGCGGCAAATGAGACTCAGTGCGGTTGGGGTGCTAACCACTCGCTCACCGAAGCCCAAGATGCTGTGCGCGATTTTCTTGCTCATCGTGATGAGTGGGAACAGGTGATGGCATAGTGCCAGCTTTTCCCCTCACAGACTTTGAGCACGCCGCTATTATTCAGGTGGCAATGGACGAAGAAGCAGCACCCTTCTTTGATCTCACCGAAGAAAGCGGTGAATCTTTCACCGTGGGACTCGCTGAATTTTATCCACGCGTAGTACAGAACACCGGTCAGAAAATTTTGCTGGTGCGCTCCAAGATTGGTTTGGTGAACGCTACAGCCGCAATCACCGTTGCCCTGCAACTTGCCCCAAAAGCGCCGGTAGTAGTGTCTGCCGGAACGGCGGGTGGTCTGCACACCGGCGTCAATGTGGGCGACGTTGTAGTAGGCAGCGAATACACCTACACCGACGCCGACGCCACCGCATTTGGTTACGTGCGCGGGCAGGTACCGGGAATGCCCGAAAAATTCCTGACACCCGATTCACTTCTCGACGCCGCTCGCGCAATTGCCGAGGCTGACTCCGAGCACACTTTCCACGTAGGTCCGATGCTCGCTGGCGGCTCGTTCGTCACCGCGCATAACGTGGCTGATACCCGCGAGGTGTTCCCCGATGCTTTGAGCACCGATATGGAAACCACCGCCATTGCGCAGGTATGCACCAATTTCAACGTGCCCTTTATTGCAACCCGCGCCGTCTCTGATCTCTGCGGACCTACCGCTGATCAGGTGTTTCACATGGAAGTCGATATTGTGGCTCCCATTTCAGCGCGCATGGCGATTGCGCTGATTCACAGCATGAAAAACTAAAGGAAATTCAAATGCAACACCATAAAATGCGCGACGGGAAGACTATTCCTCCCCTTGGACTAGGCACTGCTGGCATGGATGACGCCACCGCTGAAATTTATGTTGCCGAGGCACTGCGCCAGGGGTATCGACTCGTTGACACCGCAGTGAACTACGAGAATGAAATCGGTGTGGGCAAAGGTATTGCCCGTAGCGGCATCGATCGCTCCGAGGTTTTTGTGACCACCAAAATTCCTGGCCGCGACCATGGTTTAGCTGAGTCTCAGGACTCGGTACGCGGATCCCTTGCTCGCATGGGCTTGGATTATTTTGATCTAGTGCTGATTCACTGGCCCAATCCTTCGCAGAACAAGTATGTTGATACGTGGCGAGGACTCATCGAGTTGCGCAATGCAGGTTTGGTGAAATCTATTGGTGTCTCAAACTTTTTGCCAGAGCACATTGACCGTCTCATTGAAGAGACCGGCGAAACTCCTGCCGTCAATCAGATTGAGCTCAACCCGTTCTATCAGCAAGAGCCGCTGCAAGAATACAATGCTGAGCACGCAATTATTACTGAGTGCTGGGCTCCGCTTGGTAACCGCACTGATTTGCTCACAAACTCAACTATTGCTGAGATTGCCCACGAGACTGGCAAGAGTGCGGCGCAGGTGATCTTGCGCTGGGAAGTTCAAAAACAGCTTCTGCCGATTCCCAGCAGCACCAACGAGAAGCGCTTGGCTGAAAACCTCGCAGTGTTCACGTGGGAACTTTCCCCAGAACATATGGAACGGCTAAACCTGCTCAATAGCGGAATTTCCGGATTCAATTTCGATCCGCGCGAGCACGAAGAAATGTAACGTGTCCACTGCGTTTTTCGCTATACGTTAAGGGGCGAGCACCACTTTGGTGCTCGCCCCCTTGACGTATATTTTTGGGTGGTGCCGAATATTTTTGGTGGTGTCTAACGCTTCCTATTCAGTGCCGAAAAGCTTTTGTTGCGCATTTTGAACATCCTGTTCAATCTGTTCAATCAAAGCTTCAGGGCCAGTATATGCCACAATCGGACGCAGAAAATGCGCGAATTCAACGGTGACGTGCTGCCCGTAAAGATTGAAATCTTCCACCGCTTCT
Organism: Rothia sp. (in: high G+C Gram-positive bacteria); assembly: GCA_030530925.1. Taxonomy (GTDB): domain Bacteria; phylum Actinomycetota; class Actinomycetes; order Actinomycetales; family Micrococcaceae; genus Rothia. The sequence continues at coordinate 8,995 of JAUMUA010000038.1, read as the reverse complement.
TCGGGGCGGTTAATCACGTGGGCTTCTACCTGGCGTTGTGTAATCCCCTCAAAAGTTGGGTTAGTACCAATAGAAGTAGCCACCGGATGCCGCTCCCCCACTTGATCAATCAGCCAGCCCGCGTACACGCCGTCGGCAGGAATAAACCCAGAAGCATCAGGAGAAAGATTAGCGGTAGGAAAACCTAAAGTGCGACCGCGAGCTGCACCGTGCACGATTTCCCCGCACATCATGTGCGGACGCCCCAGCAACCGAGCCGCCTCTTCGACATTGCCCTCTGCTAGAAGCTCGCGAATACGAGTGGACGAGGTGCGATGTTTCTCATCTGCCATCAAATCAGCCACCGCAATCACCTCAAAATCGTACTTCTTACCCAGCTCCTGCATGGTGGATAAGTCGCCAGCGTTTTTGTGACCGAAGCGGACGTCATCACCAATCACCACGCACTGGGCGTGCAGGGCATCAACAAAAGTATTTTTAACGAATTCTTCGGGGCTCTGCTGCGAGAAATCAAGAGTATAGTGCAACAGCACATAGGCGTCGATACCCAGTTCTTCAAGATAGCGCTGACGATCGCTCTGGCCCATAATCTCGTGAAGGGGCTGTTCCGGGCGGTGTACCGCTGCCGGGTGCGGATCAAATGAGACGGCGACGGCGCTACAACCTTTTTCGCGGGCGACTTCAACTACGGTGCTGAGCACGGCAACATGCCCGCGATGTACGCCGTCGAAGTTTCCGATAGTGACCACAGAGGGGCCAAACTCAGCAGGTATCTCGCTGATTTCGCGGTACTGTTTCACGTCTCTCCTTCTTGAATGAACGATTCCATACTACGCAAATAACCCCGCCCCTGCCGAATCTGGTAGGAGCGGGGTTATTTTTACCTCATCTTTTAGAGATGTTTGGAGGCTTTTTTAGTGTGGAAAAGCCACCACAACCCAATAATGGGCAAAATGAGAGGCACAAATCCATACCCCTGACCGAAGTGCGACCACACTGATGCTAGGGGGAATAAATCGGGGCGAATTAGCGAGAAAATTCCTACGCCGATAACGCCTAACAATTCCACCGAGATAGCACTGACAGCAATGTTCCACGAGGTGGAGTCTTTCTTTGCCAAGAAGATGGTAGCAACAATGTAAATCACCGCTGAAACCGCCGAAAGCGCAATAGATACCGGCGCTTCGTCGAATTTACGAATCAGCTGGTACGCCGCGCGGGCACCTGCAGAAAGCGAAAAAACCCAGTAAATAACAATCAGTAAGCGCCCGAACCCACGGTTCTTAGCGGGGTGCTGATCAGGGGAAGTGTTAACAAACATATTCGTGTTCTCTTTTGATTAGTTATTGTTGCTCTTTTAGTTGTAGTAGTACCAGAGCATATTCATTCGCTGAACCATCACAATGAGCACCGGCCCCACAATGGCTAACACGAGCGTTCCCCAGCGGGTGCGCTCGGTCATCGACCACGTAAAAGCACCGGCAGGAATCACCATAGCGGTCAACAGATAGCCGTAGTATTCCAGCCAGTCACCGCTGGGCCCGTCGGTGAGTAGTTGCATGATGATGGAACCTACAAAGTAGATAAACAGCCAGCCCTGCAGCACGATCGCTGATCCCTGTGAGAAATCATCGGGAGCTTTTCCGCGTAAAAACTGCACCATGCACACAAGAAAAGCTACCGTTCCTAGCACCAGAGTGATCCAAAACCACAGGTCGTATCCGTGAATCATGAAATATCCTCAAATGTTTTTCCAGCTTCAAACACCAGCACGGGAGCCGCGACCGCCTCGCCCTTCCACTTCTTGTTTTCACACAGGGCAACAAGAGTAGAATCGGGGGCAAAGACCGCAGTAATTCCTGCGGTGCTCGGTGCAGGGTTCTCTCGCATCGACGGCGCCGAGGGTTCAATACGACGTCCGTTAGAGAGGTCGGTTGCCTCTAATGCGCTTGCCTGACGTGCGTCAAAAAGTTTCTGTGCAGCGTCTTCTAAACTCAACAGCGGTAAGGGCTGCTCTTCTTCGCGCAGTTGTGCAAGGTGCTCTAGAGAATGCGCGTTCTCGACGGCGATTTCACCGATGCGGGTACGACGCAGCGCGGTGAGATGCCCACCCACGCCCAACGCATGACCCAGATCGCGTGCTAGGGAGCGAATGTAGGTTCCCGAAGAACACGAGACCGTCACCTCAAGATCGAGTACGGTCAGCTCCCCCTCGGGGGTCTCTACTTTTTCAAAGCGCTGTGAGTGCACCTCAAACTCAGAAATAGTCACCGGACGTGCCGCCAGCTCTACCTCTTCGCCTTCGCGAACGCGCGAGTACGAACGCACGCCGTCAACTTTGATAGCAGACACCGACGCAGGCACCTGCATGATGTCACCCGTGAGCTTTTCACTCTCGCTGTGCAAGCGCTCGTCGTTGATAGCGTTGATGCGCTCTTGCGCGGCAAAAGCGGTGGGCTCGCCTTCGGCGTCGTCGGTCACCGTAGCAACGCCTAAACGCATAGTTGCGGTGTACGTTTTGCTCTCCCCCACAATCCAGGTGAGCAATTTGGTGGCTTTGCCAATACCCAAAATCAACACACCGGTTGCCATGGGATCAAGCGTGCCAGCGTGGCCTACCTTGCGGGTTTGTGCCAGCCTGCGAACACGAGAGACCACATCGTGGCTCGTCATGCCCGCAGGTTTATCCACCACAATAAGCCCGGAAGGGCCCTGGTGCTGTTTCTTTGCCACGCTTTACGCTTCTTCTTGCTCGTCTTCTTCAGGCTTCTTGTAAGGGTCAGCTTCACCCGCATAAGAAGCGTTAGCTGATGCCTGTGCTAGCTCTTCATCGCGGGAACGAGCGGTGCGCAACAGATCTTCGATGTGCGAAGCGTTAACGGGAACCTCATCGGGTACAAAGGTGAGGGTTGGGGTCAAACGCGCGGTGATGTTCTTGCCAACCTCCGAACGCAAGATGCCCTTTGCGGATTCCAGTGCAGCCTTGGTGTCTGCCTGCTCTTCTGAGGTGCCGTACACGGTGTAGTAAACGGTGGCGTGCTGAAGGTCGTTCGTGACGCGTGCGTCGGTGATGGTAACAAAGCCCAGGCGGGGGTCTTTGATGCGGCGCTCGAGTGCTTTTGCCACGATAACTTTGATTCGGTCTGCTAGACGCGCGGCGCGTGCTGCATCTGCCATGGGAGTCTCCTAAAGATGATGGGGGCGCAATGCGCCACTTTGGAAAATTGCATTCTTGGGTTCTATTTTATCGGTCAATGCTAAACAATGCCCAATGCACTAGAAACAATAGCGGGGCATCTCACCTTTCGATGAGACGCCCCGCTATTTCATATTTCAAGCATCAAGACGAACTGTCTAAAAAATTCTCTGCTTAGACCCGAGGCTTCTCCTGAAGCTCCCAAGTCTCAATCATGTCGCCTTCCTTGATGTCGTTGAAGGAGCCAAGACCGATACCACACTCGTAGCCTTCGCGAACCTCAGTGGCGTCGTCCTTGAAGCGGCGCAATGATTCGATGGTCAGGTTGTCCTGAACAACGTTGCCATCGCGAACCAAACGAGCCTTAGCGTTACGCTTAATCAGGCCGTTACGAACGATGGAACCTGCGATGTTACCCCACTTGGATGAGCGGAATACTTCGCGAACCTCAGCTGAACCAAGTTCAACTTCTTCGTACTCAGGCTTGAGCATGCCCTTGACTGCAGCTTCGATGTCTTCGAGTGCACGGTAGATCACGCTGTAGAACTTGAGCTCTACGCCTTCACGGTCTGCAAGTTCGGTCACGCGCTCTGCGGGGCGAACGTTGAAGCCAATGATGACTGCGCTGTCAACGGTTGCAAGGTTGACGTCGTTCTGGGTAATTGCACCCACGCCACGGTGGATTACACGTACCTGAACTTCGTCGCCACCGGCGTCAATCTTCATGATGGACTCTTCAAGGGCTTCAACAGCACCCGAAACGTCACCCTTGATGATGAGGTTCAAGGTGTCCATGTTGCCCTCAGCCACAGCGGCATCGAAGGACTCGAGGGTAACGCGCTTGCGGCGCTTAGCCAACAGTGCGTTGCGATCTGCTGCCTCACGCTTTTCAGCGATCTGACGAGCGGTGCGCTCTTCTTCGGTGGAGATGAAGGTATCGCCTGCACGAGGAACAGAGGAAAGACCCAGTACCTGAACGGGGCGTGAAGGCCCTGCCTCGGTTACTGCCTGACCCTTTTCGTCGAACATTGCACGAACGCGACCGTGTGCGCTACCGGCAACAATGGCATCACCAATGTGCAAGGTACCTGACTGAACAAGAACGGTTGAAACCGCGCCGCGTCCCTTATCAAGGTTGGCTTCGATGGCAACGCCACGAGCTTCTTTGTTGGGGTTAGCGGTGAGTTCAAGAGCGCCATCTGCGGTGAGGCAAATAGCTTCAAGAAGCTCATTGATGTTCAAGCCCTGACGTGCGGAGACGTCAACGAACATGGTGTCGCCACCGTATTCTTCAGGAACCAAACCGTATTCGGTGAGCTGGCCACGAATCTTGTCGGGGCTAGCGCCTTCCTTATCGATCTTGTTAACTGCAACCACGATCGGCACTTCTGCAGCCTGTGCGTGGTTCAATGCTTCAACGGTCTGAGGCATGACACCGTCGTCCGCAGCAACCACGAGCACAGCAATATCGGTAACCTTTGCACCGCGGGCACGCATAGCGGTAAACGCCTCGTGACCGGGGGTATCGATGAAGGTGATCAGGCGTTCTTCGCCTTCAACTTCGGTGGAAATCTGGTATGCACCGATGTGCTGGGTAATACCGCCGGCTTCACCCTCAATAACGTTGGTGTTACGGATGGCATCAAGCAAGCGAGTCTTACCGTGGTCAACGTGACCCATGACGGTAACAACGGGTGGGCGGATTTCAAGAACGTCGGAGTTCTCTGCATCAGCTTCAGCGTCTAGATTGATGTCGAATGATTCAAAGAGTTCGCGCTCTTCGTCCTCAGGGGACACCACCTGAATCTTGTAACCCAACTCTTCACCCAATAGAACAAAGGTTTCTTCGTCCAATGACTGAGTCTGAGTAGCCATTTCACCCAAGTGGAACAAAACGGTAATCAAAGATGCTGGGTTTGCATTGATTTTCTCAGCAAAATCCATGATGGACGCACCGCGACGCAAGCGAATGAGCGTATCGCCGTTACCGCGAGGTACAACTACGCCACCTACTGCTGGTGCCTGTAGCTGCTCTTGATCGCGACGGTTCTGCTTCTTCTTACGACGTCCTCCGCCGCCACCGCGACCGAAAGCACCCTGTGCGTTACCACGACCGCCACCGGGACCACCGCGACCTGGACCGCGGTTAAAGCCGCCGCCACCGTTGCCACCGCGACGAGGGCCGTTATTGCCTCCGCGACCGCCACCGGGAGCACCTGCTGCAGGAGCTGCCATCTTAGCGGGCATCATGTTCGGTGAGGGGCGATTGCCGCCACCGTTACCGCCAGATGCCGGACGAGGTGCGTTGTTACCTGCGGGACGGGGACCACCCTGGCCTGCGTTTGCAGGGCGCTGGTTGCGACCGCCGCCGTTGCCAGCGGGGCGAGGTCCGCCGTTACCGGCTGGGCGTTGCGTGCCGGACGTTGACCATCATTACGCTGGTTGCGTCCGCCTGGGCGGGGACCACCGTTACGATCACCACGCTCTGAACGCTCACCGCGTTCGTTACGCTTACCCATACCCTGTTGGGTTGAGAAGGGGTTGTTGCCGGGACGTGGCCCTGGCTTTGCACCGGGCTTAGGCGCCGCAGAAGGCTTAGGAGCACCAGGTTTAGGTGCTGACGAAGCCGGCTTAGGCGTAGCAGAACCGGATGCAGGAGTCTCTGCACGATTCATGCCCTGCTGAGTTGCGAAAGGGTTGTTGCCGGGGCGAGGACCTGATTTAGCCGCTGGCTTCTCGGTCTGTGCCGCTGGCTTTTCAGCGTTGCCTGCAGGCTTAGGTGCTGAGCCAGGCTTGGGCGCCGACGAGGCAGGCTTAGCTGCGAGCTTAGGAGCCGGTGCACCTGGCTTGGGTGCAGAAGCATCTGATTTAACTGCAGGTTCTGGAGTTGCTACAGGTGATGGCGCTGATTTTTCAGCGGCACCGTTATCTGCTGAATCTTTTTTAGGGAATGCCGAACGTAGTTTTTTCTCTACGGGCGGTTCCACAGTTGATGAAGGACCTTTGACGAATTCGCCAAGGTCTTGAAGCTTTGCAATTGCTTCTTTAGATGAAATTCCCAGCTCTTTTGCGAGCTGGTGAACGCGGGGCTTAGCCACATTTCTCCTGTCCTGGTTCGCACCAGGGCGGCGCGAACCTTTAATACTTCAGAGGAGTAGACACACTTCTATATGAGAAGCAAACTACTTTTCTGCCGATTAGAGAGCACAAAGTACTCATCGTGCGGCACTCATTGAGTTTCCATCAGTTTTCTGACTCGCTTTCAGATAAGAAGCCGTCAAACTAGTTGACTTACATATCGGTTCGCCTACTTGCCACAGTATCTGACGGTGACAAGCTGAGCCAGTGAGAACGAGCTATGCGTTCATCACCAATTCAGAGGGCTCTACCCTGGCGCGAAAGGCTCTGTTGAAAGCACCTTTTTTCTGGGCTTTCTGCAGGCACGATTGCTGGCGGTGAAGCCAGGCTCCTCGTCCAGGGAGCTTTCGACCCTCATCAAAAACCGCGAAGGGAACTGGTGAGTTCTCGCGAGTTTCGCAGACGAGCCGAACTAAATTTTTTTGCTGATCTTTGGATCTACAACCAATGCAGGTTCGAAGGGGTTCACTCAATGGTTTTCCCCCTTCTTATAAACTTCTCGAATATTGAGCGCATTTTTAGCATAAATATCCGTTACCGCATACGCGGCAAAGATACAGACATTTAATAGTTTAGCCCTGCAAGTAGGTTTGCGCACAAGTACGTGAGTTAGTTCGCACTTTCACGCACCCTAAAATATATTTATTCTGCCTCGGCGGTTGCCTGGTTGAAGCGTGATTCTGACAAGATATCAATGCGCCAGCCGGTGAGTTTTGCTGCGAGGCGGGCGTTCTGACCTTCTTTACCAATAGCCAACGAAAGTTGGTCATCGGGAACCACTGCACGAGCTGAGAACGTGCGCTGATCAGTGACGGTTACGCTCTTAACCTTTGAAGGTGAAAGCGCTGCAGCAATAAACTCGGTGGGATCGTCAGAATAATCTACGATATCGATTTTCTCGTTCTTGAGCTCGCTCATGACTGCGCGCACACGTGAGCCCATTTCGCCAATGCACGAACCTTTAGCGTTAATTCCAGGCTGGGTGGCACGAACAGAAATCTTGGTGCGGTGCCCTGCCTCACGAGCAATGGACATGATTTCTACTGAACCGTCTTGAATTTCAGGAACTTCGTGTTCAAAAAGACGACGCACAAAATTGGGGTGTGTACGAGAGAGCACGATCGAGGGACCCTTAGGACCACGGCGAGCCTCAAAGAGGTAAGCGCGAATACGCGAACCGTGTGGGTAGCGCTCCCCGGGAACCTGCTCAGAGGAAGGCAGAACAGCCTCAACGGTACCCAAATCTACCTGCACCATACGAGGGTTAGGGCCCTGCTGTACGACGCCGGATACCAGCTGACCCTCGCGGTCGCGGAATTCGCCCAGAAGGTGCGAATCTTCGGCGTCGCGCAAACGCTGATAAATCACCTGACGCGCGGTGGAGGCAGCGATGCGTCCAAAGTTATTGGGGGTATCGTCGAACTCACCAATTTGCTGATCGTCGTCATCAAGTTCGGGCGCCCAAATAGTGACGGCGCCGGTCTTGCGGTCGATTTCTGCGCGTGAATCGCGGATTGCACCGGGTTGCTTCTGATACGCAATCAGCAGTGCGCCTTCAATCAAGGGAATGAGTTCGTCGATTGAAATGTCTCGCTCTTTTTCGAGGAGTCGCAGGTTGCTCAGATCGATGTCCATAGCTGGCCTTTCCGTGTAAAACAGTGCCGGGACACTCTCGTATCCCGGCTCTGCCCATGTGTTCAATTCACGCGAGCTTTCCCGCACAAATCATCTTGTCGAACAAGTACTTCTAAGGTGATTCTATCTAAAGAATTCTTAGTGGCTGAACTCTATTTCTACTTTTGCCTCAGAAATTGAGTTCCAAGGTAGGGTCTCAGCCTCTTTATAGGATTCTTTTTGTCCTTTTTTGGTGTTTTTCTTTCGACGCACCACAGGACCTTCCTCGCTCACTTCATCAAGACGAGCAAGGAATGTTTCGGAACCATCTTGAGGTTTGATTTCAAGAAGTCGACCCAATGAACGCTTCCAGTGACGGGTTTCGGTAAGGGCACGGTTTGCACCGGGTGAAGAAACCTCGAGCAAGTAGGGTGATTCGCCGTCGTCAATTTCATCGAGAACCGGTGAAATAGCTTGTGAGACCTCAGCGATGGTGTCCAGCGAAAGAAAATCAGTGCGTTCTTCGGTGTAATCAATCATGATTTCTAGAATCTTGTTTGACCCAGCACCTTTAGCGTTGAGGGATTCCAAAACACACCCAAACTCTTCAATGGTTGGGGTAATCGCTTGGCGAATCTGCTCAATGTTGACGAATAATTTTTTAGGTTCTTTGGCGGTAACGCCTTGCGCAGCGCGCTCAGCGGCGCGACGTTCACGGGAATTCATCTCGGTTTTTTTAGCCATGTGTTCTACTCTTTCAGTAGCGTTTTAGCGGTTCTTTGAGGGATTTAAGACTACTCAAAGTTCCGTAATTTTTCACTGTTTATGCTCTATTTTGCTCAGAGCACGATTGTTGGATCAGCCAGTGTGCAAAAATAGTACGACTAACTAGCGCAACCGGGTGGAGGATTTTCCGTGAAAAAACCAACGATGTTCTCTTGCCTTGCGGTTGCCGGCATCATAGGTTTCTCTGGTCTAGGCGCGGTAAGCCATATTTCCGCCAGCAACACTACCGCCGAGCTTTCCGACGACGTGAAGGTTGCCCAG
>JAUMUA010000123.1 GCA_030530925.1 Rothia sp. (in: high G+C Gram-positive bacteria) | reverse complement strand
AAATGCGCTGGTGGGTCAAAAGATTGCGATTACCTCTAACCGTCCGCAAACTACGCGTCACACCATCCGTGGCATCGTACATCGCGATAAATTCCAGTTGGTGCTTGTTGATACCCCGGGTCTTCACCGTCCGCGCACTCTGCTTGGCGAACGTCTCAACGATTTGGTTGCCGAAACACTCTCCGAAGTTGATGTTGTAGGTTTTTGTATTCCAGCTAACGAGAAGATCGGTCCGGGCGATCGTTATATCGCTCAGCAAATTGCGGCGTCGGGAAACCGTCCGGTTGTGGCAATTGTGACGAAGGCCGATACTGTTTCGCAACAAGAACTTGCAGAACAGCTGATTGCTGTCAGCCAGTTGGGTGAAGAAGTCATGAGCGCCGAGAGATCAGCTCGTGAGGAACGCAAGCTTCGGAGGGCCCAAAAGTCCAAAGATAAACCGTTCCAAAAGGGGAGTGGCCCTGCAGCTCAACGTCAGCAAGGCGCAAAAAAATCTGCGCCCTTAGCCCACGATGGTAAGGGTGGTTGGGCAGACATCATCCCTGTTTCAGCGGTTAAAGATTTTCAGGTTGAAGACGTCGCCACCTTGCTTTCTACATACTTGCCAGATTCCCCACCCCTGTATCCTGACGGCGAGCTCACCGACGAACCTGAGGTGACCTTGGTATCTGAGTTGGTTCGAGAAGCTGCACTTGAGGGTGTGCGCGATGAGCTTCCTCACTCGGTTGCCGTCACTGTTGAAGAGATGAATCTGCGCGAGGGTCGAGCTGAAAATAATCCCCTCTTGGACGTGCACGTCAATTTATTCGTTGAGCGTTCTTCACAAAAAGCGATCATCATCGGCAAAAATGGCTCACGTTTGCGTGAAATTGGCTCAGTTGCCCGCAAAAATATTGAGGCACTGCTAGGCACCAAAGTGTACTTAGATATCCATGTCAAAGTAGCTAAAGATTGGCAACGCGACCCCCGAGCGCTAGGTCGTTTAGGCTTCTAAAGAGCCACTCTTGTAGTAAATACCCAGGCTAGATGTGTACCTTGTGAGGTACTTTCTTATTAGCTTGCCCCCACGAAAAAAGGATCTTCTGTGCCTCGCCCCAGTTATTCAGAGTCTTCAATGCCTCCGCTAATCAGTGAAGGGCGCCATCTCAAGCAAGAACCCATTAAATCAAAGCGTAATAAATGGTTAGTACTTGCTTGTGTTGGAATCTTACTCTTGGGGATGGGTATCGCAGGGGCCTCTTTTTTGCGGTTGCGTTCTAACGTACACACAGCCGCCCTCAATTTAGGCCAAAACACTAGCGGTCTGGTAGATGGTCCGCTAGATATTTTAGTGATCGGTTCAGATACGCGTTCGGGCAACAATGCAGCATATGGCGACGCCGCAGACGCAAAGTCTGGGGCGCGTTCTGACGTCATGATGTTGGTTCAGGTGAGCCAGGATAAGAAGAATGTTTCTGTGCTCTCTTTCCCCCGCGATTTGATGGTGGATATTCCTGAATGCAAAGATCCTCAGACCAACGAGGTGTATAAGGCGTCCCAAGATACTCAGATTAACGAGTCTCTTTCG
>JAUMUA010000037.1 GCA_030530925.1 Rothia sp. (in: high G+C Gram-positive bacteria) | reverse complement strand
CGACCCCTTGACCCCCAGTCAAGTGCGCTACCAAGCTGCGCCACAACCCGATTGTAACTTGCGGTTTCCCTCAAGCACTCGTACAACTATACCCAGGAATTAGACGAACGCCAAATCGAGAACGGCCACTTTGAACGAAATTTTTCGCGGTTTGTATCACAGCGTTAGCAACGCCAGGAAACGCACAGGGGTGGCTTCGTTCGCGAATAAGCCACCCCGCTACCTGCTATCGGCGATTGCTCTTAGGGCGTGAGCCCTTAGATGCCTTACCAGGCTTACCCGCCTGACGCTCGCCGAGTGTGCGGCGCTCACGCACGCGCATCGAAATCTCAATTGGCGTACCGGTGTAGTCGAATGTTTCACGCAAACGGCGCGTGATGAATCGGCGATAACCGGGATCCAAGAATCCGGTGGTGAACAGCACGAACTTGGGCGGACGTGATGACACCTGGGTACCAAAGAGAATTCGGGGCTGCTTGCCACCGCGCAACGGGTGCGGGTATGCTGCCACAATTTCGCCCAAGAACGCGTTGAGGCGTCCGGTAGAAATACGTGAATCCCATGATTCCAAAGCAGTTTCCAAAGCGGGAACGAGCTTATCTTTGTGCCAACCGGTGCGGGCTGAAATATTGACGCGTGGCGCCCACGCCACGTGGGCAAGGTCGCGATCAATTTCGCGTTCGAGCAGGTCACGACGTTCTTCGTCGAGGGTATCCCACTTATTGAAGGCTAGAACCAATGCGCGGCCAGAATCCACGACCTGCTGAATAATGCGCACGTCCTGTTCTGAAATGGGTTCAGAAACATCGAGCAAAACCACGCAGACCTCGGAGCGCTCAATAGCGGTCTGGGTACGCAGGGACGCATAGAAATCTGCGCCCTTTGCCATATGTACACGACGGCGAATACCTGCGGTATCTACGAATCGCCAGGGACGATCGCCCAGTTCTACAATCTCATCCACAGGGTCACGGGTGGTGCCTGCAAGGTCGTTGACGACGGCACGTTCTTCACCTGCGAGCTTGTTCAAAAGCGAGGATTTACCCACGTTCGGGCGTCCTACCAGTGCCACGCGGCGAGGACCGCCGAGCGCCTCAGGTTCTGCGTACTGTGAGTGCTCGGGCATGACCTTGAGCAACGCGTCGAGCAAATCTGCAAGACCGCGGCCGTGCAAACCAGAAACCGGGTAGGGCTCACCCATACCCAAGGACCACAGCGCGTGAATCTCAGCCTCTTGATGCTCAGCATCCACCTTGTTAGCAATGAGCAAGATGGGCTTTTCGACGCGGCGTAACATGCGCACAATGGCTTCGTCGGTTGCCGAGATACCTACCAGGGCATCGACCACGAGCAGAACGACGTCGGCGTGCGCCACAGCAATCTCTGCCTGCGCGGCAACCTGCGCGTCAATACCCTTAGCGTCAGCTTCCCAACCGCCGGTATCAACCAAGGTGAAGTCCTTGCCAGTCCACTCCGCTTTGTAGGAAACACGGTCGCGCGTCACGCCGGGCTTATCTTCAACCACTGCCTCGCGACGTCCCAAAATGCGGTTAATAATGGTAGATTTACCAACGTTTGGTCGGCCCACAATCGCTACCACGGGGTCGGCTTCTTCTGAAATATCCTCGTGGATATCAAAGCCCCATGAGTTCAGAAGCTCTTGGTCTTCTTCTTCAAGTTCGTAGTCCTCAAGACCGGCGCGCAATGCTTCTGCACGCTGGGCTGCGGTCTCTTCGTCAATCTCGGCAAGACGTTCTGAAATGTCATCAGCGCCACCGCCTAGAAATTTTTCTTCGTATTCGTCGCGTTCGGGCATAAAATCTTCAGCCAACGTCGCAACCTCTTTTCTATGATTAGGTTTTGGTGAACAGTCTAGTGCAGAGACTAGCTGTTGATCTGCTCTTCTACCGCAGCCACAACAGCTGCTATGGTCTGTTCAAAATCTAGGTCCGAAGAATCCACCAGGGCTACCCCTGGAGCTGCTTCGGTGAAGTTGTTTACTTTTGAGTCTCTGGCATCGCGTTGCACAACCTGTGCCTGCAATTCGCTGGAACTTTGAGTTCCGCCAAGCTGCAATCCGCGACGTGCCAGGCGCACTTCTTCCGAAGCCGTTAGTAGAACGCGGGCGTCGGCGTCGGGTGCTACCACGGTGGTGATATCGCGGCCTTCAGCCACCATGCCGTTGGCAGAGTTCGCAATCGCATCACGTTGCATCTGAATCAGAATTTCGCGGACGCGCGGCACCGAAGCCACTGCCGAGACCGATTCAGAAATGCGAGGTTCACGAATCGCTTCACCCACATTGGTAGCACCTACAACAATGGACTCTTGGCCAGGATTGGTGCCCTGGTGTAGCGGGAATTTTTCTGCGGCAGCGATAATTGCCTCTGGGTTGGTCAGATCGGTGCTTTGATCCAGGCAGTACCAGGTTAACGCGCGGTACATTGCACCGGTATCAAGGTATTCCAGGTTAAAGTGCTGAGCAACCGCCTGCGATACCGAGGATTTGCCTGAGCCAGAAGGTCCGTCAATTGCAATCACCAGTTTGGTCATTATGTGCCTTTCCGTTAGCGAACAACCTTCCAGCCTGCGCTGGTGAGATCTTCTACCAATTTTTCGTGTTCGTTTGGGTTGATCGAAATTTCGACCATGCCCACCGGTTGCCCGGGTGAGTGTTCCATGCGTAAATCTTCGATGTTCACCCCAAGCTCCCCTATCTCAAAGAGAAGCTTAGCAATTTGTCCCGGCGTGTCATCGACCAGCACGGTGAGCTGGGCAAATGCTTGCGGTGCGCCACCGTGTTTGCCGGGAATGCGGGCGGCTCCTGCGTTGCCCTCGCTCATCAGCTGAGCTATTCCCAGCCTGGTGCCGGCGGCATCGACGGTTTCAAGAGTTGCGATGATGCGGTTAAGGTCCTCACGCACATCGTAGAGCGTGGCAAGTACCGGATTGGAGTTGGCCGCCAGAATCTGAATCCACAACGCCGGATCTGACGCCGCGATGCGCACGGTATCACGCAGACCTTGCCCTGCCAGTCCCAGCGCATGAAGCGGGGTGTCTTGTAACCTCGATGCGAGTAACGAACTCATCACCTGTGGCAGGTGCGAAATGAGCGCTACCGTCTCATCGTGTTCGCGCACGTCCATAGAGGTAATAATCGATCCGAGCTCTCGACCAAGGTTTTGTGCCATTCGCACAGAGTGTGCCTGTGCTGTGGGGTGCGGGCACACGACGAACGGACGGGAAGTGAAGAGTTCCCCGCGGGCAGCTATCGGACCAGACTTTTCGCGTCCTGCCATGGGGTGAGTACCCACGTAACGGGAAACGTTAACCCCTGATCCTTGCACCTCGGCCAAGATTGTTGCCTTCACCGAGGCAATGTCCACTACCGTTGCGTCGGGCCAGAGGTTCAGTTGCTGAATAATAATCTCAGCGCACACATCTGGCGGAGCGGCAACCACAACCAGTACCGGTTCCACCGAAAGAAGCTGCGTGAGATCGCTTCTCTGATTCCCCCTGTTGGCGGATTCGCGAGCGAGAGCTCGCACAGAGATTCCAGCCCCCATCTCAGTAGCGATTGCCTCAACGGTGGGTGAAATATCAGAAATATACACCGGCACACGATGCACTCGCAGGGCAAGACCTACCGAGGCACCTAGAAGACCCGCACCAATAATAAGTACGGGGCCGTTGATAGCCGATATATTTTCTGATGTTTCCATGGATGTCCTTGAACAATGGGAGCTAGGCAACTTATGGGTGCGGGCAACTCTTACATATCTACTGATGCGAGGAGTGCACCAATTTCAACCTTGGAGAGATTGCGAATGGTGCCCTGTTTCTGAGAACCAATGCGAATCGGACCCATTTCCACGCGAACAAGTTTCTCCACGGGGTAACCCACAGCCTCAAAGAGACGGCGGATAATACGGTTCTTACCCGAGTGAATGCTCACCTCAATCAGCACGTGACCGGGGGTGGAATCCACCAGTTTGAAGCTGTCCAAACGAGCGGTGCCGTCTTCTAAACGGATACCCTTCTTCAGCTCAGCGCCTATACCCGAATCCACCGGACCGTGCACCTGAACCAAGTAGGTCTTGGGAATCTCGTAAGAGGGGTGAGTCAAACGGTTAGCCAGTTCGCCGTCGTTGGTGAGCAAGAGCAGACCTTCGGTTTCAACATCGAGGCGGCCAACGTGGAACACGCGAGTGTTCATGGACTTACGCAAGAAGTCACTGATATTGGGGCGACCTTCGGGGTCATTCATCGCAGAGACAACGCCCTTGGGCTTGTTCAACACCATGTAGACCAGTTTGTCGTTGGTCTGAATGCTAATGCCGTCCACGCGCACGGTGACGTCTTCAGGGTTCACGCGCACACCGAGTTCGGTCACGAGCTCATCATTGACGGTCACGCGACCCTCTTCAATCATCTCTTCACAAACGCGGCGGCTCGCCACACCAGCTTGGGCCATCAGCTTTTGAAGGCGCACACCGTTGTGATCATAAAAATCGTAGTGATCTACGGGGTCTGCTTTAGGACGGCGCGGGCGGTGGGGCCCTGCATAGTTCTTGTTGCGATTCTGCGGGCGGAATTCACCGAACTCGCTCGCGAAGGGCTGACCTGAACGGAATTTAGGTCCCTTGCCGGTGCCTGCTTTGCGGGGGCCACCGGGAGTGCCGGGCTTTGCGCCCTTGTTGGAGCCTTTGCCCTTGAACCCACTCTTGGCGCCAGCTTTGAAGTCGCCTGGCTTGCCTGGCTTGCCGTCACCAGGACGCCCGGGGCGACCTGGTCGGCCTGCTGATGCACCGGGCTTGCCACCGCGGTATTCGTTGTTTTTGCCAAATCCGCGGCCAGCGCCGCCTCGTCCGTGATTACCTGAACGTCCTTGTGCCATGATCGGCTCCTCTTTCTTCTGTGGCGCGAATGCTCACATATGCTTTTCGCACCGGATGTCTTATAAGCATTGTAAAAATCTATGGGGTGATGAGGTCTCTCATCAAGTTTTAGGGGTTCTCACCGCTGAGTTCTAAATCGTCAAGATCTGGCAAAAAGGGTGCCAGAGGCGGCAATTCGTCCAGCGAATTAATGCCCAGTTTTTCGAGGAGCAATTCGGTGGTCACAAATTGGTGTGCACCGGTTTCTGAGTCGGGAACGGTCTCTGCAATGAGTCCGCGCTGGCGAAGTGTGCGAAAGGCCGCATCTATGTTGACCCCGCGTACTCCCGCCACGTAGTTTCTAGTGACCGGCTGCTGATACGCCACCACCGTCAGTGTTTCCATCACCGATTTAGAAAGTTTTGCGGTAGATTTTCCCCCAACAAACTTGGCTACCCACGGGCTAAAAGTACTCCGGGAGTACAGACGCCAGCCGCCACCCACCTGGCGCAACTCGTATCCGCGCGGTTCGTGAACCTGCTCGCCATCGTCATAACCATTGTATTCGCGAGACAAGTCATCGAGTGCTTTTTCGATGGTTGCCTCAGAAACAATCAAGGCTGCTGAGAGCTCGCGAGCGCTGACCGGCTGATCTACCACCGCAAGTATTGCTTCAATGCTGGCTTTGACACCGCCAGGTAAGAGTTCTACGCGGGCAAGTTCGTCTGGCTCAGCACTAGCCGGCGCGGTTTGTGGCTCTTGCGCCGAGTCAGCGCCTTCGATGGTCTCCTCGGCTGTCTCGAGGGTGGTCTCTGCAACCGTCTCGTCTGCAACAGCGTCAGGATTCCACGAACCGGACAGTAAAATCTCAAGATCAGACGGAGTGTAATCAGGGTGGTTTTCGTTGCTCATGATTCACTCCCCTGCTGGTCTCGTGTATTTTCTAATTCGAAAGCAGACGGCACTTTCACCAGCACCATCGAAAAATTGGTAGCTCCTTCAGAAGCGTCAATATCAACGACGCCGCGGCGGAACAATTCTAGAACTGCCAAGAACCGCACGACGGCGATTTCGAACTCGCCACTTCCGGCGATGACGTCATAAAAGGTAGCGGCTTGCCCGTTGGATAGGTGCTGAATAATCACCTGTTCTTCGTGAGCAATCGTGGTGAGCGGCTCGCGCAAGTGGCCAAGAGTTGATGCCTGAGCTTGGGTCTCGTGCTCGGCGTCAAATGCTGATTTGCTGAGCGCGGCAGCGGCAATGCGCGCAAATTCCTCGGGCTTCGTGGTGAACACGAGTTCGGGTAGCGCTTGGGCAAACTGGGGTTCTAATGCCACCGAGCGCGGGAATCTGTGCGCTTCGCTTTTGTATTTTTCACTCAAAATCTCAGCGACGTCGCGGTAAGCGCGGTATTGCAATAAGCGAGCAAACAGTAGATCGCGGGCTTCTAATAGAGCAATGTCTTCTTCAGACGTAACCCGCGACTGAGGCAGCAAACGAGCCGCTTTCAAATCGAGAAGGGTGGCCGCGGTGACCAGAAAATCGCTAGCTTGATCGAGCGCTTTGGTGGTTTCGGCGTCAAAAAGTGCGGAAATATACTGCAGAAACTCATCGGTGACGGTTGCCAACGCAATGTCTGTAATATCGAGTTTTCTGCGGGAAATGAGTGAGAGGAGAAGGTCAAACGGACCTTCGAAGTTTTCGAGGGTCACAGTAAATTCGGTGGAATGAACATCACCGGGCGCGTTCTGTGACGCGTTGTGGAGGGTTGTCGGTGCCATCACGGCAGCGTCCTTTTCAGTCTGCATCAGGCAGGTAATTCCTGCCAGCCTTTTTAATTATCGTCGCAAGGAGCAGTCAATTACAAGGGGTTTGGCGCGTTGCCTTGCCCACGTCAGTTATTTATCGGCGTCGATTAATTGCTCGCGTCAGCTATTTGCCCGCATTGATAGCTACCTGCCTCCAAAAAGCAACGACGCCGCCCCACCCGTTGTTGGGGTCGCGCGGCGTCGTCGGGCAGTGGCAGCGGCGTTTAGGGCGCTCCACCACGGCTGATGAGCTCACGCGCTAGTTGGCGATAAGCTTCAGCGCCCGAGTGGTTCGAAGCATACGAGAGAATGGGTTCAGCAGAAACGGTGGCGTCGGGGAACTTCACGGTTCGCTTGATGACGGTGTCGAAAACTTTATCGCCAAAAGCATCGATGATGCGCGCCAGCACCTCTTTAGAGTGTAACGTGCGGGTATCAAACATGGTGGCGAGTACGCCGTCAATTTGTAGCTTGGGATTCAGGCGGTCTTGCACCTTTTCGATTGAGTCCACCAGCAAAGCTACTGCGCGTAGCGCAAAGAATTCGCAGATCAAGGGGATAATGACGCCGTGGCTTGCGGTCAATGCATTGACGGTGAGCAGACCGAGCGAGGGCTGGCAGTCAATCAGAATGACGTCGTAGTCATTCTCCACTTTGCGCAGAGCTGATGCTAAGACCTGTTCACGTGCCACTTCGTTCACCAGCTGAACTTCGGCGGCGGAGAGGTCAATGTTGGCTGGCAACAAATCGATGTTTTCGACGTCGGTGGGTTGAATAACCTCGTGAATATCAACCTTGCGATCCATCATGACGTTATAAACGGTCAAATCAAGTTCGTGAGGATTAGCACCGAATCCAGCAGAGAGCGCACCCTGGGGGTCAAAATCCACCAGCAGAACTTTTCGTCCGCACTCTGCGAGGGCAGCACCTAGGTTGATAGTGGAGGTAGTTTTCCCCACCCCACCTTTTTGGTTCACCATGGAGATGATGCGGGCGGGACCATGTTCAGTCAGAGGCGCAGGATCAGGAAAAGTGCGAACCGGGCGTCCGGTGGGTCCGAGCTGTTCGGCTCCATTTTCGGTCAATGTTTTCACCTTTGAGATAATTGAGATCGTTTAGTTTATTCGTCTTGCCTTATAGATTACCCGTTTACTGCTGATTCTTAACAACTTAAAAACTAGAGAATGAGCTTCTTACTCACGGCAAGGAATAAAAAAACGGTTCCCGCAATAGCCAGGATGAAAGCATACATGCCGCTAAGATGCGCGGTTTTTAGCCAATTTAACCCGGTGATGACTTTATGCCTCAACTCCGGATATTTATTCCACCCAGCTTCAATACCCAGGTAGGGCGCTAACAAGACTACTGAAAAAATTGCGTAGGTAAGAATCCATTGGAATAGATTTTCGCTAACGCTAGAAATGGTTCGCCCAACCACATACATGGTGGCAACGGAGCTTATGCTGACTGCTGAATTGAAGAACCCTTCGAGTATGGCTTTGCCACGATGAAGTTGAGAGCCTGCTACGCGGTGTGCTTTGTGAGGATGGTTCCGGCGCATCCACAATACAATGGCAACAATTAGCAATAAAATACCCGCACAAGCATCAATGCTACTGGTGAGTATAAGCTTGTGAGTTTCACCGTGCACTAAAGTGATGAGGTTTTGGGGGTTGATTATTCGAAAAAGCAAAATTAAAAGGGTCGCGCCGGCAAAAATACCCAGCGCCAACCACCTTGCAATATGCAGTTGTTTGGGGTCTTTAATCAAAGCCAGAAAGGTGATGCTATAAAGCGAGGGGCTAAAACCCATCATCAACCCCAACCCTATGAGAGCTGGAGTTACCGTCAGTATCTTTATGAGCGCATCAATCACAGAATTTAGTATCACATGTGAACGGGGGTGTTTCTGGTAGCGAATCTTGTTCCGTACTTCTCGATTTACCCGTCTGTTGCAAGAAATGTGTTTTAACTTAGAAAAATGTAACTGTAGATCGCTGAAATCAGGTCTCTCCACAGCCAGCAACTTTTAGAGGTGTCTGTACCTTTTTGTCCTAATCACCATCATAACCCGGTCCGGATGACCTACTATTTGTGTATTAGCCGTCACGGTTTTTACGATAAGGACCAGTTACTTCCCGGCATTTTCGACGTCGTCTCGTACACTTCGGGTACTTTTATCGCCGCACACAGAAAGGCGTTCACACAAGCATGACTGCTTCGACTCAACCTCAAAAGAAGTTTTATAAAGACCCCACTCACATGCTCTACATTTCCGTGATTATCGCGGTGGTACTGGGTTGCGTGGTGGGTCTATTAGCACCGGATTTCGCCAAGGCTCTTGCTCCTATCGGCACCGGTTTTATTGCACTTATCAAAATGATGATCGCTCCCATCATTTTCTGCACCATTGTGTTGGGTGTGGGTTCAGTAGCAAAAGCGGCTACCGTGGGCAAAGTCGGTGGCATGGCGCTGGCTTATTTTATTCTCATGTCTACTTTCGCACTAGCTGTTGGCCTGTTTGTCGGTAACCTCATTGAACCCGGGCATAACCTCCATTATTCACCCACCGGTTACAAAATGCCCACCCCAGAGGGTGAAGCCGCGCATGGCACCACAGGGTTCCTGCTTAGTATTATTCCCACCTCTTTGCTTTCAGCTTTAACCTCAGGCAACATTTTGCAGACACTCTTTGTGGCGCTCTTGGTAGGTTTTGCCCTGCAACGCATGGGCGAGGTTGGTAAACCCGTCCTAAAATTCATCACCTACATGCAAGCGCTCGTCTTCCGCTTGCTCATGATGATTATGTGGGTTGCTCCCCTTGGTGCATTTGGCGCAATCGCCGCAGTTGTTGGTAATACCGGCGCTAAAGCAATCGGGTCGATGTTCGTGCTCATGGTAGCTTTCTACATCACCTGTATTTTGTTCATCGTGGTGGTCCTCGGTTCTATCCTCAAGATTTTCACCGGCGTCAATATCTTCAAGCTTATGAAGTACCTGGCTCGCGAATATCTCTTAATTTTCTCCACCTCTTCCTCTGAAGCTGCGCTACCTCGGCTCATTGCCAAGATGGAACACCTCGGTGTTTCCAAGCCGGTGACCGGCATCGTGGTACCCACCGGCTACTCCTTCAACCTTGATGGCACCGCGATTTATCTGACGATGGCGTCCCTCTTTGTGGCTGAGGCAATGGGCAAGCCCCTTGCTATGGGTGAGCAGATTTCACTACTCATCTTCATGATTATCGCGTCCAAAGGCGCCGCTGGCGTCTCCGGCGCCGGTATCGCTACCTTGGCAGCTGGTCTGCAATCCCACCGCCCCGACCTCATCGACGGCGTTGGCCTCATTGTGGGTATCGACCGCTTCATGTCAGAAGCTCGTGCACTCACCAACTTCACCGGCAACGCGGTAGCAACGGTGCTGATGGGCACCCTGGTTCACGAAATCGACAAAGATCAGGTGAAGGCTGTGCTCTCCGGTCAGCGTCCTTTCGATGAGACGACCATGGGTAACAATCACCTACAAGGCGATCAGCACGTGGATAACGCCGTTGCGCTCAAATCCCCCACCAAACAAATCCCGGTGGTGCAAACGAGCTCGGGCTCGTCGGTCAAGATTGACGATTCGCTCTCCTAAACAGCGCAGACGGCAATAGATACTCAAAAGCTGCGGGGCTCGGTTCATTGAACCGAGCCCCGCAGCTTTAAACTTGTGGAACCTGAAATAGTTTGCTAGCCAATTCGCTCTGCAAAATACGTCTGTGAAGATTCCAGGTACTCTCGCAAAACTTGCTGAGCACGCACCGTCTCCCCTTGTTCAACTAGGTGCAATAACTCCTCATTAGAATCAATAAAGTGCGCATGAAACATGGGCACATCCATCATCGAAAAGAACAACAACCGCATTTCAGCAAGCGCTGCGCTCATCATACGATTGAGGCGCGCACTCTGCGCCAGAGCCACCAAACCGCGGTGAAACTCCTGATTAGCTAACGCCATACCCGGCACGTCATTGTCAGCACGGCACTGTTTAGCATTGCTAACAACTGCACGTAACTCTTCATGAGGTTGCGCCTTCGCCAACTCAATCGCCGTGCTCTCTAGCGCCAAACGAACCGTGAACAGCTCAGAAATTTGTTCTTCATCAGGCTCTTTAACGAACACGCCACGATTAGGAATTTGCTCCACCAAATTTTGCGAAACTAAAATCATAAACGCCTGGCGCAACGTATTACGCGAGATACCAAGAATCTCTGCAATATGAATCTCAGAGAGCTTAGCGCCGGGAACAAGAGCCCCCTCGTTCATGGCATCTCGCAATACGTTAACAGCCCATTCTGTATGATGAGCGTGCTGAACATTCGGGCCTCGATGGGCTATCTCATCAAGGCTAGGCACGTGTGAGAAATGAGCGTAGTTTGAATTCACCACACCAGATTACGCGAAGTGGGCCAGAATTGTTCCCGCATTCACGCGCTCGCCTTCTGCCACGGGCAAAGAATCAATCGTTCCCGCTACTTCGGCGTAAACAGGAACCTCAGTCTTCATGGCCTCTAGCAAGGCAATTTGCGCTCCCTCTTCAACCTCTGCACCGGCTTCAACGGTGTATCGAATCAGCACGCCACCCATGGGTGCGGTGACGTCCGACGGCGCGTCGTCCTCCCCCTGCTCGGCAACTCCAGCACCGCTACCCATCGAGCCGAACACGGCGTCGGGAATACCCACGCGCTTGGGGGTGCCGTCAATTTCAAGGGTAAAACGAGTCATTCCGGTACCCGGCATGGATTTAGCGCCCACCGGCAACAGACCCTGCTCATAAGCGGGATCGATCTCAAGGTCGTCGCCTAGTTCGTTTTCAATCCACGTGGTGTAAATGCCGAGCTTGCCGTCTTCTGATTTGAACGCGGGGTGCTCCACGACCATGCGATCAAAAGGAATAACGGTTGCAACACCCTGGATTTCAAGTTGCTTGAGAGCGTGCTGTGCACGGCGCAGCGCACGTTCGCGGGTTGTTCCGGTCACAATAAGTTTTGCGAGCATCGAATCGAAGCTACCGTCCATCACGGTACCTGCGCGCACGCCCGAGTCCCAGCGGATGCCGTGACCGGTAGGCACGTTGATTGCTTCAATGGTTCCAGCGGAGGGCAAGAAACCACGGCCGGGATCTTCGGCATTGATACGGAACTCGAAGGCGTGCATGATGGGCTCGGGCATTTCGGTAAATGCCAAAGGCTCCCCTGCCGCAATATCGAGTTGCATACGGACCAAGTCCACACCAGCGGACTCTTCGGTCACAGGGTGCTCCACCTGAATACGAGTATTGACCTCGAGGAATGAGATAGTGCCATCGTTCGCAATCAAAAATTCACAGGTGCCTACGCCCACGTAACCAGCTTTGGCGAAAATATCTTTCGACGCTTTTTCAAGAGTCTTAATCTGCTCTTTGCTCAAGAAGGGTGCTGGCGCTTCTTCTACCAATTTCTGGTGACGGCGCTGTAGCGAGCAGTCGCGAGTACCCAGAACCACAACGCCGCCGTGCTGATCAGCTGCCACCTGGGTTTCTACGTGGCGAGGCTGATCGAGAAAACGCTCTACAAAGCATTCACCGTTGCCAAAGGCACCAATGGCTTCGCGCTGTGCCGATTCAAAAGCACTTTCAATTTCATCCAATTCACGGACAACTCGCATACCGCGTCCGCCGCCACCGTGCGCGGCCTTAATCACGATCGGCAGACCGTACTGCTCAGCGAATTCGCGTGCTTCGGCAGGACCTTCTACCGGGCCGTCGGTACCAGGAGCCAGCGGTGCATTCACGGCGAGCGCGATGTCGCGTGCCTTGACCTTATCGCCCAGTGCGGTAATGGTCTCTGGCGAAGGACCAATCCAGGTGAGGCCTGCGTCCATTACCTGCTGCGCGAATCCGGCGTTTTCAGCCAAGAATCCGTAGCCGGGGTGTACGGCGTCGGCGCCTGCTTTTTTGGCGATCGTCAAAATCTTTTCGATGTTGAGGTAGGTCTCTGCTGGTGAGATTCCCTCAAGGGCGTACGCTTCGTCGGCTAGCACGGTATGGAGCGCTTGGGCGTCGCCGTCGGCGTAGATCGCCACGCTGGTCATGCCTTCTTGGGCGCATGCTCCAATAACTCGCACGGCAATTTCGCCGCGGTTTGCAATCAATACTTTCTGCACGAAAATCTCCTAGTGGATGGCTTCATCGTTATTGAAGCGGGTAAATCGTAGTGTTGTTCCGGGTTGGCTCTGGGCGAGCAACCGTAAGTCTTCGGGGTGAACGGTGGCTATGACGGGGTATCCGCCGGTGACGGGGTGATCGGCTAGGAATACAACCGGTTCGCCGTTGGGCGGCACCTGTATCGCGCCGGAAATCATGCCTTCGCTGGGAAGTTCGCTGGTGATTTCCCGCTGTAGCACCGCGGTGTTGTTCTCGGTATCGGGAACAAGGCGCACGCCAATTCGGTTCGATTGGGGCGAGACTTTCCAGTTAACACTGGAAAAATTCTCTAGCGATTCGGCGGTAAACCAGTTCTCGCGTGGGCCAAGAATGACGCGTACTTCAGTGACTTCGTCGTTCTTGGGTAGTGCGGGTGCCGGGGTGGGTACGCGTACTGCTTTGCCCGTAATTTTGCCGGCGTACAAGGTGTCGCCTGCGGTCAGCGGTGCTGGACCAATTGCCGACATCGTGTCAAAGGATGCGCTGTGTGCGCTGAGTTCAACGTCAAAACCGCCACGTACCGCAAGGTAAACTCGCAGGCCAACCTCTGAAATACCCACGCGTAGCGTCTGCCCGCTCAGCAAAGCAAACGGGGTGTGCGCGGGAACAACGCGGTCCAGCTCGTCACCTTCGGTAATGATGGCGAGCGCCTGTGCGCCGCTGAGTGCCATCACCGAATCTTCGTGTGCTTCAAGAACGAATCCGCCCATCAACGATTCAAGGACGGTCGCATCGGGCTCGTTGCCTACCAGATAGTTCGCTTCGTGTGCGGCCACGGGGTCTGCGAATCCGGAGGGCGATACGCCCCAGTGAGTTTGTTGCGCGCGTCCGGCATCTTGATAAAGCAACTGCGCGCCGGAAGTAACCACCTGTGCAGTGCTACGCTGCGCGGTCTTAGGCGCAGGAGCCGACGACGATGCAACGTGCGTGTGTTCGCGAACAGCCTTGAACTGAACCTGATTTCCCGGTTCTAACAGAGCCGGTGGATCTTGTTGCAAGTCCCACAGCGGCGCGTTGGTACGGCCAATCAGTTGCCAGCCACCAGGTGATTCTCGGGGATAAATTCCTGAAAACTGCCCCGCAAGCCCCACCGATCCTGTAGGCACTGCGGTACGCGGTGAGGAGCGTCGGGGAGCGTCCAGCACATTGCCTTCAGCATGAAGGTAGAAGAATCCGGGGGCAAAGCCGGCAAAAGCTACCGACCATTGCTGTTGCGTATGAGCGTTGATTACCTGCTCGGTGCTCATGTTGAACATTTTGGCAACGTCTTCTAAGTCCAACCCATCATAAATAACTTCGATGGTTCGCGGATCTTTAGAGGTTACGGAGGCATGCGCCCCGCCGTCCCACGCAAAGTGCTGGGCAAAATATGTGGCCTGCGCGGCGGTTTCAAATCGCACCAGCACGGTTTGCGCTGCAGGTATGAGTTCTACGACGCCCACGGGTGGGTTGTGTTGAAGGTGCTGGTGCAACGCCAGGGCAGACCCGAGGTCAGCACAATCGAGCAAAATGGCGGTGAGACCAAATCTCTGAGCGGTAACGGCTGAGCGCACGGGCTTGCTCCTTTCGCTGTGGGGTTCTCAGTACAGAAGATTGTTGAACAATAATCTATAGTATTTGTTTTACCGCTCACAAATACACGCCACATTTAAACAGCGAAAGCGGAGATTTCCACACCGTTTTGAGTAAGAACCTCGCGAACCTTTCGAGCGATCCCCACGGCACCAGGAGTATCGCCGTGCACGCACACACTCTGGGCGTTGAGTTCTACATCAGAGCCGTCAAAAGATTGAACTTTACCCTCGGTTGCCATGCGTAAAACGCGGGCAGCTACTTGATCGGCGTCATGAATTACAGCACCTTCTTGGGTGCGCGGTATCAAAGTGCCTTCGGCAGTGTAGGCACGGTCGGCAAATACTTCGTGCACGATGCCGATCCCTGCCGCCTGCGCCTGCCGTTCAACCTCACTGTTGGGTAGGCACAGAATGGGAATATCTGGGTTAAATGATTTGATTGCTTCGACGACGGCCGCCGCCTGCTTTTCGTGGTGAACAATCGCATTGTAGAGACCACCGTGCGGTTTGACATAAGAAATCTTGGTACCAACAACGCGTGTAACCACGTCGAGCGCCCCTAGCTGGTAAAGAACGGCAGCGGTTAACTCTGGAGCGGTCATATCCATAAACCGACGTCCAAAACCTACCAAATCGGGGTACGACACGTGCGCGCCTACTCGAACATTATTGTCGGCAGCGGTTCGAGTGGTTTTGAGCATGGTCAGTGGATCCCCTGCGTGAAAGCCGCAAGCGATGTTTGCGCTAGATACAATGCGCATCATGGTTTCATCATCACCCATGGACCATGAGCCAAATGCCTCACCGGAATCAGAATTAAGGTCTACTGAAATAGTCATTTATTTTTCCCTTTACAAAGATTCACCGCAAAATTTAAGTGCAAAAGTTGCTTTATTGTTCAACAATACTTATCCTGAAGTGTAATTTTATGACGTAGATAACCTTTTCGCACGTTTTATCCTGCTCGCCTCTCATGAGCCTGTTCAAAGGACCCCTGTGGCAGAATCATCCCCTACGCCTACTTCAGTGGTAGCGACCGCTGAGGAAAAGAAGCAAGGCGGTCGCTCCGTCCTACTCGGCGCACTCTTTCTCATGGCCACCAGCGCCATCGGCCCCGGCTTCATCACGCAGACCGGCCAGTTTACCTTTAAGCTCGGCGCGGCTTTTGCTTTCGCAATTCTCCTTTCGATTTTGATCGATATTGCTGTACAGCTCAACGTGTGGCGCATCATTGGTGTTACCGGTCAGCGCGCGCAGGACATCAGCAATAAGGTGCTTCCAGGTCTTGGTCTTTTCCTTGCAGTGCTTGTGGCTATCGGCGGCTTTGTCTTTAACGTCGGCAACGTTGCTGGCGGCGGTCTTGGCATCAACTCCATGCTCGGCATGGACGCTACCACCGGCGGCATCATCACATCCGTCTTGGCAATCTTGGTCTTCTTGTCCAAAAAGGCTGGTGCGGCACTCGATAAAATCGTGATCATCTTGGGTCTCATCATGATCCTTGCTACTGCTTACGTAGCTTTTGTTTCTCACCCACCTGTGGGCGATGCACTCAAGAACATGGTTGTTCCTAGCACCGTTGACTTCACCATCATCACCACGTTGGTTGGCGGCACCGTGGGTGGCTACATCACCTACGCTGGTGCGCACCGCATGATTGACGCTGGCATTAGCGGCCCTGAATACGTCAAAGACATCGCTAATTCCTCGATCACTGGTGTGATCGTTACTGGCCTCATGCGTTTCTTGCTCTTCTTGGCAATCTTGGGCGTTGTAGCTTCAGGTGCAGAATTTGCTAAAGAAAGCTCCATTGCTGGCCAGGCATTTGGTATTGCAGCAGGTGAAATCGGTACCCGTCTCTTTGGTTTGATCCTCTGGGGAGCTTCAATTTCTTCGGTGATTGGTGCAGCTTACACTTCGGTTTCATTCATTACTTCTAAGAACACCTCGATTGTTCTTAAGAACGTTTTGACCGTTGTTTTCATCGTGACATCCACCATCGTGTTCATCGCTTTGGGTAAAGCACCTGCAACCTTGTTGGTTGTTGCTGGCGCCGTCAATGGTCTGATCTTGCCCGTTGGTTTTGCAGCGTTGCTCTTCGCAGCAACTTTCAAATCTAACTCCCTACTTCGCGGTTACGCTTACCCCAAGTGGTTGCTCATTGTGGGCTGGTTGAGCTGGTTGCTCACCGTGTACCTCGGCGTTTCCTCATTGAGTGGCATTGCTGCTCTCTGGCAGGGCTAAGCCTTACTAGCTGAGTTCTAGATTGAGCTGAGTTCTCAAAATCCCGTGCGGTGTTCTTCACTGCACGGGATTTTTTGTAGGTATTACGGGAGCGCACCCCGCGTATTTAGAGGGCACGCGGGTGAGTTGCCGCAAAGACCTCTCGCAAAGTATCTGCCGTGACCTTGGTATAAATCTGAGTGGTGGTCACCGACGCATGGCCCAAGAGTTCTTGGACTACTCGGATATCGGCACCACCTTCTAAGAGATGGGTCGCATAGGAGTGACGCAGCGTGTGCGGTGAAATTTCGACGTCGAGCTTAGCTCGTTCAGCTGCTTTTTTGAGCACCAGCCAGGCGCCTTGGCGGCTAAGCCGTCCACCTCGAGCGTTGAGAAACAACGCGGGAATTCCTTTACCATGAGCCGCAAACCCGGGCCGTGCCCGCACGATGTAGTCGTTGAGTGCACGGGTCGCAAAGGAACCCACCGGCACCAGCCGCTCCTTATTGCCTTTGCCAAAGAGACGCACGACGCCGGTGCCAGCTGCTTGGGCGGCGTCGGAAGATTTCACGAGTGATAGGTCGTCAACGTCCACGCCAATCACCTCGGTAATGCGTGCCCCCGTGGAGTACAGAAACTCTAGAATCGCCCGATCGCGCAATCCGGTGGGAGTTGAGGTATCCGGTGCTTCCAGTAACCTCGTCACCTCTGCCACGGTAATCGCTTTAGGCAGTCTTGATCCCGTGTTGGGAGGCTGAACCGCCGCGGCAAAATCATTGGATGTCACACGCTCTTGCAACCAAAATTTGTGCATCCCCCGCACAGCCACAATTACGCGCGCTACGCTTCGTGCGCTCAGAGGTTTCTGCTCATTGTGCGGCGGTTGCGCCAGTAAAGTTGCAAAATCACGCACGTTTTTCTTGGTAATAGCTTGCGGTGTTATTACTCCCTGGTCCTGCAAATACTGAGTGTATTTTCGCAAGTCCCGGCCATAGGATTCCACCGTATTTTTAGCCAAACCTCGCTCAATCGTGAGGTATTGCAAGTACTTCTCAACGGCGCTTTCTACCGGTGTTAATTTCTTGCCGGATTGTGCGCTTTTGATAGGGTGCTCATGAGCGGAGGGCATTAGCGGCCTTCTGCGGGGCGAATTTCACCGCGAAAATCTGGATCACGCAAATAGGGATGAGCGTTAAACGGCGCATCCGTGGGGTACAGGGTTTCGAAATTTCGACGCTGAGCCGCCGCCACCGCAAGAATCGCGTTAGTGGAGCTCGCGTTATGTACTCGTCCCGAGAGCACGGCGTCCACGGCGTCGTCAATATCAACCCACCGCATCACAATCTCTGACTCTTCGTGTTCTCGTTGTTCTTGCTGCTCACGGGGAATCTCGGTGATGTTGCGCGCTAGATAAATGCGGCAGATCTCCCCCATGCCACCGGGAGAGTTATAAAATTCCATGAGCGTATCCCATTGCCCCGCATGCAAAAAGGTTTCTTCTGCAAGTTCTCGAGCTGCTGCCTTGACGGGTTCCTCGCCATCGATATCTAACAGACCGGCAGGAATTTCCCACAGATTAGCGCGAACCGGGTGGCGGTACTGATTGATCAGCAGAATTTGCTGATGCTCATTGAGCGCCGCAATGCCCACCGCACCGGGATGCAACAGAAAATCACGTTCAAAGGGTTCAGAGTCCTCTTCTAACGCGATG
>JAUMUA010000036.1:12027-18637 GCA_030530925.1 Rothia sp. (in: high G+C Gram-positive bacteria) | reverse complement strand
TACTCTAGGCACCGTCAAAAAATATTCAGCGTGGACAAGAAATATTCAGCGCAATCAAGAAATATTTAGATTATCTCGCCCTTTTCGCCACTCTCCCGCCCGCATGACGCTTTTTAGGGACGGTTTTTGTCCTACAGCTTGTCGTACTTTAAACCGTTAGGCGAAGAGGGGAAGAAGTACATGACGAACTGCACGATGCTCAGACCAATCAGGGAGAGTACCCAAAATGCCCCGTGGAAGCCCGCGTCTTGGAGACGGTGCCAGCTAACAGCAAGCGTAGCGAGCCAGACTGCACGCCATAAGGATTGGTCTGTTGCGGCTGCACGTTCTGTGTTTGAAAGTTTGAGTTTTGGGCAGGCTGGGCAAAATTTTGGGGCTGTTCAGGAGATAGTGTGCTTATGAATGTTGCCAATCTATATGAGGGGAGAAATCATTACCCCCTAAACGTGCCATTTAGGGGGACAAAACGATTATATAAAGGTTCCCTTTTCAATTGTTTGCTCAATCATAAGAACAATCGTTTTAACGGCTTCTTCTGCCGCAATAGTGGATACTGAGTCGCCCTCTCCTCCCCCAGTGTCAGCATGGGCAATTAGAGTTTGCTCTTCTGTTAGTTCGTTTGCTGCCTCGTTGATAGATGTATCGAAGTCCAAAGCAGGAACATGAATAAAACCTGCCTGAATATTTGTACCCGCCACCGCGTTCATCAGCGCATAAAAACATGGTTGCAAACATAGGTACCAGCGGTATAACTCAGCTCTACAGGTAGGTGCAACGCACTTGCCTTGTTGACGACGTCGCGAGTGGGCAAAGTAGAAAAATACGCCGCGGGTGCCCCCGGCACAATCGGGGCATCTCGTCGTTGCACACCGTCGGTATCGGCGATTCGCGCGTCGTCCAGATTGATCGCAACTCGCTCTAAGCTGACTTTGTGCCGCCCCACCGCAACGCCCAAGGCTATGACGGCGTCAGGTGAAACGGCGTCAAGAGTTTGCCGCAGCCGCTGGGCAGACTCGCCAAAAACCACCGGCAATTCTTGAAGGACAATGTCTACCAGCAGATCCGAACGATCTTTTACCGCCTGTCGCACCGCATGAGCCAGGTAATAGGTGGGGTTCTTGGGCACACCCTCAAAGGCACCAAAGTATGTGATGAGAACTTTTTCAACCATATTTATTTTCCTTGAATGCGTTCGGTACAGTGGAGACCATGCCTGCTGATTCACGCCCCTCCCGTTCTTACACCTATCATTTTGATGCCCCCACTGAGGACGACGCTAACGCGCTCTCGGTAGATGGATTTGATGAGGAAGACCTAGAGTCTGAGAAAAAGCCGCGGGTTCCCGCGCTAGAGGGTACCTCACCCATCCAAGCCGTGGTGAGGTTCTTTCAGCTGTATGCCAATTCCAGAGGTTACGCCAGCAGGTCCGAATTTATTTGGGGTCTTGCGTATGGACTGCTCTCGACCATTGGCGTTTTTTGGCTGATGGCGTGGATGGGTTCGGTGGTTGAGCACGGTGGCGATTCGGTTTCATCCCTCTTTCGCACCGTGTATATGCTCATGATGGCGGTTGCCCCGCTGTGGTTGATTGTTCATATCACCCCGGTGCTCTCGCTCAATAAACGCTTTAAGAACTATCGTTCGTTACGCTCTGGCGAGAGCACACACAACCGCTAACCTGCCACTATTGGCTGAGGATTTTCTATTGTCCCAGCAAGCGTGGCATGGGCGCGTCCTGCTCTAGCACGTGCTTTTTGAGATACGCAATCACGGTTTCGTACCAAATTTTGGCGTTACCGGGTTTGAGAATCCAGTGACCTTCATCGGGGAAATACAAGAACTTGTGGTCAAGTTCGGGTGAATTTCGCTGCAAATCGAACCACAGCATATGAGCCTGGCTGATGGGCACACGATAATCTTTATCGCCGTGAATCACGAGCATGGGCGCCTGAATATTCTGGGCAAATTGGTGCGGTGAGTAGGTGTTACGAACGTTGTCCTCAGATTCCCACATCCATTCGTGCCACCCGCCGTTATCGGTGGTGGAGTACATGTGCTCCTGGTTCCAGATGGACGCGTGGGTAATGTAGCATTTGAAGCGCTTACCTTGCTGGCCCGCTACCCAGTTAGTCATGTATCCGCCGTAGGATCCACCCATAAAAGCAGAACGGCTAGCGTCAATGTCATCTCGCTGAGATACTTCGTCGATGCACGCCAGAATATCGGTATAAGGCTCAGCACCCACCGAGTGCCCGCCGCGGTCAATCATGTCTTGGCCGTAGCCGGTTGAAATACCCGGATCAGGTAGCAATACCGCAAAACCTTCTTGGGTCAACGCCCAGGGATTCCAGCGGAAAGTCCAGGCATTCCACGAGCCCCAGGGACCGCCATGGGCAAACACGACGAGCGGGAACGGCCCATCGCCGTCCTGCGGCAGTGCCAGCCACGAAAGGATTTTGGTGCCGTCTTCTGCGGTGGTCCAGATTTTTTCCAAACGACCCGGCGCTGTAAAAGGTGCAATGGGTGGGTTCTCTAGTGCTTTGACCTCGCCGGTGTCTTCGTTGATACGTACCGGGTAGGGTGCGTGCTGGTGGCTATCGCACAGCGCAACCAAGGTGCCGCTGGTAAACAGTAGGTTGGTGTAATGCGCCGAATCGTGGGTGAGCTGTTTGCTTGCCCCGTTGACTTCTGCGCGGAAAACCGCACCTGCACCTTGATAATCGCAGGTGAACGCAAAGTTTTTCTCGTCCATCCACACGGTGTAGTCGGGCCACACATCAAGGTCGGTGAGCTGATCGGTGAGTTCTCCGGTTTCGAAATCAAAGACCGCCAACTCGATTGCTAGAGACTGATTCTGCAACCAGACTTTTTCGCGAAAGATGAAGGCGTGCGTATCACCGGGGCAAAAAGCCCCATCGTAGTAGCTGCACTGCTCGTCGGCTTCGGCAATCAAGCGAGTTTCTTCGTCACCCACGAGGTCCACGAGGTATACCGAATTACGCTCGTGCACTCCGTTACGCACCGTTTTGATGGTTACGAGCGCGCGGCGTCCTACGCTGTCCACGCTAAAGTGCATGAAGCGCCCGGCAGGCAGTTCTACACGGCGCGGTTTCTCATCGCCTGTTTTAACAAACAGTGCGGGGACGCCGATGTTTTCGTCATGATCCCAAAAGCGAGTAGGGAACGATTCGTGCAAAATGGCGCTCACGCCCTGTTTCTTGCGATCGTCGTAGACTGCGCTGGCTGAATCGGCATCTTGGGCTACTGCGTTCGCTTTGAAAACGAGCGTTTCACCTTTATCGCGCCCACGCACTTCGAGGTGCTCGATGTCACCGGGGAAGGTAAGAGCGAGTTGCGCTTCGCCGCGCTGGGGCAGCCGGTAGACGCCGGTGAGCGACTCTGATTCTGCGCCGTCGACGTCTTTATCTAGGGTGTAAAAAACTGCGCCCGATTCTGCAATTGCCATGAGGTTCGCACCGGCATCGGGTGCGGTGAGCGGGGCGCTGGTAAAGCTCTCCCCTGCCATTCCAAGAAAGAATAGTTGGTTGCGGTATTTGTTACCGTCTTTGGTCAACGAGTTGACGCTTGCCACCACATCGCCAGCACGGTTTGCATTGAGCTGGGTATAGCGTGATGTTTCGATGAGTTGATCTACATATGATTTTTCAGCCATAGCCATACTGTACCCAGCCAGCACCCATATTTCATGATCGCGGTCACTTTTTGGACGTTTGCCGCTCTTCCCGCTTTATGATGCGGTTGAGTTGAGAATCAAGGTGTTACTTCAGGGATCATTGACGGTAACGGTTTGGCCGTTGTTTTCACTGGTGATGCCTCCACGCCAATTTTCCATCTGATAATTGCTTTACGATTCAAGTATTAGCTTTGCAATAGGTCGAGTAACTCATCTACAGTATCGGCGATCAAAAGGCGTTCTAAGTAGGCAGCTTTCACAAATCCCTGCTCCACCATCGAGTCGATCATCGCCAGCAATGGGTTCCAATAACCGTTGATATTCAACAGAGCCACTGGCTTCTGATGCACACCCAAAAATGCCCAGGTCCACACCTCAAAAAATTCTTCGAGCGTCCCAGGACCACCAGGCAGAGCCACAAAAGCGTCGGTCAACTCAGCCATACGAGCCTTGCGCTCGTGCATGGTGTCCACAATTTCTAGGTGGCAAATGCTGGTATTTGCCTGCTCAGCATCCACCAAAAAGCGTGGAATAACACCGAACACCTTGCCACCAGCCTCGTGCGCGCCTGCGGAAACCTCACCCATGAGCCCCGCGCGTCCACCGCCGTAGACCACATCAATCTTGCGTGCAGCGCACGCGGCACCCAGCTCGCGGGCTGTCTTGGCATAAATCTCATCAGAACCCATGGACGCACCGCAGAAAACAGCAATGGCATCATGATGTTCCACGGTTTCAACAGGGGCGGGAATTTCCATTTTGCAGGGTCGGTTCTCTAGCGCGGGAAATACCGCGTTAATATTGAGCGGTGCTTGAAGATCCAGTGGTCCATTGACGGGGTGTACCCAGCGAAATTCGTCGATCTCGGCAGAGGGAGTTAGATCAGCCAATAGATTAAGGGCTCCGGTATCAACAGGCTCCCATTCAAAAACGTGCGCGCGCACGTCATACCCTGGTTCATTCAATGCAGCAGTAATAAAGGTGCCGATGTACTGCAAATCATCGCGCGAAACTTCAAAGTTGAGTTCTTCCTGTACTTCGCGGACGGCGGCGCTTGCCGAGCCTTCACCCTCCTCGGGTTTACCGCCGGGCAACATGAAACCACGGGTTCCTCGCTTACGCACCGTGAGCACTTCGCCTTTTTCGTTGCGGAAAACCACAGCAGAAACAGAGATGAATTTTTGTATAGGCATACCTCTAGCTTAGAGGTATTTATTCGGCACAAAATTCATTGTGAATGTGATGTTCCCAGCGTACCGTTACTAGCTCGCTAGCAGGTGCTCACCATATATAGCCGCGCGCCGTCGTCACCGCACCTCAGCCGTCACATTCCGCAAGATACAGCACTTTTACCCACGAGAAGGTGGGGTCGTTCCCACTGAACAGGTATTCTAAGAAAGACAGTAACCTCAACTCAATTGGAAGAGTTCCTTTTATGGCTAAGATTATTTACACCCATACCGACGAAGCACCAATGCTCGCAACCTACTCGTTCAAGCCCATTGTTGAGGCTTTTGCAGCAAGTGCCGGTGTAGAAATCGAAACCCGCGATATTTCGCTTTCAGGCCGCATTCTTGCGCAGTTCCCCGACTACCTCACCGAAGAGCAGAAGGTAGCGGATTCACTCGCTGAACTTGGCGAATTGGCTAAGCAACCAGAAGCTAACATCATCAAGCTTCCTAACATCTCGGCATCGGTTCCTCAGCTCAAGGCAGCTGTGGCAGAGCTTCAGGGCGCAGGTTATGCAATTCCTGATTACCCCGATGAAGTAAATAACGACAAAGACGCAGAAATCCGCGCACGCTACGACCGCGTGAAGGGTTCTGCAGTCAACCCGGTGCTCCGCGAAGGCAACTCAGACCGCCGCGCGCCTCTTTCTGTCAAGAACTACGCACGCAAGCACCCCCACTCCATGGGTGCATGGTCTGCTGATTCCAAGACTTCGGTGGCAACCATGGGTAAGGCTGACTTCCGCTCCAACGAGAAGTCCGTCATTCTTGAAAAAGACGATACCCTCAAGATTCAGCACGTTGCCACTGATGGCACTGTTACCGTCTTGAAAGAATCCTTGCCTGTGCTTGAAGGCGAAATCGTTGACGGCACCTTCATGAACGTTGCAGCACTCGATGAATTCCTGGCTAACCAAATTGCTCTAGCTAAAGAGACCGGCGTGCTGTTCTCCGTTCACCTCAAGGCAACCATGATGAAGGTTTCTGACCCCATCATCTTCGGTCACGTAGTGCGCGCTTTCTTCCCCACTCTCTTTGCTAAGTACGGCGAGCAGCTCAACGAAGCTGGCCTCAACGGCAACAACGGTTTGGGCGCAATTATTGCCGGCATCGATTCGCTCCCTGCAGATATTCAGGACGGCGTTCGCGCGGAAATCGAAAAGGGCTTTGCAGAAGGTCCCGCGTTGGCAATGGTGAACTCTGCGAAGGGAATCACCAACCTTCACGTGCCTTCGGACGTCATTGTGGACGCTTCGATGCCCGCAATGATTCGTACCTCGGGCCACATGTGGAACAAGGATGACGCCGAGCAGGACACCCTGGCAGTTCTTCCCGATTCCTCCTACGCTGGCATTTACCAGGTAGTTATTGATGACTGCAAGAAGAACGGCGCATTTGATCCCACCACCATGGGTACCGTTCCTAACGTTGGTTTAATGGCGCAGAAGGCTGAGGAATACGGCTCACACGACAAGACCTTTGAGATTGCTTCTGAAGGTAAGGTCCAGGTTGTTGCTTCTGACGGCACCGTTCTGATTGAACACGATGTTCAGGCAGGCGATATTTGGCGCGCATGCCAGACCAAGGACATCCCCGTTCAGGACTGGATCAAGCTTGCTGTTACCCGCGCCCGCGCGTCACAGACTCCCGCCGTTTTCTGGTTGGACGAGAGTCGCGCACACGATCG
>JAUMUA010000036.1:9551-12017 GCA_030530925.1 Rothia sp. (in: high G+C Gram-positive bacteria) | reverse complement strand
AGAAGATCAACAAGTACCTGCCTGAGCACGACACCGAGGGCTTGGACATTCGCATCCTCTCCCCTGAGGAAGCTACTCAGTTCTCCATCGACCGCATCCGCAAGGGCGAAGATACTATTTCGGTAACCGGTAACGTGTTGCGTGACTACAACACCGACCTCTTCCCCATCTTGGAACTTGGCACCTCTGCAAAAATGCTCTCGATTGTTCCTTTGATTAACGGTGGCGGCCTGTTTGAGACCGGTGCTGGTGGTTCTGCACCTAAGCATGTTCAGCAGTTGGTTGAAGAAAACCACTTGCGCTGGGATTCACTCGGTGAATTCTTGGCTCTTGCGGCTTCGTTCGAGCACCTTGCTAAGAACTACGACAACGCTGCAGCTCAGGTTCTTGCAGATACTTTGGACGCCGCAACCGGCACGTTCTTGAACGAGAACAAGTCACCTTCACGCAAGGTAGGCGAGATCGATAACCGCGGTTCACACTTCTACCTAGCTAAGTACTGGGCTGAAGAATTGGCCGCCCAGAAGGATAACGCCGAGTTGGCTGCGAAGTTCGCTCCTATTGCTAAGGCAATGGGCGAGAAGGAAGACGCAATCAACGCCGAACTTCTGGGCGTTCAGGGTTCAGCAGTTGAGTTGGGCGGCTACTACAAGCCCTCCGACGACAAGGCATCGGCAGCGATGCGCCCGTCAGCAACTCTGAATGAGATTGTGGCTGGGTTAAAGTAAAAATATAAATATTAAATATTTTTTTGGGTCGGCTTATTCAATAAGCCGACCCAAAAAAATATAATAATCAGCATGGCGAAGCTTTATGAAAATTCCAATATTTCAATAACTAATCTCGATCGAATCATACTACCGAAATTTCAACGCGGTCTGGTATGGAGCAAACAATCTAAGACAGATTTTGTTAAAACTCTTCATGAAGGGTTTCCATTCGGATCAATTTTAGTCTACCCAGAAAATATTCATGACACTTCCTCGAAGTTATTGCTCCTAGATGGACAACAGAGACTCTCCACCATCGTAGATCTTCAGAATAATCCACTAGATTATTTTGTCCCTCTCCATTCCGAGGTCCTTATCGAAGCAGCTAAAAACATCAACAGTTATCTTGAAGAAGAAACAGAGATTGATGCAAAATTTCTTATCAATATTTTATCTGGAGATTTATCAGTACTTTTACCTAATTGGACCGATGATTTAGAAATTTCCAAAAACGACAAAATTGAAGTAAGAAAAATTGTTAATAATATCAACAAGGAAATCAAAGAGTTTACAAACTTAGATTCACTTGAAATTCCAATCATAAAATTTCTTGGTGACAAAAGTGATCTTTCACGAGTTTTTGAAAATCTAAATAAAGGCGGTGTATCTCTAACAAAATACGAGATTTTTAACGCCTCTTGGGCCCATACTGAAATTCTATTACCCACCCAAGATGAAAATTCAGAAAAAGTTCTTGACTGCATTATAGAAAACTATGAGAAAAAAATTGAAGACTCAGCATTTGAAATAAATGATTTTTCCCGAGACGAACTCAAACAGGATAGAAAAATTACCCTAGCAGAATTAGGGATAGGATTAGGTCTTTTCGCCCAAGATTTACTCCCTTCTTTAATTCCGCCACATTCAAAAAACGCGCATTCAGAAATCGGATTCGGCCTATTAGGGATAGCTACAGGAGTCGATAACAAGAAGCTGGGTAACCTTTCAGAACATGCTGATTTTCTAAATCAAAATATTTTAGAAATACTCGAGAAAGTTGCCAATATTAGCAAACATCTTGACGCCACTTTTTCAAAGTTCTTGAAAATCCCGAATCCAAGCGGTTCAGTAAATTATCAAAATGGATTATCAACTTCTTTCAAAACCCTGTCCTATTACGCCGCTCTTTGGAATGAAGATATCAACTCAGAATCATTCAGACAAATTCTCGATAATCTTATTGGTTACTATATATACGATTCATTGAACAACAGTTGGGGATCTCATGGCGACACGCGCTTATACGAGTATTACCCGAAGACCAAGTCAAGAAATTATGAAACCCCATTAGATAAATCTGAAATTCTACAGGCATTTATCTCATGGCAAAATGATCGGAATGCTGGAATTAACTTTACACCAGAAGTAAAAGCATTAGTTGCCATTCATGCGAACTTAACATATCTAGCTAAATCTAAATTTAATGGTGATAAGTTAGAATTAGAACATATAATTCCCAAAAAGAAAATAAATCTAATTGAAGGGACACCTAAGAAAATTTATGGCAATTCATTAGGTAATTGCATGTACCTTATTAAGACAAGAAATAATGGAAAGAAGGAAAATACTCTTTATACGTTTGCACAAAAAAACCCTTCAGAAAAAGAAAAAATATTTAAACTAGTCAAGGAATCTGATTATCCATCCTCGGAAACCTTTGATCACCTTGAAATATATTTTGGTGAGAAAAACTTTC
>JAUMUA010000036.1:8217-9541 GCA_030530925.1 Rothia sp. (in: high G+C Gram-positive bacteria) | reverse complement strand
AAACAACATTATTCACGCACGAGCTATCACTGTATTTACTAAAATTCTCGAAGGAATTCTCTAGCTAGGTAACAGCACTCCCCCGGACTCCTCCAGGTAACAGTTGGCGCACAGCGATTCGTAACCCACGTGCACGCCGTCAATTGCTACCTGGGAGCCTGAGAAAATGAACTTACCGTCCACCGTTCGCCCGTTAAACAGCGCCTTCTTGCCGCAGCGGCAAATCGTCTTCAGCTCCTCAAGAGTGTGCGCGATCTCCAAAAGCCGCGCAGAACCGGGAAACGCGCGCGTCTGAAAGTCAGTGCGGATGCCGTAACACATCACCGGCACGCCGTCGAGCACCGCAATACGCATCAAATCATCCACCTGCTCGCTGGAGAGAAACTGCGCCTCGTCCACCAACAAACACGAAACCGGGAGGTGACGATGCGCTGACTCTGGGTGCCCTTCTTCCGCTGCTTGCATAAATAGCTCGCGCACGCATGCTTCATGGTCAATCAAGAAATCAACGTGCCGAGTCACCCCCAAGCGAGAGACGACGTCAGTGTCCCCCTTAGTATCAACCTGCGGCTTGGCAATCAGCACGCGCTGGCCGCGCTCCTCATAGTTATACGCCGCCTGCAATAACGCAGTTGACTTGCCAGAATTCATAGCACCGTAACGGAAATAAAGCTTAGCCACGCTCGTTCGCACTCCCTCTTTTGTGGACCTTAGCCATTGTAGCTAGTAAAAATACCCGCCCGCGCTCAAAACCACGTGCCCAGTGAACAGCGCGAGCGCCCCAAACCTCTATACTTGTTCATGGCTTACCCACCGTAAACGAAAAGGTTTCTGCATGATTTCCCTCGGCGATATCGAGGCACTAATGGCTCCACCGCAGCGCGAAGCCGACCCCATTGACATCATCATTGAACAAAACAAATCACGGCTCACCGAGTTGGTCCCTGTTCGCATTGGGCGCATGTCTGAGTCTCCCTTCGCCTACTACCGGGGCACCGCCGGTCCCATGGCAGCAGATCTTTCAACCGTGGCTAACTCAGGCGTTATGCCATTGATTTGCGGCGACGCGCACATCGGCAACTTCGGTTACTTCGCCTCACCTGAGCGCAACCTACTCTTTGACCTCAACGACTTTGATGAGGCCGGCCGCGGCCCCTTCGAATGGGACCTCAAACGCCTGGCAACCTCGGTATATCTGGCGGCAATCGACAACGGCGAATCAGAAGATACCGCAACCATGCTCGCCGAAAAAACCTCTAAATACTACCGCCGCACCATCTTGCGCATGAACGATGAAAGCGCGCTGGATCGCTACTACTCCAAG
>JAUMUA010000036.1:0-8207 GCA_030530925.1 Rothia sp. (in: high G+C Gram-positive bacteria) | reverse complement strand
GGTCAACACCGACACCTTTGAAGAACTCGTCAAAGAAGAATACAAACCCCTCTTTGACAAATTCGAGAAGAAAGCCCGCACCCGAAATTCTGAACAGGCACTCCATAAGTTCGCAGTGACCGACGATAACGGCAACCACCGCATTATCGATCAACCACCGTTGACCATGCACCACAACGAGATCGCCGCAGAAGACCTAGAAAAGCTCTGGACCGAATACCAGTATTCCGCGCGACCAGACATTCGTTATCTGCTGCGCAACTTTAAGATTCGCGACTACGTGCTTCGCGTGGTAGGCGTAGGTTCGGTGGGCACCCGCTGCTTTATTGCCCTACTCGAAGACCGCCTCAAAAACCCGCTCTTTATGCAAATTAAAGAAGCACAAGATACCGTTCTACACAGCTACGGGAAGATTGAACAGACTTCTGATTCTCTCGGCTTCCCAGACCGCCCCATGGGTAACGGTTTTCGCGTGGTGGCTGGTCAGCGCGTGATGCAATCACAATCTGACCCGTTCTTAGGCTGGATTGAAAACGTACCCACCCGCCAGGGCAACACCACCGACTACTACGTGCGTCAGTTCCGTGACATGAAAGGCTCTATCAACCTTTCTGCACTTGATAAAGACGGCTTGAAGCAAACCGCAAAGGTATGTGCTGCGCTACTAGCGCGTGCACACGGTCAATCACGACACATCGACGATATTGCCGTCTACTGTGAATCAGAGAAGCACTTTGACGAGTACCTGGGCAAGTTCGCTCACAACTATGCAAAGACCTGCACCGCTGATTTTCATCGCTTGCGCGAAGCAGTAGAAAAGGGTCGCTTGCCGGTGCAATACGCGCTCTAAGAGCAAGCGCTCTCAATCACCACATTCAGACTACGCGCCGTAAAATCTTGCGCAAACTAAAAGCCGCGCGTCCTTACCTTTGAGGGTAGGACGCGCGGCTTTTGTGTGTGGGTTAATGCCTCTTTAGCACTGATTTACTGGGCAGTGGGGCGCTGTTCTAGCACATCAAGACCAGAAACATCCACCTGTTCTAGGGGAATGGTCTTATCTTTAGTAACAACCTTGTGAATAAGCCACACTGCCAAGAACACGGGCAAGCCCATGTAGGCAGTAGCCACCTGCGCCCATTCTCCGGCAAAGAACGCCTCGTAATTCTGACCAAGAATCACAATGATGCACATAACCAAAGCAATAATAGGGCCCAACGGGAACCAAGGCGCCACATACGGCAAATCTTTGAGGCTATTACCCTGTTTGAGATAAGCGCGGCGGAAGCGGTAATGGCACAATCCAATACCCACCCAGGCAATAAAACCAGAGAGACCGGAGATGTTAACCAACCAAGTGTAAGCACCACCTTGGCCCATAATCGCTGTCAAGAAACCAAAAAGGCCAACGGCAGCAGTAAGAATCAAAGCGGGCATCGGCACGCCACGGGAAGATACCCGAGCAAAAATCTTAGGCGCCTTCCCCTCCAGTGCCATGGAGTAAAGCATGCGCGAAGATACGTACAAACCTGAGTTACCAGCAGAGAGAATCGCCGTCAAAATAACAGCGTTCATCACCGACGCCGCAAAGGCAATACCAGCACGCTCAAACACCAAAGTAAATGGAGAGAAGGCGATGTCGGTAGCATCTGAACGAAGAAGGTTCGGATCGGTGTAAGGAATAAGGAAACCGATAATAATGGATGCGCCTATATAGAACAGCAAAATACGCCAGAAAACCGAATGAATCGCTTTGGGAACATCACGGCGGGGGTTCTCAGACTCGCCAGCAGCAACACCCACCATTTCGGTACCCTGGAACGAGAAGCCGGCAATCATAAAGATTGAAATGATGGAGAGTCCGCCACCTACAAAGGGTGCATCGCCCGTCGTCCAATTTTCAAAGCCCGGTGATTTACCACCCATAATTCCTAGAATCATGGCAATACCGGCAATCAAAAAGACAATTACGGTAACCACTTTGATGGTTGCCAGCCAGAACTCACCTTCGCCATAGGCGCGAGCAGACAGTGCGTTGATACCAAAGAGCAATAGCAAGAAAGCACCTGCCCAGACCCAGCCGGGCACACCGGGAAGCCAAAAATTCATCACGATTCCCGCGGCGACCAGCTCTGCTGCCACGGTAATTGCCCAGTTAAACCAGTAGTTCCACCCCATGGCAAAGCCAAAGGACGGCGAAACATAGCGGGAGGCGAACGTCTGGAACGAACCCGGTACCGGTAGATGAGCCGACATTTCACCCAATGACTGCATCAGCAACAGCACCATAAAGCCTATGACGGCGTATGCCAGTAGAGCACCACCTGGTCCCGCGGTTGCAACAGTGGCACCGGAGGCAACGAATAAACCGGTGCCGATTGCGCCGCCGATGGCGATCATTTGCATGTGGCGGCTCTTGAGCCCGCGATGAAGCTGCTTTTCAGACTGGGGCAGCTCGTCCCGTACAGGTTCAGACATGAACGTGACCTTTCGGTCTTAAGAAAATCTTATGTTTATTAAGGCAAAGTTTAGATTACCACCGGGCGCAGTGATTCAGATGATAAAAATTTACTTCTGCCCTGATTCTTCGCTGACATTATTCAGCGCAACCGTAGTGGGGTGTTCCACAGTGCGAGATACGGTGCAGTCTTTGTCGTGCGAAATTTTGAGCAGGCGATCAATCATGGCTTGCGCTTGGGCACCTGCGGCGTCCTGCGGAAAACGAATGTTGAAGTTCACTTGCACGTCATCTAAGCGCACCGCACCGCCGTCCTCATGGATTTTGTGCGCTTGGGCGTGCATGCTGAATTTCTCGGGTTCGCTACGGCGCGAGGTGACGACGTCGACGTCGATGGCCGAGCACCCTGCCACCGCGGCAAGAAGCATCTCTACGGGAGTGATGAGACCCTCCCCCTGACCAAATTCCACACTGGCACCTGCTGCGTTGGTGGCGCGGTAGTGCGTTGGGGCGATACGTTCTACCTGTACCGATTTGAGGTCGGGATTCGCTACTGTATCTTTATCGGAAGTATTCATGGAGTGCCTTTCATGAGGTGAAGTACGCGCCGGCAAAATCGGCGGTATCTCTGCTAAATATCGTTCTGCTTCTAAGATAGAACAATATTGAAATGTCTTGGGTGAGGAATTTTGAATGGAACCATCTAAAGCCAGCGAGATAACACCGCGCGATAGCAATCCAACTCCTACCGCACAGCAAGAATCTGGTTTCAAAGAAGCCGTTCGCCTGTGCGCGTTTATGTGGGTGGGTTTTGTAGTGATGGGCGCCGGACTGGGTGTGCTGGTAACTTCATACGGTTTGCCGTGGTGGGTAGCACCGGCACTTTCTGGTTTGGTTTTCGCTGGCTCACTGGAGTTTTTGCTCGTGGGCATGATTGCCACCATGGCACCCCTGGGGCTGATTGCCTCTACTACCTTGCTCATCAACGCCCGTCACCTGGTCTACGGCATCTCGTACCCGTTACACCGGGTGAACGGCAAAATCTCCAAGGCCATTGCAATTTATATGCTCTGCGACGAAGCGTATGCGCTCAATACCGGCCCCGAGGCTAAGAATTTGCGTAGCTCTCGCATTATGACCGTCACCATTGGCATGTGGTTCTTTTGGGTTGCTGGCTCCCTGTGCGGTGCACTATTAGGCGCTTCATTTTTGAGCGAATTCAAGGGCGTCGATTTCGTGATGACGGCAATGTTCCTCTGTCTCGCCATCGACTCCTACCGCTCCACCCAAGACAATATATGTGCCACGCTAGCGCTTGTAGCTGCGGTGTTTGCCCTGGTGGTTGCGCCGCATTCCTTGTTGCTCGTTGCGCTACTTATATTGGTGATTTTATTGGTCATCCGCCACTTTGTTGAACGCAAGAAAGCTGAGAACACCCTAGGTGATGAGCATGCCTAATACCAGCTATATTTTCAGTGCCCTCGCCGTTGCTGCAGGTATTACTTTCCTCTTACGCTTGACCCCG
Source organism: Rothia sp. (in: high G+C Gram-positive bacteria) (assembly GCA_030530925.1). GTDB lineage: Bacteria > Actinomycetota > Actinomycetes > Actinomycetales > Micrococcaceae > Rothia. The sequence continues at coordinate 4,227 of JAUMUA010000036.1, read as the reverse complement.
TTCGTGGTCAAAAACGCACTCAAAGATAGCGTACTACTTGCCGATTTATCGAAGTGGATCCCTACAGGAGCACTCATCATTTTAGGTGTCTATGTGGTTGCCGAAATCGACTATAGCTCATGGACTTCTTCTGGTCCTTACCTCATAGGAGCAGTAGTGACGGTCGCACTCCATCTGTGGCGCAAGAATATTGCGTTGAGCCTCATCGTGGGCACCCTGATTTGTGTGATCTTAGCGAACTGGGTGTTCTAGAAATACTAGGTTTTGAAGAAGATCGAACATCAAATTTGAACAACAAAAAAACTGAGCAATAAAAAGGGCGGGAACACTTCTGTGCTCCCGCCCTCGCTGTGTCTTCAAGTTTTAGATTGCTGCTAGTGCGGCGTCATAATCAGGTTCTTCGGTAATCTCGGGAACAAGCTGGGTGTAAGTTACTTCACCCTGCTCATTCACAACGATGACTGCGCGAGCCAACAAGCCCTCCATGGGACCGGAGGTCTGGAGTACGCCAAAGTCTTCACCGAACGATGAGCGGAAAGCTGAGCCGGTGACGACGTTCTCGATGCCCTCAGCAGCGCAGAAACGCTCATGCGCGAAAGGAAGGTCCTTTGAAACGCAGAGCACTACGGTGTTATCGAGCTTTGAAGCTTTCTCGTTGAAGGTGCGTACAGACTGTGCGCACACGCCGGTATCGATGGATGGAAAAATGTTGAGAACAATCTTCTTTCCAGCGAAATCAGCTGCGGTGATGTTCGAAAGATCTGAACCCACCACGGTAAATTCAGGTGCCTTTGAGCCCGTTGCGGGCAAATCAGCATTAGTAGTTACAGTGTTTCCTTGAAATTTAGTTTCTGCCATGTCTCTATTCTCGTGCACAGAACTCTCACTAGCAAGCCTCCTTATAATCTTCGCCCTAGTCTTCAGCGTTCAGACGAAAATTATAGGGAGCTATTAGACCAGGCGAATCAAAACCACGCCCACCAGCATCACGACCAAGGAAATTACCTGTGGCAGACCCACATAGCGTTTAGGAGCTTCAAGCACACCGAACTTATCAACCGCTAGAGAACCTGCAATCATCCCCACGAGTGCCGCCACGATCGTCAGACCAGCACCGATGAGCGGCACCAAGAAAGCACTACCCAAAACGTAGAGTGCCCCTAACACACCACCGAACCACATCCAGAGGGGGTTAGAGCTCTTACCTGCAGGAACGCGTATGCGCACTTTGAGTCGTTGTGCAGTCACCAAAAGAATCAGCGCGGTACTGCCGATAGAAAATGAAACTAACGCCGCTTTCAAACTCGAGCCCACCAACACGCCCAAATGACCATTAATAGCAGCTTGGGACGCCATCAAGAAACCCGCAAAGAGCGCTAGTGACCGCATAGCCCACAACCGCGCTGACGAAGGACCGGCAGAATTTTCCTGCGGCATTGTATTACGACCGTCGGGGGAATTTGGCTTTCTGCGCTTCTTTTTCTTGCTCATTTTCTGCCCACCCAACATCACCGCACCGAGCACACCCAGCAACACTAGGACGGCGCCGACCACGCGCAAGAAAGTGAGCGGTGTTTGTTGGGCGCCGAAGAGCCCAAATTGATCGATGATAAGTCCCATCAAAATCTGCCCGCTCACCGGCAAAACGGTGGTTTGCACCCCGCCCAGGTGCGGGAAAATCAAAATATTGGTGGTCAAGCCAATGACGCCGAACAAGCCACCTAGCCAAATCCATGCCGGTTGCTGTGCTATCAGCCCATGCGGTAGTGCCACCGAATGGTTCACCATCAGGGTCACGGTGAACAGAAAGAGGGTTCCCCCCAGAAATGAACCCAGGGAAGACAGATATGGCGAACCCAGCGCTTGACGCAATCGCGAATTGATGCAGGTTTGCACCGGTAAGAGCAAACCTGCCCCAATGCCAATAGCGAGTCCAAACAAGATGCTTCCCTTTCTATGACGCGCACATGTACCACCGCGTTCTTCTAAAACCTAACATGTCAAGTTTTAGTGACTAATATGAAACAAAACTCTCCTATTCTTTCACCGTGGAGCATCTTATGAGCCTTGAAAACTCCCCCGCCGGCGCACAGGTTATTAAAGTCACTGGTGCACGTCAGAACAATCTCAAGAACGTCGACGTTTCAATCCCTAAGCGCCAACTCACGGTCTTTACCGGTGTTTCAGGCTCTGGCAAGTCGTCATTAGTTTTTGGAACTATTGCCGCTGAATCGCAGCGGCTCATTAATGAAACCTACCCTGCGTTCGTCCAGGGGTTTATGTCTAATTTGCCGCGCCCTGAAGTTGATGTGTTAGAGGGGTTGACCACCGCGATTGTGGTGGATCAGGAACGTATGGGTGGCAACCCGCGCTCGACGGTAGGTACTGCAACAGATGCCACCGCGCTCTTGCGTATTCTTTTCTCACGTTTGGCAACACCCTCTATTGGGGGGCCTAACGCGTATTCGTTCAATGTGGCAACGGTCAGCGCCCAGGGTGCTCGCAGGGTCGAGAAAAAAGGTGCGAAAAAAGAGGTCGTCAAATTCAACAGGCAGGGTGGCATGTGCCCTCGTTGTGAAGGGCTCGGGCGCATCAATGACATTGATTTGCACCAGCTCTTTGATGAAAACCTCACGCTAGAAGACGACGTCTTTACCATTCCTGGGTACTCTCAAAATGGTTGGAACGCGCGCTTGTACCGCGAATCGGGGCTCTTTCCTGCAGACCAGCCCATTAAGAATTTCACCGCTGAACAGCGTCAAGATTTTCTTTATAAAGAACCTACCCGCAGGAAAATTGCGGGTATTAACATGACTTACGAGGGTTTGGTGCCGCGCATTGAGAAGTCGTTGTTGGCTAAAGAAAAAGAGTCCATGCAAAAGAATGTGCAGGAATTTGTGGATCGTGCCATTACGTTCAAAACTTGCCCAGACTGTGATGGAACCCGCCTTAATGAACAGGCGTTGAACTCCACTATCGAGGGTAAAAGTATTGCCGATATTACTGCCATGCAGGTAACCGACGCCGCGCAGTGGCTCCGCCAGCTCAACGCACCGCAGATACAACCGCTCATTAATTCGATTCAAGAGACCCTCGACGCTTTTGTGCAGATTGGTTTGGGTTACATTTCCCTCGATCGCTCAGCAGCCACGCTCTCAGGTGGTGAAGCGCAGCGAGCTAAGATGATTCGTCACCTGGGTTCTGCGCTGACGGATGTCACCTACATTTTTGATGAACCCAGCATTGGGTTGCACCCACACGATTTGAAGCAAATGAACAGCTTGTTGCTTTCTCTGCGGGATAAAGGCAACACGATCTTGGTGGTCGAGCACAAACCCGAAACCATTGCCCTTGCCGATCACGTCATCGACGTGGGACCTAAAGCCGGTTCTTTGGGCGGGGAAATCGTGTTCGAAGGTAGCTTTGCCGATCTCAAACACTGTGGCACCCTCACCGGGGATCACTTGAACTTCAAAACACATCTCAAAGATGAGCCGCGCAAAGTCTCCAGCTCGTATTCCATTCGCGGGGCGAATCAAAACAACCTGCACAACGTGGACCTCGACATCCCGCTGGGAGTGCTCACCGTCGTCACCGGTGTGGCAGGTTCTGGTAAATCCTCGCTAATTCACGGCAACCTAGTTGGTGCCAACATTGAGGGGCAAGAGGTTATTGCTATTGACCAGTCCCTCATTCGCGGCTCCCGCCGATCAAACCCTGCCACCTACACGGGTATGATGGACGCGATTCGTAAAGTATTCGCCAAATCTCACGGCGTTAAACCGGCGCTCTTCTCATCGAATTCAGAGGGCGCGTGCCCCGATTGTAAAGGCACCGGCACCATCGACGTTGAAATTGGCGTCATGGCTAAAGCCTCTCTCCCGTGTGAAATGTGTGAAGGTAAGCGCTTCAGTAGCGAAGTGCTCGAACTAAAATTCGGTGGCAAAAATATCTCTGAGGTTCTCGAAATGTCCGCAGAGCAAGCGCTGGAATTCTTTACCGCCGCAGATACTAAAATTCCCGCCGTCGCTAAAATTCTCACTCGCATGAACGAAGTGGGGCTAGGTTACATCAGCTTAGGTCAGCAGCTTTCTACCCTCTCTGGCGGCGAGCGTCAGCGCCTCAAATTGGTAACGCAGATGAGCGATGCCGGCGGAATTTTTGTACTCGATGAACCGACTGTGGGATTACATTTGGCGGATGTGCAGCAGCTCTTAGAATTGCTGG
>JAUMUA010000035.1 GCA_030530925.1 Rothia sp. (in: high G+C Gram-positive bacteria) | reverse complement strand
GCCGGTGATTAAAGAAGATCTCAGCGATCAGGGTGTGAACGCCAACCGTTTTGGCGCTACCCCGCACGTAATTGAACGTGAAGAAGACATTTCGCGCCTCAGCTACCGTTGCCCCACCTGCCAAGTGCTTTATAACTAAGCGGAACAAGAACCGTAAAATGGGCGCATGACTCCCAGACGACACCGCACGGTAAACAAACCGCTTTCCCAGCGCAACGGAATCGACCCAGTGCGTTTGAGACTCCCCGCAGAATTCCCCGCTGAATTGTTGGCACACTGCGCAGACCCCACAGAACCCACCGTAGGCGAATACCTTACTGCGCGGTTTTATCCGCACGCCCCGGGCGTCATTGCTCAGAGATTTGCTGAGCAAGAAATTGTGGATGACGGCGGCACTCCGCTCACCAAGAGCGCCCCCTTTGTACCGGGGCTGAGTATCTGGTATTTCAGAGAACTTGAGCCCGAGCCCCCCGTGCCCACAGATTTACCTGTGCTGTTTGAGGACGAATGGCTCCTAGCAGTAGATAAACCGCACTATTTACCCACCACTCCACGCGGGATGTACGTGGCGCATACGGCGCTGACCATACTGCGAGTTGTCATGCAGAACCCCGAACTCTCACCTGCGCATAGGCTCGACCGACCCACCGCAGGCGTCCTACTTTTTGCGAAGATCCCGGTCGCACGCGGTCCGTTGCAAATGCTTTTTCAAGAACGCAACACGCAGAAAACTTACGAGGCGATTGCACCGGTAGCACCTGCGATGGAAGAGGGTGATGCGCAGTTGGTGCGAAGTCATATCGTCAAAGAACGCGGGGTGTTAAAGGTGATTCAAGACCCGCCTTCACCAGAGGTGCGCCCCACTCAAGTTGCCAATGCAATCTCTCGAATCGCGCTGACGCAAAAATTTGGGGTAGATCCTGGTTCTCGTACACCGGCAAACCCTACTAACCCAGAGCTTACTTTCCCAGCCCCGGGTGAAGAATTAGGTTTATATCACCTCACCCCGCTCACCGGAAAAACCCATCAGCTACGCGCTCATATGCAACTGCTGGGGGCCCCTATTCTGGGTGACGTCATGTACCCACGACTCATTAATAGCCACCCCGATGAACCCGCTCTTCCTCTGCAGTTACTAGCCAAAACATTGGAATTTACTCACCCATTCACCGGTGAAAACCTCACTATTCACAGCCAAAGACACCTCACATATTCACCTTTTGCCGCTCATAAGCCTGCGATAGAATCTCATTAACTGAACAACTTTCTAGAGGATGATATGAGCACGGAACCCACGCGACGAGCATTGCGCACCACCGCATCAGCAGAAGAAATTCGCAAGTTGCAAGCGGAACATGCAGTAGCAGTGAGTGAACGAGCAGAACTTGCGGCTCGCTCCGTGGTTCGACTCTTTGGCAAACGAGCTTTTGGTGTTCCAAATACACTGCTCGGTGTTGTGCAAGCCCCAGAAAGCCGCACTCTATCTGCTCGATTTACTCAGTGGCACTACTGGTGGCAGGCACACTTTTTAGATTGCGCCATTGATGCCTCATTGCGCGCGCACCGCCACCTAGATTCAACGAAAGCCACTGAATGGTTTGAAACTGCCCAGAAGATTTTGCGCGGTATTCACACCCGCAACTTCAACGTATGGACTAATTCGTACTATGATGACATGGCGTGGCTGGCGCTTGCGGCAGGGCGTCTCAACGCGCTTTCTGAGGTTCTTAACGGCCGCCGGCGCAGGACGCAGGATCCGCGCTCTTTGCCGCCCTTGCAAAAGGCAACACCAACGACTGGGGCGGCGGTATGTTCTGGTCCACCCACAAAAACTTTAAGAACACCCCCGCCACAGCTCCTGCGGCGCTCGCTTTTGCCCGTAGCAACAATGCAGAATCAGCGGCGTCCTTGCTGAACTGGCTCGAGGGCAAGCTCTGGCACAATGAACGCCGCGCCTATATTGACGGCGTTAAGAAAAACGGTGAAGACGAGGTCTTTGAAGAAGGAATCTATACCTATAACCAGGGCCCGGTGCTCTCGGCGCTACTTGAGGTGACCGAAGCCGGTGGCGCTCTAGCCTTCGATGCGATCGAAAAAATTGAGCATATTCTTGATGGCATTGAACAGAACTTCACCGCTGAATTTGAAGTTTCACACGCCGAGCACGTACAGATTCTTACCACGCACGGAACCGGTGACGCCGGTCTGTTCACCGGTATTCTGGTGCGATACTTAGCTCAGGTGGCACTTGCCGAAACCGTACCTGCACCACTGCGCGAGCGCGCGTCCAACCTGGTGGTTCAAACCGCTGAAATTATGTGGGAAGGACGCCGCGAGTTCGACCCCGATTTAAAGCTCAACCAAGCAGGAGTCAATGTCAATGAGATTCGCGGGGAAGCAGTAGTGCTTTTTAGCACCGATGTGCAACGCCATGCATCGGAGACTCTTGGCGCAGGCGTGCCGGTAGATCTTTCGACTCAGTTGCAGGGGTGGATGATGCAAGAAGCTGCCGCACGCGTACTGGCAACAACCATCTAACTGTTCTGGGCGGGTAAAAGTCAGCGAGTGTTTAGCGCTCGCTGACTTTTTGGTTTAAGGCGTAGCTTGCCTCATTGAGTCCACCGATGGTGAGCGTTTTTCCCAGACTCTCGTATTTTGCGCCAATCGAATCGAGTGCTGAAACACTCGAAGCGTCCCACACGTGCGATTCGCTCATATCAATTTCTACGTTCTTCGGGTCCTCAGCGTACGAGAACTGAAAGTACAGATCGTTGGAGGATGCAAAGAAGAGCGGGCCAGAAATTTTATAGCTCACGCTCTGTTCGTCTGCGCTGAGTACTCGCTCAACCTGCACCACGTGGGCAACCTTGCGGGCGAACATAATCAGTGAGAGCAAAATACCTACGCCCACTCCCAGCGCGAGGTTGTGCGTGAAGACCGTCACCAGCACGGTGAGCACCATGACGGCGGTCTCTGACTTTGGCGTGTTCCGCCAGGTTCGCGGCGTCACCGAATGCCAGTCAAAAGTGCTAAATGCCACCAGAATCATGACCGCCACCAGCGCAGCCATAGGAATGCGCCCTACAATCTCGCCGAAGGCGACCGAGAGAATCAAAACGAATAATCCGGCGCAGAAAGTGGAAATGCGGGTGCGCGCTCGTCCGGTTTTAACGTTGATCATGGTTTGCCCAATCATGGCGCAACCACCCATACCGCCGAACAAAGCGGTGACGATGTTGGCTACTCCTTGCCCCCACGATTCGCGCGTTTTGTTGGAGTGGGTATCTGAAATGTCATCGACCAATTTGGCGGTCATGAGCGATTCCACCAAACCGACGAACGCTACCGCCAGCGAAAAGGGAAAGACGGTGGTGAGCGTGTCTAGGGTGAGCGGCACTGCCAACGCGGTGAGGTGCGGCAAAGAGTCGGGCAACGCGCCAAAATCCCCCACCGTTGGCACCTTGACCCCAGCAAAGATAGTGAACGCGGTAAGCACTGCAATCGTGATGAGCGGGGCAGGAATCGACTCGCTGATTTTAGGTAGCCCAAAAACTAACACCATTCCCACTACCACCAGCGGGTACACCAACCACGGAACTCCCACAAGCTGGGGTAACTGAGACGAAAAAATCAGAATCGCCAACGCATTCACAAACCCCACCATCACCTGCCGCGGAATAAACCGCATCAGCTTGGCAACGCCCACAACCGCCAGCAGAATTTGCAACACACCCGCCAGCAAAATACCCGCCACCAAATAGGGCACGCCGTGGCTCGCCGTCAGGGGTGCAATCACCAATGCTGTTGAACCTGCCGCACCAGAAACCATAGCGGGCCGCCCGCCCATAATAGCGATCGTCATGGCCATGGTGACCGAGGCAAAGAGCCCAATGCGTGGGTCCACACCAGCCACCACGGCAAATGCCAGCGCTTCGGGGATTAGCGCGAGCGCCGTCACCAAACCGGCAAGTACCTCTATCGTAAGAAGCCGCGGAGTTTTGAGGGTTTTTAGCACGGATTGCCGTTGCAGTGGAGTCAGGCTTGTTACGCTCATGGTTCCTAAAATAGATGAAAGTCTCTGAACTTAGAGTAACAGCGCATGCCAAGATCCTCTGCCTCTCGGACTATGCCCTTGTAGAATAGGCGGGTGCTCAATACTGAATTCTCTGACCCCACGTTCTCTTTCGAACTCGGCAATCGACTAGCCGATACCGCTGATATTCCGGCTACCCGAATCAAAACTAATGGCGGTGAGTTCTGCGGCCGTACCGGTGTCATTCATACACCGCACGGCGACATTCAAACCCCCGCCTTCACCCCAGTGGGTACCAAAGCCACGGTTAAAGCAGTTCTGCCAGAGGCCATGAAAGAACTAGGTTCGCAGGCACTACTAGCCAACGCTTACCACCTTTATTTGCAACCCGGTCCCGAGGTGCTCGACGCCGCCGGCGGTCTAGGCAAGTTCATGAACTGGGACGGCCCCACCTTTACCGACTCAGGCGGCTTCCAGGTAATGAGCCTGGGTTCTGGCTTCAAAAAAGTAATTGACATGGGCACAGTAGCAAACACCGTAGGCGCTGACGGACGCCCGTTAGGTGATGACGATGTTGCCACCGGTAAAGAACGCATGGCACACGTGGATGACGACGGTGTATTCTTCAAATCGCATATCAACGGCGACATGCACCGCTTCACCCCCGAAGTATCCATGCAGGTTCAACACCAAATCGGCGCCGACGTCATGTTCGCCTTCGACGAGCTCACCACTTTATACAACTCCCGCTCCTACCAAGAAGAAGCACTCGAGCGTACCCGTTTGTGGGCGTTACGCTGTATTGCAGAGCACCAGCGCTTGACCACAGAACGTGTTGGCAAACCCTATCAAGCACTTTTTGGCGTTATTCAGGGCGCACAATACGAGGATCTGCGTCGCAAAGCCTGCCGTGATCTAGGGTCCATGCCCTTAGACGGCTTTGGTTTAGGTGGTGCACTTGAGAAAGAGAACCTAGGCACTATCGTGCGTTGGTGCAACGAAGAACTCCCTGAAAACAAGCCCCGCCACCTGCTGGGCATCTCAGAACCAGACGATATTTTTGTAGGCATCGAAAATGGGGTCGACACCTTCGACTGTGTCTCTCCCACCCGCGTGGCGCGCAACGCCGCCGTGTACACCCCCGATGGCCGCTTCAACCTCACCAATGCCCGCTTCAAAGTCGACTTCAGCCCCATCTTTGAAGGTTGCGATTGCTACACCTGCGCCAACTATACCCGCGCATACATCCACCACCTGTTCAAAGCAGACGAACGCCTTTCAGCAACTCTCGCCTCAATCCACAACGAACGATTCATCGTGAAAATGGTAGACGACGCCCGCATTGCTATCGAGAACGGTAACTACTTTGAGTACCGCGACGAATTTGTGGGCAAGTACTACGCCAAGAAGGTTGCCCAGCAAAAAGCACAAGAAGAAGCTTTCGCACGCCGTCAAGCCAAAGAGACTGAGCGCATCGCCGCAGCGGCCGCGCGTAAAGAAGCCAACGCTAAGGCTAAGCTAGCGGCAGAGGCACGGCGGGCGGCAGAAGCTGAAGCTGCGGCGGGCTCGGCGAAGTAATAGAATAATTCTCTTTCCGATTCGAAAGGTTTTCTTATGGCAGATTTCCCCCTCGACAATGTTGCCCAGCACGAGTTGTTGACCGTCAAGCATGATTTTGCGGTTTCCCCTCATGAGGTGCTTGCCGCTTTTACTTCGAGTGACCTCTTCAAACAATGGTATGCCCCCGCTGGCTGGAGCATTCAAGAGGAGCACTTTATTTTTGAGCCCAAGATCGGTGGACGTATTCAGCTGGTCATGCAGCACGAGTCAGGCCCGCAGGTAGTAGCGCCCATGTATTTGCGGTTTGAGTCCATCACCGATGGCCTATTGGAGTTTACCGAGGCAATCGCTGGTCCTACCGGTCAGCCCACGGATCAGCAAATTGGTTGGCGCGTGCGTTTTACTCCCGGCACTGTGATTACAGAGGATGGCGTTGGACAGGGTACCAACGTGGTGGTGGAGCAGGGTCCGCTACCGCAATCGGTCCATGAGCAGGCAGGTGCCGCATGGCAGGAGTCGTTTCACGCGCTAGAGAAGGCACTGAAACCACAGAGCTAGAGATTCACTGAACAAGTACGCATTTCGAGCCGAAATACATGCTAACGTTTGCACGATTACTTGCAAATGTGCACTTTTTCCATGCGCTGTTTCATCTCCCGAATGGTTTCTGATGGCCGCCGCAAACGTTCCCGTGTTCAAGTTCTAAGAAATCCCCGCCGAGCTTGTATTCACCATTGAATGCACTCTCTAGAAGGAAACCGTTGCCAAATGGCGTGCTCGTGAGGGAGGAGCAGTTTCTGCGTCAATCTCAGGAGCAAGGTGGCGCGCACGCGAGGCAGGCGCGAGCACTTCGTTCACAAAGCTATTTCTGGCTGAATCGTCAGCTGAGGTAGCCCAATGTCGTCCGCGACGTCGCGTACCCCTTTGATCGACCATGACAGTTTGGAGGGGTTCGGTGGGGGTGTCATCTGTTCCTATAGGACCATGTGCGGGGCGGGTTCCTAAGAATCTAGGCGGTTCAGTGGCAGGTTTTATCTGCATCCCGGTGTTGGGCTGAGGGAAATTTAGAGAAATAGAGTCGTGGGTGAAAACGCTTTGCTGTTCAGCGCTCGTTCGCGGGAGGGAAACCGCAATATTACTACGGCGAGTGGCTACCAGCTCTTGTGCGTTGGCCTGGCGGTTGACGGGATGAAAAGGTATTGCAGTTGCCAAATCGGGTGCGGCGAGGGCAATAAATTTGCCCAAGCTAACTTTGATAGGCGAAGGTGCTACCATTGATCGATCCATCGCTTTCGGTACGTGTGTGGAGAGTGAGAGCGCACTAGCGGTGTGAGAAATCCACTAGCTGGCATATCATTCTAAAATTTCCAGGTAGTGCTGGAGTAGCTCCACTTCCGCCTGTTATATCCCCCAAACCGTCCACTTAGTATCACAAAAGTGGGCTCTCACGAGCGGAAACGCTCATATTAAAAATTTGTAAAATTATTTACGGCGGTAGTGCCGAGCCGCTCGTACCACCGGAATTGCCACGGTATCTTTGCCCATATGCTCCGGTCCCGGGGAGACAAAAGCACCAATCATGCCAATAATGGCGCCCAAAATAGTTTCAAACATGCGGGTGGTCAGCAATTCGTAACTGGTAAAAGGGTGTGCCAAATGCACCATAAAGAGAGCCAGCGGGGTCACAAATATTGCCGCGATTCCGTAGTTGCGCATTACAAAGAGTTCGGTCACGAACTGTGCTATCACCACCAGCACCGCAATGTGCCAGGGGTCGGGGTTCATCGAGATAAAAAACGCGGTAACCACCACACCCAAGATGGTGCCCACCATGCGGTGCGCCCCGCGTACCACTCGCGCCGACGTCGTAGGAGCGGCAAGCACAGCGGCAGCAGCAACCATTGCCCAGTAGGCGTGGGTGAGCCCCAAAAGGTTGCCGGCAATGCCGGCGGCGATGGTGGTGATCACATTGGTGAGGGTTTGGATGAGCATGTGGCGTTGACTCATGTCAGGGCGCAAGATGGGCGTGACACCGCGCCCCTCGCCCATAAACTGCCCCAGCGCCCACCCTAAAAAGATTGAAAAAGTTGCCGACGCCGCCGTCAAGAAAATATCGCGTCCCGCAAACCCTGAATACGGCACCGAGGCAATAGCTGCTGAGGCAAAAATATAAAACAACGGGCCAGACGGTTTGAGGTTGAGGTTCATAGCGACATAGGCGCAGAATGCAGCAATAATCGAGGTCCAGACCACGAGCGCGGTGCCCTCAACGTGATGATAGGAAAGCGCCACACCGGCGGTTACACACAGCGTCATCAGCACACCCGAAACCACCATTTGCACCATGCGTGAAACCAGCGGTTGATTGCGCCCATACACTGAGGTGAAGGCGCCAAATGCCGTAAAAATAGTGAGCTTGGGTTCGCCTAGGGCTAGCAAGATCAGTAGCGGAATAGCCACACTCAACGCTACGCGAATAGCTGGAATGGTGTCACGGTGAGGCACCGACGGCGGCAATTGTATAAATTTTTTAAACTGTGGATTCTCTAACAACGGCGAGGTTCGCTCCCTGACCTTACTTTTACTCCGAAAGATAATTGGCAATAGTGGTTCGCTGCTGTTTACTCAGCCGAGTAAGTGTGCCCGATTCTGCGTTGAAAAATGCGAGAACAGTTTGGGCACTTACGCACAGCGTTTGTGTAGCGGTATCAAACAGGCGGTAGCTTACGGTGAACGACGCCGGAGTCATTGCCGTAATGCGCACCTCTACTTTTACTTTAAGACCGCGGTAGGGAATGGGTGAGTGATATTTGACGTGATTTTCGGCAACGAGAGCCTGGATTCCAGGAGGGATTTCGGCAAAAAGCGGCAAGAGTGGCGCAGGAGTTTGCGCCACGGGTTCTCCCGACGACGGCGGTGTGCCCAGCACTGCCACGCGTGCCTCTTCAAGAACCTGCAAAACGGTGACGTTGTTGACGTGTCCATAAGCATCCATGTCGCCCCAACGCAGCGGGATTTCTACCTCAAATACGTTTTCTGCCATGTGTTGAGTTTACTACCCACTCATGAAGCTAACGAGAACACAAAAACCCCGGCGTCAAGCGTCGGGGCTTTTGCGAATCACAGACATAAAATGCACAAGAAAAAGAATCCCTTGTTACCCATAAGCTTATATGAGAATGTTTCTCATTTTCAACTGTGCTGTGAGATTATTTCCGAGAATTTCTATCTACAGACTCAATCCCCTGCGAACTTGCCTGACGCGCCTCAGCAAAAATGGCGTCATCGGGCACATGGGTTTTACGCACGGTAGCAAAGTACACCATGGTCAGCACCATAAAGTACACCACACCCACAATTGCAGGGCCGGCATTACCCTCAGCAGCAAAGAGCGCCGCCCAAATAGCTAAGAGCACCAAAATACCCACAGCGGCAGTGAGGCGACCACCCCACAAGCGAAACGCCGAAGAGTTACCTTCTACGCGCTTGAACGCCATGTACGCCAACAAGATCAAAACCCACACAGTAAGAGCACTGACCATGGTAAGAGTCATCATCATGCCAAATGCCGAACCGGGCTTGAAGACGGCGAGCGCAATAGCGAGCACCACGCCCAAAGTAGAAACCCACATGGCTCGCGCTGGAATACCTGCGGAACTCACCTTAGCCAAAGCAGTAGGAGCCATGGCATCAGATGCTAACGAGTGCATCAGGCGAGTGCCCGCGTAAAGATTAGCGTTAGCTGCCGAAAGTGCAGCTACCAAAACCACCACATTTGTAATCGTGGCAATTGCCGGAATACCCAGTTGCGAGAACACCTCAACAAAGGGTGAAGTCTCAACGGAGCCATCCAGCTGCGCCGCCCTTCCCCAAGGAATAATAGCCACCACCACAAACATTGCTAACACATAGAACGTAGCTAAACGCCACATCATTGCCTTAGCAGCGGTGCGCACCGAACGAGCAGGATTCTTAGCTTCTGCTGCCGAAATTGAAATCATCTCGATACCACCAAAGCTGAACATCACCACGGCCATCGAAAGCCATACTGAGCTAAACCCGTGAGGCATAAAACCGCCGTCAGTAGTGAGGTTTGAAACACCAGTAGCGGCGTGAGAGGGCAGTCCAAAGAAGATCAAGCACAGACCCACCAGAATAAACGCCGTCAGCGCAATGACTTTCACCGAGGAGAGCGCAAATTCCATAGCGCCAAAGTAGCGCACGCTACGCACGTTGAGCAGAATAATGACCGCGCCAAAGACGGCGATGCCCACCCAAAGAGGCAACTGCGGCCACCAGAACTTGAGGTAAGAACCCACAGCCACCAACTCAATGCCGGTAATGACCATGGTGCACGTCCAATACGCCCAGCGGGTCATAAACCCAGCAAAGGGTCCAAGGTACTTAGCTGCGATAGCACCAAAGCCACCACGCACCGGCGAATGCACCGCCATCTCGCCCGAAACCCCACCAATGACGGCAGCGAGTAGCGAGCCAATGGCGTACGAGAGAATAACTGCCGGTCCAGCGATTTTGATAGCGGCACCAGAGCCAAGGAATAATCCCGTGCCCAGCGCTGAGCCGAGCACAATCATGGTCATCTGCCCATGTGTGAGCGAGCGGTGGAGCGAATGAGATTCTTCGGCTACCGGCGAAGGAGTTTTGGAGGTCATGTACCCTACCCTGAACATTGAAGCGATTAAATTGTTCAGCGGCGGCATCCTCGCTGTTTCTACAACGAATCTGCCGCCGCTGGTTGCGAAATCTACTGTTGAGTGTATCGCAGGGGTCACAGCCCTCTCAAAAGTTTCTTAGCTTTTGATAATGGGCTGTTGTGAGGTGATGGCGTCTGCCTCGTGGAATGCATCGTCGCTCGTTGAAATCTGATTGCGAACGCCGGCAAAGTACACGATGGTGATGAAGGCGAAGAAGCCTAGACCCACCAGCACCGAAACGAGCATGTTGCCCGCAAAGAACATTGCCACAAAAGTAGCGACCACGCCCACGATTCCCACGACTGCAGTAGCTGAACCACCAGCTACCAAGAAGGGAGAACTGTTGCCAGCTACGCGCTTGAAAGCAATGTATGAGAAGAGAATCATGCACCAAACTACCAATACGCACACGGTAACCAGCGCCATCATGTAGGTGAAGATGCCACCAACACCAGAGATTGCTAGAGCCACAGCTACCACAGCACCCAAGGTTGAGAGCGCGAGTGCGCGCGCGGGAACACCGCGTGCGTTGGTCTTAGCGAAGAAGCGAGGTGCCATACGTTCGTGGCCCAGCGCGTGAAGCTGGCGGGTTGCTGCATACAAGGCAGCGTTAGCGCCAGAGAGAGCTGCAATCAGAACCACAAAGTTGGTGATACCAGCAATGAACGGAATGTGCATTTGCGAGAACACCATAACGAACGGTGAGGTCTCAACTTCACCCTGCATTGCAGAGGCGTCGCGCCAAGGAATCAGCGCAACAACTACAAAGAGTGAGAGCACGTAGAAGAACGCGAGGCGCCACATCATCGCTTTAGCTGCCGAACGTACCGAACGCACAGGGTCTTTAGCTTCTGCTGCCGATACAGAGATCAACTCGATACCGCCGAAGCTGAACATCACCACAGCAAGAGCGAGCCAAATGGATGAGACACCGTTGGGCATGAAGCCGCCGTCATTGGTGAGGTTCGCAAGACCAGGCGCAGGGGCACTAGGTAATCCAAAGAAGACCAGAATCAAACCGAAGAGAATAAACACGACCACCGCAATAACCTTGATGGACGAGAGGAAAAATTCGAGAGTGCCAAAGGAGTTCACGCTGGCAAGGTTCAAGCCCACAATAATGACTGCTGAAACAGCTACCCACAGCCACAACGGAACCTGTGGCCACCAGTAGGTCATGTACTGACCCACTGCTACCAGTTCAGCACCAGCAAGGGGAACGGTGGTTGCCCAATATGCCCAGCGCGTCATGTACCCAGCATAAGGACCCAAGAATTTACCGGCGAGGGTGCCAAAGCCACCGCGAACCGGGTAGCGAACAGCCATTTCACCCGCGCACGCCCCAATGATGGCGGCGATGAGTGAACCGATGGCGTAGGAAACAATGACGGCGGGGCCTGCGATGGCGATTGCACCACCGGACCCCAAGAATAGACCGGTGCCCACGGCAAGGCCGAGGGCAATCATGGTCATTTGACCATGTGAGAGGGAGCGGGTCAGGTGACCGTCCTGCTCAGTGGTTGAAGGTGTGCTCATAAGAGACTTCTTTCTACAGCAGATGAGATATTGAGAATATGCTACACATCACACGCTGGACTGACTATAAATTTTATACAACTGTACCGTTTTACCCTCAACCTTGCACCTGACACCAACTCGCGTGCGCTCGAGGCAAAGAATACCCGCCGTCTCAATCGGCACGCAACGCCAACTGCGTGGACGGCGCACCCGCAGTTTTTAGTGTGCGTTTGTGACGGCGTCGTGGCGTGGATAAGTGGGCTCATGGCGTTTGAACCACCCAATAACCGGTACCGTAATGGGCATGAGCAAAAACTCCACCAGGCACTTATAGATGTAGCCAATCACCACATAGTTCGCAAAATCCGCAAAGGCGGTGATACCCAAAATAGGTGCCGCAACGGTGCAAAAGATAAGAGTATCTGCGAGTTCACCGATCACGGTTGAACCCACTAAACGACCCACCAAAAAACGTCCCGCAAAGCGCTTTTTCATGGACACCATGACCCACGAGTTCAAAAGCTGACCCACCAGGTAACCCATGAGCGAACCACCCACAATCAGAGGAACGGGGCCAAGCACTGTCTCAAGCGCCGTTTGGTTTTCATAAAAATCAGCACCGGGTAGCTTGATGAGAATCCAAAAAACAATGCTGGCAAAAATTGCCGAGCAGAAGCTAAAAATAATGACTTTTCGGGCTCTCGCAAAGCCAAAGATTTCTGAGATAACATCGCCCAGCACATACGCCAGAGGAAAGAGAAAGAAACCACCGTCGGTCAAAATCGGACCAAAAGCTACACCCTTGGTTGCGCCAATGTTCGAGAGAATCAAAATAATTGCCGAAGCACCCAGCAAAAGATCAAAGTAGGTGCGCGACGCGCGAGCGTAGACCGGGACGTGTTCTGTATTGCGTGCGGCTGAGCGTTGCGTGGAATCTGACATAGGAGAACTTTCGTTACTGAGATGTTAATAGATACACTCGCCTGCCACCCGAGCGCTCATTAGTTTACCGTACGTCTTCTGTGTGTTTTTAAAAAACCGCAAGCCAGCACCCGCCTTGAGGGAACGCTGGCTTGCGGCAAAGCATAAAAGCCCTGCATGGCCTAGATTACTTCTGGCTCCTGATTACTTCTGGTTAATCTGGCGCAAAGAATCGAACGGCGCGTTTGACTCCACGCGGTTTTCAATACCTGCGGTCACAAACTTTTTAGCCGCTTTAGCGGCTTCAAGCGGGGTGGCACCCTTAGCCAGCTCAGCCGCTACGGCAGATGCCAGCGAGCAACCGGCACCGGCTACCGCTACGCCATCGGCAAGTTTGGGGGTTTCCAAAATTTCTAGGGTCTGCCCATCGTAAAAAACGTCAATTGCGTTCTCGCCATCGAGGCGAATCGAACCCTTAGCAAGCACAGCCGCGCCCGACTTCTCGTGAATACGCTTAGCAGCTTCAATCAGATCGTCGGTGGTTTCGATTTTCTCCATGCCCGAGAGGGAAAGAGACTCAAAGTGGTTAGGAGTAATAAAAGTTGCCAGCGGCAAAATGTGCTCTTTGAGGGAGTTATCGGTATCGAGGGCAGCACCGGGCTCCTGACCCTTGCAAATCAACACGGGATCAAGAACAAGGTTCTTAGGCTTGTGCTCGCTCAAGAACTTTGCCACGGTTTCAATGGTCTCGGGGGTGCCGAGCATACCGATTTTGACGGCGTCCAAATCGTAGGCGGCGTGCACAGCTTCGAGCTGGTCGTGAATCATGGAGGCAGGAACAGGCATGAAGCGGTGATCCCAGGTGTTGTTGGGGTCAAACGCTACGATGCAGGTCAGTGCCAACGAGCTAGAGACGCCCAGCGCCTGAAAAGTCTTGACGTCGGCAAGCGCCCCGGCGCCGCCGGTTGCTTCGTTGCCTGCAATGGTGAGTACAAAAGGTGTTTTAGTCATAGTTCACATTAAACTCTCTGCGCGGGGGCAGGCTCAATATATGTGACGCTCTAAGGCGGTGGGCGTGGCGAGTTGTTGAATTTCCTGGAAACTCACTGACACATTAACTATTTACGTCAGCAACTGGTGACACTGTGCGCTAAAGTGTCATTATGCCTAGAATTTCAGCAGCTTCCAACGCCGCCCAGCGCGAGAATACTAAGCGCGCCATCCTCGACTCTTTTGGTCGACTCCTCTATACGCGCGGCTTACCCGGTCTCACCATGACTGACGTGGCTAAGAACGCTGAAATTGGCCGTACTGCGGTGTACAACTATTTTGCTGACATGGGCGAACTCCTGGTTGCCTATGCAATGGACGAGACCGATAAGTTCTTGAGCGATCTCTCTCACGGACTAGAAGGAACCACCAATCCCATCGAAAAGCTCGCGGTGTACATTCGCCTAGAAATCGAGCGGCTCTCGATGCGCCATATGCCACCTGGGCCTGCCATGCGCTCGGTGCTCTCCCCCACCGCGTATGCCAAGCTGGGCAAGCATGTAGCAGATTTACAGCGTGTACTTTCTCAGATTCTCAGCGAAGCAATGAATGGTGGCTACATCCCACGCAACGATATTCGCGAAATGGCACAACTCATCCACGGCTCCCTAGCATCTTCTGCCGATCGCACCGACGAAGCCCCCGATGCGAGCACCCGAGAACACCGCATCAAAACCACCATTCGCTTTATTCAAATGGGGTTAGGCGCTCGTTTTGACGACACCGGCAAGCCAGTACGCCTTGAGCGCGAGGGCGATGTTCGGCTCAGCCTCGCAGCCTAGCTACTTTAATAAACCCGGGTGCAACGAATCTAAATCAAGAATCCGCGCGTACATAATGACACGTCGTTGTAAGGCTGTGCGAAGCGCGCGATGCACGCCGTCCTCTAAATACAACTGCCCCTGAAATCGCACCACGTGCGGAAAAAGATCACCATAAAAGGTGGAATCTTCTTCTAAAAGAGTCTCCAAATCGAGGTTCTTTTGGGTGGTAATAAGCCGGTCTAAACGCACTTGCTCTGGCGCGATTTTGCCCCATTGCGCGAGTGAAAGCTGGTGCTCGGGGTAGGGTCGCGAATCACCCACAGCCTTAAAAATCATGGAGTTTAGTCTACCGCCCCTTGATATGAGCATGCTGACATACACCCGCTGAGCAGACAAAAGAAAAGGGCCGGTGTCCTGAAACCTCTCAGGACGCCGGCTCTTACCCTTTACTGCAAAGTGTTAACCCAACACCCCTACTGGCTTAGGGGTGAAGGCGGGGAAGATCTGCGCGATGCGCGCGTCGTCAATGCCCAGCCCCTTCTTCATAACCTCCGCCGCTACCGAACGGTAGTCGGTGTGAATGGCGTTGTCTTTGTCTTCAGAGTTCTTCAATCCGCTCCACAAGCCGCCAGCGATTTTACCGGTTGCTTTACCCGAGAGAATGAACGAGAAGTTACCGGCGCCGTGGTCGGTACCTTGGGAACCGTTTTCAATGGTGGTGCGGCCAAATTCAGAAACGGTCATCACCACAATTTTTTGCATGCGCAACTTGCCCATGTCTTTGTAGAATGCACCGAGCGAATCGCCTAGTTCTTTAGCCAAAACATTGACACGGTCGCGCTGGCCACGGTGGGTATCCCAGTCACCCTGGTCAACGGTAACCACCTGCACCCCCTTATTCGCCTTAATAATCTGCGCAACGTCCTTCATGCTCGCGCCCAGACCGCTCTGGGGGTATACCGCGCCATTGGCAGGTGTGTAACCGGTATTCACAAGCTTTTGTACCTGCCCCATAGCGTTGAGAGTCTCTTGAGCGGTGTTACCCAAGGCACCGCCCACAGATTTGGCAATACGATTAGCTACCACGTTGATGGTTTGCTTATCGTTCATTACTGAGGCAGGTTTAAAATCAGTAAAGCTGTTGATTGCCAAAATATCCTTATCGGCACCAAAGAACGCACCTGCCACACGAGAAGCATGTGAGAAAGCGCGGAACTGTGATTGGTTGTCGGCAGTGGTATCTAGCAGACGAGCAAGCCAGCCGGTCTTGTACTGAACAGGGGCTGAGCGATCCACCTGGGTGTAGTTGGAAAAATGCGAGCGCGTATTCTTATCGATGCCCACCGAGTGGGTGATGGAGAGATCACCAGCAATCCATGCCTCTTTCAGACCCTTCATTTCTGGCGCAAGCATGAAGGTGTCGTTGAGCTTGTACGCCCCGTTCATGCTCAGAGTTTTGCGGGTGGTCTTACGGTTAGCGGTGTAATACTTATCGTTATATGGGGTCACCAGCGAAAGGCCATCGGCACCACCGCGTAAGTACACCACAACTAACACTGTGCCGTCTCCTAGCGGGGTGTCAGCGTATGCGTAACGCGGGTGGATTGACTCAGTTAGCATCATCGAGCTGAGTGAGAGCACGCCAGCACCAGCACCGGTGAGCAAAGTACGGCGGTTGAGCCCGCGACGTCCTTCTTTTTTCTGCAGTCGCTCTAGCGCAATCTGATTTGCGCGGGTAATCGACCCAATGTTTTCACCGGTTTCAATATCAACTAAAAAGTTGCGGCTGTCATCACCGGAGTGGTGATGTACTTGGTGCAGGGAGTCATCTTTGAGAAACAGTGTGTTGAGGGGTTTCATGGAAAATCCTTAAACGTTGCCTGCGGGGCAACTGTTGAGCTAGCTGCACGCTAGCTTGGGGTATGAGGGCAAAAAAATTAGGCAACCAATAGGTGAGGTGCAGTTAGCACTGCTTCAACGAGGCGATATACCTCGCCCTCGTTCATAATGACTTCGTTGCCCGCGTTCGCCATTTGCGCTGCCTGAACTTCGTTGCGAGTCACTGCATACACGGCAATGGCGTTCACTAATTGCGTATTATTCGCGGCGTACCCGGTGAGGTACTCAAAGGTTTTCTTAGCGGCGTCCTGCGCCTTGGTTTTACCCAAGGTAATGCCAATTTTGTTGGACCATACAATCTTGTTCGCCCAGCGAGCCATCGACGAGGGATCGTCACCGTCCCAGGTTGAGATGTAGTCCGTATAGCGCCCGAACTTGGTGAGCATGCCGTAGTTGGTGGAGTTGATCCACACATTGGCATCAAGAGAATAACCGTTGGTTGCCGGTGCGTCGAAGGGTAGCCCACAGTTGGATTTGAGGGTCATGAACATCTTGTAAAGAACCGAATCAATAGTTCCGGTGTTCGAGAGGTTGTGGGTGCCTTTCATCTGCAGTTTGCCTGATGCCATGAGCGAGCAGAGCACTGCCCACGGACGGCGAATCGTTTTCCCGCCTGAGTTCTTAAATTCAGCGGAGGCAAAGAGCTGACGCAAAACGGGGCGGATATCGGTATCGTTTGACACGTATGTGGTAGCCAAGCTTTGCGCTAGCTTCTCGTAGTTTTGGTCCTGACCTACAAAGAACTGAATGAGACGGCGGGCAATGCGCAATCCGGTATAGCGGTCGGTTGCCAGATAATCGGTGAGTTGACGAACCGTGCGGTACATGTCTGCTGCAGTGGAACCACCGTTGGTAAAGGTTTTTCCGGCAACTTTGAAGGGACCAAAGAAGTGCAGGTCAGGGCGCGCCTCGGTGTACTCGTGGTTAGTGTTTGAACCGAGCCCAGTGAGCAGTTTGGCAACGTTAATAACGTCCTGTTGGGTATAGCCCTTTTCGGTTCCCCAGCTATGGAGCTCTAAGAGCTCGCGGCCCATGTTCTCATTCAAGGCATAACGGTTGTTGGTGTTGTTATCTAAGAACAGGGACATGCTCTGAGAACAGGTTATTTTATAGAGCAAGTCTTTGTACTTGCCCAAGGAGCCTTCAAAAAGGAGAGCCACGTAGTCGTGGTACCCGTTGGGGGCTTTTTCAATGGTTACAGCGAGGATATCTGCCCAAAACTGTGCCATTGTGCCTTGCAAATGCTTATTAGAACCCCACAGTCTATGGAGCGCTGATTGCAAAACATATACGCTGACATCGTAGGGGTGATTTTTAGAACCGGGCTGATAGGTGTCCCAAAAATTTTTGTCACGAGTTTTCCCGCCGCCCACCTTGATAAAGGTGGAGGGAAAGAGCGCACGACGCTCAGCCTCGTACTGAGAGTTTTCGGTGATGGAGTCAGGGTTTAGCTGCTTCTCAATCCACTGAGAAGCGCCCATCTTTTCAATTTGTTGCGCCAGCTCTTTAGTTGGGGCTGTTGAGAGCTTTCGCGCGTAGAACCAGCCGGTTGAGCTGGTTAGGGTTGTTCCGGACAAATACGGGGAGACGAAGTCCATGGTGATCTTCGGCCTTTGCACTAGGGAATGTTTCATACCCCTAAAGCTGTGCGAGTGAGCTGTTTCGGATGTGTGAGTTTTCAGGTGGCTATTTTAACCGTGCGAAGGTTGCTAAAAATTCATAATTAACCGAAGCGCTAGAAACGATACCGCGATTTCTCGCTGACAAGGAAGCTTAACCCAACAATAGTTACCAATGTGGGTCAGTGTGGGGACAGGCACAAAAAGAACCATCCCGACTGAGCACACGATGTGCCCACCGAATTGACAGCTATTTTTTCGGTGTGTCACTTAGATAGTTCCCCCGAATAAATTACCCGCCCCTATATATTGATAGTGGACTTGTAAGAGTCAAGTTGTTTATTTATTTAGACGGCGCATCGACCCTATCTCTGTCAGATACAGAGATAACAGAAGTGGCAGTACTACGTTCGCGCAGTGCTGCCACTTTTGTTTTAACTAGTTGCCGCCTTAGGACGGTTGCTTGGCGACGGCGGTTTTGCGACGACGGGGCGGGGCGCGGCTTCGCGACGACGTCGAGGGCTAGGTACGGCGCGAGAAACTAAATGTGGGGCAGGATGCGGCGCCGCGCGGCAACCACCGCAAATGGGTAAAACAAAACCCCTGCCTCACCTAGCTGACTAGGTAAAACAGGGGTTTCTAAGTGGCGGAGGATGGGGGATTTGAACCCCCGAGGGCGTGAACCCAACACGCGTTCCAGGCGTGCGCCATAGGCCGCTAGGCGAATCCTCCAGGC
>JAUMUA010000122.1 GCA_030530925.1 Rothia sp. (in: high G+C Gram-positive bacteria) | reverse complement strand
CTTCAGCGCCATATGATTGGCCGCGAAAAACGGTTCCGTCTTCTAGAACCAGCACGGCTTTGGAATTGCTCTGTGCAGATTTCATGTTTCTTTGTGTCCTTACATGGTGAAAGTTTGCAAAGGGTGCGTGCTGTGAGCACGCAGGCAGTAATTATGACGAACGTGAGCTCAACTGTTGCAACAGGGCGATGGCTTCATCTTTTTCCTGCGCATGCTGGGTACGGAAGGAGGTATCAACAGCCAGCTCCCCCAACATCCAGCTAATTTGCAACAGGCCATCTTTTTCAACGAATTTTCCGGCAACACCGTTGGCTGTTTTTACCGCAAGAATTTCAGCTGCGGTAAGAAAAATATCTTTCTCACCGGTGCGCTCAATGATCAGAGCATCTGGATAGATGAGCAGACGAGCCGAAGCTTTGTAACCCAAAGTATCGGTGGAAATGCGGTTGAGCCAATCAGAAGATTCAGTGGTGCTCACGTACGTTCCATTGATGACTTTTACCGGAGTTTCTTGGTCAAATCGTGCGGGAACCTCAGCTAAAGCGCCAAAACTTTCCTGTCGCTTTTTTCTACTTGCCCAACCTCTACGAATCAGGGCAAAGGCAATGAAAATAACAATCAAGCAAATGAGCGTTGGAAGGAGTCGACTCACAATATTTCCTATCGATGGTGGCGAGGGGTCGCCAACTTGCCGTCAAGAACAGTGGGGTGTCCTGCAAAGAACGTGGTCATTACTGAACCTGGAACTTCCATGTTCTTGTAGGGGTTGTTTTTGCCCTTGGTTGCTTGCTCGGCGGGTTTGATAGTACGAGTGGTATGCGGATCAATCAACACGATGTTTGCTGGCTCCCCTACCTCAATCGGGCGCCCTTGATCATGTGCCAACCCAATTTCCGCAGGCTTGATACTCATAATTCTTGCTACGTCTTCCCAAGAAATATGGCCGTTATCCACCAACGTTTTTTGAACAATTGATAGCGCCTGCTCAAGCCCCGTCATTCCGTTTGCGGCACAAGCCCATTCACAATCCTTGGCTTCCAAGGGGTGCGGTGCGTGATCTGTGCCGATAATATCAATCGTTCCATCGGCAACTGCCTCGCGAAGAGCCATAACGTCCTCTTCGGTACGCAAGGGTGGGTTTACCTTGTACACGGGATCATAGGTGCGCACTAGCTCATCTGTAAGTAACAAGTGGTGAGGGGTAACTTCGGCAGTGACGTTAATACCGCGCTGTTTTGCCCATCGGATGATCTCAACTGATCCCTTGGTCGAGAGATGGCAAATGTGCAAACGAGAGCCAACATGATCTGCCAACAAAACGTCGCGGGCAATAATTGATTCCTCTGCAACTGCTGGCCAACCTTGCAAACCAAGTTCAGCTGAGACAACGCCCTCGTTCATCTGGGCATTTTCAGTAAGACGCGGTTCCTGCGCGTGCTGTGCAACGACGCCGTCAAACGTCTTGACGTATTCGAGGGCGCGACGCATAAGCGCGGGGTCCCAGACGCACATGCCGTCGTCAGAAAATACTCGAACCTGGGCACGCGATTCTGCCATAGCACCCATCTCAGATAGGCGCTCTCCTTTGAGGCCCTTGGTGACGGCGCCAATAGGTTGA
>JAUMUA010000034.1 GCA_030530925.1 Rothia sp. (in: high G+C Gram-positive bacteria) | reverse complement strand
CACCGCCGAAGTCTCCACCGCCACCGAATCCTCCACCGTAGCCACCTCCGCCAAAGATGCCGCCACCATTGTTCAAAATGGAACCGAGCAAAATGCCGCCGAGCATAGCTGAACCCATATCGCGACCACCGGAGGTTCCGTAACCGCCAAAGCCACCCTGGTTGAATGCGTCGACGTCGTTTTGAGCCATAGCTTGAGCATCAGATGCCAAGCTCATTGCCGAGTTAGCGTGAGTAAGCGCTGCCTCCGGATCAGTGCGTTGCAGTCGCTGTGCCTCAGCCAAATGACGTTCAGCCTCGCGCAGTGTGGTGCGTGCCTGCGAATTGACGCCACCACGGCGAGCCCACAAATATTGAGACGCCGATGAAACCTGAGCTTGCGCTGACACCAAAGTGTGTTGCAACGTGTCGCTGGCTGAGCGTTGGCGGTCTTGTACTTGGCGCACATTTTTGAGCGCCTGATCAAGATCAGCACGAACCTCGGTGAGCTTGCGCGTGAGCGCAAACGGATCTGAGCGCGGTGCGGCAGATTCAGCTTTGATCTGATCAATCACCGCGGAGACACCGGCAGCGGCACCCGCCAATTCACCGGTGTTACCAAACTTTGAAAGCTCCCGTGCCTGAGCCACGTCTTTTTCTGCCACCAAAATAGCCGAGTCGAGCGCCTGCTTAGCCTGCGCCAAATCGTTTTCGGAGCTCATCACGGTGTTCAGCATTTTCTGCGCTTGACCCACCGCTTCTTCGGCGGCGCGGATTTCTAGGACAGCGGCAGAACGATCCGAACTCATGTGAGAAACCGCCGCGTCCATACTCTGACGCGCAAAGCCAAGGCGGGAACGGGACTCACTAATGTTGGTTGAGAACGGCTCCACAGCACTGGACGCATACATCGACTTAACTCGCGCCAAAGTCTGCTCGGCAGGGGAAAACATCTGCTCACACTTCTGATACCTTTGCTCCAGCGAAGCCAAAATCTCCGGTGCTTTGATTTCAAGCTGGCGTAAATCAGTGAAGTTTTGTTTTTGACGTTCCAATTCCGCAGACGCCTCTTTACAACGTGTAATAATCTCACCCAACCAGGCGCGCTGATCTGCCTCAGTATCAGGAATTTCATCATCGAGCTGTTTTTGCAACTGGAAAGAGCGTTGCATATGCTCTTTCGCCGCAGTAATAGCGCTAACAAAGGGCGCTACTTCCCGTTCACCGTACTGCAGACGGGCAAACTCAACTTCTTGTTCAGAGTTTGCTACGGCGTCATCAACCTGCACAAGCAATTGACCCGCGTCTTGGCGTAGCTGGGGAATGGGCACCAATTGTTGCTGACGTTGCGGAACTTGACCGTTATAACCATTATTTGAGGCACCCGTTGAATCTTGACGGCGACGCCGGCTCATCAACCACGCACCACCAGCGGCAACGGCAGCCACACCGCCGGCGATCCCGACACCCGTCATAATTCCACCACCGCTGGATGAAGAGGGGGAGCTAGAAGAGCTCTTAGATGATCCACCTGCTAGCGTGGTGTCCAGACCGTTAGCTGCGCCTAACGCGGCGGCAGCATAATCAGAATCTTTGAGGTGAGGGTAAATATCTTGCTGGTAGATGTTGTTAGTTTCGTCAGAAGAAAGCACCTTCTGACCGCCGGCAACAAAGTAAGCTTGACGAGCGTCGGTAGCAATCACCAACAAGACGTCGTTAGAACCCATATTGTTCATCGAGGCAAACTGCTTGGCCCAGCTCTCCGAATTAGAAGGGGCCTCAAACTTATCGATGGTCACCACAAAAAGGTTAACCTGATGTTGGTCCGAAAGCTTCGAAATAGCATTTTTCAGCTCAGTGGTATTACCCAGTGTTTTCGTGGTGTCTTCAACGCGAACCTGAGGCGCCAAATCCATAGGAGCTTCTGCAAAGGCTACTGAGCTAGTAGCCACCATGGCTGCGGTGGCGCACGTGGTCAACACAATGCGGGTTGCTGCGTGAAGTTTCATGGTGACCTTTCAAATCAGAAGCCTAAATACACTGAGTCAGCGATGATGTGACTCTGCTCCCCATTCTAAGCAACGCTGGGGCCGGTGTCTTCCCAAATATCTTGGGTTCGCCCAAGGCACAGCAAGGACCGGGTATCATTTTTTTCAGCTAACTTCCAGACGAAGCTCAAGTTAGGCACAGCCGCACGCGAGATAGTTATACAAATGTTTAGCGCACCGCAGACGGTGCCACCAAAAATTGTATGTTGGTTGAAAGGTCAAAGATATGTCGCAATATCCCTGGGATGACAATAAGAATACTGCCGGTTCGCAGGGCAACGGCTCGCAAGCCTCAGGCTCACCGGCGTACGGCTCTTCTCAGGGGGCTGCCCACCAACGAGAGGCTGATCAGACGGTGCCGTTGAATACTGCATCGCAACAGAACTACCAGGGGCAGTACCAGCAAGGTTCCGCTCACGGGGGCTATGCCCAAAATAATGCATACGGTTATAACACTAACGCGAACCACCAGCAATGGAACAACGCGCCGTACCCTGCGTATGGGCAAACAGCAACGCAGCCCAAGAAAAAGCACACCAGCAGCGTACTCCTCTCAGCCGCGCTCATTGCAGCTCTTGTAGGCGGCGGCGTTGGGGCAGGTAGCTCCATGCTGGTAGATCATGAAAAAGCATCGGTCACCACCTCCAACGCTGGAACCACCATTGTCAATAACACCGACTCGGTGAATGAAGTTACCGCCGCAGCGCAAAAAGCGACCCCCTCGGTCGTCACCATTGGTGCCTCAAGCGGCTCAGCCTCGGGTTCGGGTTCTGGCATTATCTTGGATGCTGAGGGGCACATCCTCACCAACACCCACGTGGTCACCCTCGACGGCGCAGCAAACAACGCCAAAATTGAAGTGCAAATGTCAGATGGCACCGTCAAAAAAGCAACCATCGTAGGTACTGACCCCACCAACGACCTCGCGGTAATCAAGATTGATACCTCGGGAATGAATATCACCCCGGCAACTCTAGGTGATTCCGGCAAACTCAACGTGGGAGATACCGTACTGGCAATTGGTGCACCGCTGGGTTTGCAGAACACCGTTACCGACGGCATTATTTCAACCCTCTCCCGAACCATTGAAATCGCCTCATCAGAGGCACCTTCACAGGATTCACAGCAATCAGAATCAGATCCCTTTAGTAGCCAAGATTCACCTTTCCAGTTCCAACTACCTGGTCAAGAAGGTAAGTCTGCCTCGAGCCAATCCACCATCGCGATTAACGTTCTGCAAACAGATGCAGCTGTTAACCCCGGTAACTCCGGCGGCGCACTGGTGAACTCTAAGGGCGAGGTCATTGGCGTGAACGTTGCGATCGCCTCTGCCGGTTCTGGCTCCTCCTCGAGCGATTCCACCGGCAATATCGGTGTAGGTTTTGCCATTCCCATTAACGATGCCAAGCGCATCGCCCATGAAATCATTGACAACGGCAAAGCTACCCACGGTTACCTAGGTGCGTCCGTAGCTACTTCACCTGGTAACGATGATTCTTCAGAGCAATTCGGCGACGGCGCCGTCATTAAGAACGTCACCAACGGCGGAGCAGCCGACAAAGCAGGGCTTAAAGAAGGCGACGTCATTACCGAGTTTAACGGTAAGAAAATTTCAGAAGCCACCGAATTGACGGCGGCGGTACGCTCGCAAGCCGCAGATAGCACCGTGACCGTTCGAGTACAGCACGGTAGCTCAACCAAAGACATGCAGGTGACGCTCGGCAACGCCGACGACGCCAAGTAAACACCAACTACACATCTCCGCCACATAACGACTAATGAATTAAAAGATTCAGCGAGCGACAAAGAGCGGGATCGCTTCTGCACAGAAGCGATCCCGTTGGTGATTCAGCATGGAACCAGAAGAAAAACTTAGAGTGAGCCACCGGCAAAACCGCGCTGTCGCCATGCCTCATAGACTGCGATGGACGCCGAGTTCGCCAAGTTGAGCGAGCGCCGTCCGGCTACCATGGGAATTTTGACGCGCTGAGTAATGTGCGCATCTTGCTGAACCTCGGCGGGAAGTCCCACTGATTCGGGACCAAACATGAGCACATCGCCCTCTTGATACTCAATATCGGCATAGCTATCGGTTGCCGTGGTGGTGAACGCAAAGACGCGCGCTGGCGTTAGAGCCGCCCAGGCGTCCTCTAGGGTTTTATGCACTGTGACCACTGCTAAATCGTGATAATCCAGCCCTGCACGGCGTAGATTATTGTCTTCAAAATTGAAGCCTAGCGGCTCCACCAAATGCAGTTCGGCACCGGTAATGGCCGCTAAACGAATGGCGTTGCCGGTATTGCCCGGAATTTCGGGGGTATAAAAAAGTATCTTAAACACGTCTTAAGTGTAGAAGCACTTTGGCGAGGGTTTGAGAGTTTATGTGATTCGTGAACTAACTCATGGGCTTTTCGGGGGCTTTGCGCGTAAGATGAGGAAGCTAACCCTACCCACCCTGTGAAGGATTTTTGCATGAGCATCTCCCGCGTTTATCTTGATCATGCCGCAACCACCGATGTTTTAGAATCGGTGATTGAAGCTGTTGCGCAGCAGATGCGCCAGGGTGGCAACCCCTCATCCCTCCATTCTGCAGGACGCCGTGCCCGGTCTGTAGTTGAGGTAGCGCGTGAGCAAATTGCCGCGGCAATTAATTGTGATGCGGCGGAAGTTATTTTTACATCCGGCGGTACCGAGGCAGATAATCTGGCAATCAAGGGTCTGTTTTGGAAGCGCCAGGAGCAAAACCCCGCGGTACAGCGAATCTTGATTTCTGCGATTGAGCATCATGCAGTGTCAGAGGCTGCGGAGTTTTTGGAAAAGCACCACGGGGCTCAGCTCGAGTGGATCCCGGTGGACAGCCAGGGTATGGTGAACCCTCACTCAGTGCGAGAACTCATTGAAAAAGACCCAGAATCGGTGGCGCTGATTACCGTGATGTGGGCAAACAACGAGGTGGGCTCTATCCAGCCCATTGAAGAAATTGCCACCATTGCCAAAGAATTTGGCATCCCCATGCACACCGACGCTGTGCAGGCGTTTTGCGCTGTTCCCCTTGATTTCAAGGCATCGGGGGTGAGTACCATGGCAATTTCTGCCCATAAAATAGGCGGGCCAATGGGTATCGGTGCGCTCATCGCAACCCGAGCTGCTGCCATGACGCCGGTACAACACGGCGGCGGTCAAGAACGTTCCGTACGCTCAGGTACCATCGACGCCCCTGCCATCGCAGGTTTTGGCGTAGCAGCACAGTGGGGGAGCGAGAATCTTGAGGCCGAATCTCGCCGTCTTGCCATGATGCGCAATAAACTCATTCGCGCCGTCCGGGCAGAAATTCCGCAGGCTACGTTGCGAGGACCCGAGCCGGAGGATGAAGCATCGATTATGGAAAACGGTCCCCAGAACAGACTGCCTGCTAACGCGCATTTCACGTTTGAAGGGTGTGAGGGGGATTCCTTGTTGTTTCTTTTGGATATGGCGGGGGTTGAATCCTCCACGGGTTCTGCATGTAATGCTGGGGTGCCTCGCCCATCACATGTGCTTCTGGCAATGGGTGTGGATGAGACGACGGCGCGTGGCGCGCAAAGGTTTACGCTTGGGCATTCCACTACCGAGGCAGAAATTGACCGTCTCATTGAGGCTTTACCTGCCGCGTTCAAGCAGGCAACTCAAGCGGGACTGGCGGCGCATACTCCCAACGCGCAACTCTGGCATTAGCCGAACACCTAAGTTTTTAGCAATGAAAAAAAATTTGAGTTGAGTTTCGACGCTCACCTTTGAAGAAGTACTGAGGAAAAGATGAAAATATTGGCTGCAATGAGTGGTGGCGTGGACTCTGCGGTAGCTGCTGCCCGAGCTGTTGATGCGGGGCACGAGGTAGTGGGCGTGCACTTGGCGCTCTCTCGTATGCCAGGAACCCTGCGTACCGGTAGCCGTGGTTGTTGCACTATCGAAGATTCTATGGACGCTCGTCGTGTGTGCGATAAGCTCGGTATCCCGTTTTATGTGTGGGATTTTTCTGAGCGGTTCAAAGAGGATGTTGTGGATGACTTTATCTCTGAATACGAGCACGGTCGAACACCGAATCCTTGTATGCGTTGCAACGAGAAAATCAAGTTTGCGGCTCTCCTGGAAAAGGCTGTTGCGCTAGGTTTCGATGCTGTGGTGACGGGTCACTATGCCAAAGTTATTTCTGATGAGCAGGGCAATCGTGAACTACACCGTGCCGCTACCTGGGCTAAGGATCAGTCCTATGTTTTGGGTGTGCTGACTCATGAGCAACTCAAGCACGCTTGGTTCCCGTTGGCAGATACGCCGTCTAAAGACGAGGTGCGTGCTGAGGCAGCCGAGCGTGGTTTTTCGGTGGCTAAGAAACCTGATTCTTACGATATTTGCTTTATTCCCGAGGGAGATACCCGCGCTTGGCTCGGCGATCATATTCAGTTGCGCCCAGGCGCGATTAAAGACACCGAGGGCAACGTGTTAGGCAAGCACACTGGCTCGCAAGCTTTCACTGTGGGCCAGCGCAAGGGCCTGGCTTTGGGGCGTCCGGCAGCAGATGGTAAGCCTCGTTTTGTACTAGAGGTCAAGCCAAAAACAAACGAGGTCATCGTGGGCTCTCGTGAGTTACTCTCCATCGATGAGATTCGCAGCATCCGCCCCACCTGGGCTGGTTTGCCCATTGCCGAGGTAACAGAGTTTTTGACTCACGAGCCCCAGGAGGGCGCACAGAGCGCTGAGTTTGAGATTACGGCGCAGGTGCGAGCGCACGCTGATCCTGTGTTGTCATCGGCTCATATGGAATGGGTGCTTGACGACGAAGCTGAGCAGGACGGCGCGCTTCGGTTAGAAGTTGTGGTGCGCTTGAAAGAAGGTCTGCGTGGCGTGGCACCGGGGCAGACATTGGTGATGTATCAGGACACTCGCGTTTTGGGTCAGGCAACCATTAACCGTGCGTACTCACTCGATCGTGCTGACATCGCAGCCTAAAATAGCTTTTCAGCACAGTGCGTACCTACTTGGTTAGGTGCTTTCTGTGCTGAAAATCTTTAGACTTTCAGCATGACTTCTCAAGAAAACACTCCCGAAGCTCACCTTGCAAGCCCTAGAACCAGTGACAGTGAAAATTACGAGCTGGCCATGAATGAGTTACAAAATATTCGCCGAAGTATTGATAACTTAGATGCGGCGCTGGTGCATATCTTGGCGGAGCGTTTTCGCGCCACCCAACGGGTGGGGCACCTCAAAGCTGAGCATCAACTCCCTGCCGGCGATCCTACCCGTGAAGAGCAACAGATTAAGCGCTTGCGTTCATTGGCAGTTGCAGCTCAGCTTGATCCTGAATTTGCCGAGGCATTTTTAAACTTCATTATTTCTGAGGTCATTCAGCACCACGAAAAAATTGCTCAAGAAGTTCAGCAATAACACAAGAGTTTGAGGAGATTTGTGACTCGCACCAAAACGTTGCATAGTTTTGCAGAGAAAGATGCGCACACCATGGCGCGTTTAGCTGAGCAACCTCAGGCCATAACTTTTGATCCAAAATATTTTGTACGATGTACCGGCCTTGGCGAGTGGTCTGGTACAGATTTTCTCGATGCCAGCACCCGTATTCGCGGGGAGTTAGGCTCCCCGCATTTGCCCTATCTTGCGGAATTATCTGAACGCGGTTATGCAGCCACTAGGCTAGCCCGCACCATTAGTTGTTTAGAGGGTCTTGAGGCCGATGGCGCGTCGTTTGGGTGGCGCATCGTAAGCGGACGCGCGGTGGAGAGCGAACGCGCGCGGTCTCTATTCTCTTCAGACATTAATGCGGTAGCCGATGTCGTGGGTAAAGAAAGCTCCATAGGGCACAGCTTCAAAATTCAGCTCTGTGGGCCTCTTACGCTGGCGAGTTCACTCTATTTACCCAATGGTGAGCGTGCGATTTCTGATAGGGGAGCTACGCGCGATATTCGAGATTCGCTGATCGCTGGTATCTCCTCATGGATTGAACTTATCCAAGAGGCGGTTCCAGGGGAACAACTCTTCTGCCAATTCTCTGAGCCGCTGGCAGCAGCCGCATTGCAAGGCGAGTTGTTGACTGCCAGCAAATTCCGTACTCTCGCGCCCGTGGAACCTCATGTTCTTGAAGAGTCTTTTGAAATGCTGCAATCGGAGCTTTCAGCACTGAACGTGAAAATAGCTATCAGTGATTTAGCGCGTGAATATCACCCTAAAATCAGCGCATCTGCTGATGCGCTTGCCATCAATACCGCAGAATTTGCAGACCATGATTGGGAAGACGTCGCCCGCGTGGTGGAATCGGGTACCGAGGCGTGGCTGGGTTCCGCTGATCCGCAACGCTACGTTCCTGTTGCCGACGCTGCACAAAAACTCTGGCGCGCCTGGCGCAACGTGGGTTTGCCGGCGTCGTCGTTGGCTTCGTTGAACCTGACCGAATCATCCTCATTGCAACGCGTCAGTTCGGGATACGCAACCCAGTTTCTTGCCTATCTCACCGATATGAGCCGCGCAATCTCAGAAATCGCTCAAGACTCCTAAGCCCTTGAGCTCTTCACCACAATTTACAACCCGCTAAGATGGTAAAGACCACGTTTTGATGAGGAGAGAAATGAACGCAACCATACTCGTAGTTGATGATGATGACGCCCTGGCAGAGATGGTGGGCATCGTTTTAGCTCAAGAAGGTTTTGAGACCGTCATCTGCGAGGCCGGTGATAGGGCCGCTGATGCGTTCGCAACTCATCAACCCGATCTTATTCTGCTGGATCTGATGCTACCGGGGATAAACGGCATTGAGGTATGCACCCAGATTCGTCAAGAATCTGATGTGCCTATCATTATGCTCACTGCTAAGAGCGATACCGAAGACGTCGTGCGAGGACTTGAAGCTGGCGCTGATGATTACATCGCTAAGCCGTTTAAACCCGCTGAATTGCTAGCTCGGGTGCGTGCGCGACTGCGCCCTAGAGAAGATCACAGCAACGGTGGTCTACGTGTTGGGGGTCTCGAAATTGACCTTGCCGGACACACCGTTTCTCGCGACGGCGCTCCTATTGCGCTCACTCCTCTTGAGTTTGATTTGCTGGCTAACCTCGCTCGTCAACCCGGTCAGGTCATGACCCGTGAGACTCTGTTAGATAATGTGTGGGGATACGAGCGCTCGGTAGATTCTCGCTTGGTGAATGTTCATATTCAGCGTTTGCGTTCCAAGATCGAAGAAGATCCCGAGAATCCTAAAATTGTTTTGACGGTCCGCGGGGTGGGTTATAAAGCTGCCTCAGATAAGATTCAGCACTAGGAATTTTCTGTGTCGTTTACTGAGCCTCTACCTATTATCCAAAACCAAGAGGTTAATAGGATTGATGCGCGCCGTCACCCCATTCGTACTGCTCGCCAGCTTTGGAAGCAATCTTTGCAGTTCCGAGCTGTGTCTGCGGCAGGAATGTTGATGCTGGTGGCGTTCATTTTTGTGGGCTCGTTTTTGACGCACCAGATTGCGGCGTCGCTTTTTGACGGCCGTTTGAACCAAGCATTAGAAGAGTCCAAGAGCGGCTTTACCAACGTGCAGTCTCTCTTAGATAGTTCGGATGCAACGGGTAGCTCTGAGATTGAGCGCGATGTTTTGCGGTATATGACGGTGCTTGAAGTCGATGCTAGCGAAAGTAGTCGGCAATGGATTTTGGTACCCCAAGGTGGATCTGAAGGTGATACTTCGATTGTGGCGCATAGTCAAAATCCTGAGTTGACGGCCAACGATGTCCCACAGGAACTTAAAGACTCTGTGAGTCATGACGACGGCGGAATTTACTGGAAATCTTCCAGCGTTGATTTAGACGGTAAGACCCGCCCCGTATTATTCGTGGGCACATCGATTCATATTCACCAAACCCCTAATTACGGTTTGTACCTGGTCTATGATCTTTCCAGCTCAGATCAGACGATGCGTTACATCAATCTGGTCATCTTGCTTGCGTTCTTTATTCTGTTGCTCGTGGTGCTCTCCATCGTGTGGATTGTGACCCGTAGCGTGATCCGTCCTATCGCTTCAACCGCGATCACCGCAGAAAAACTTGCCGCAGGCGATTTGGATCGCCGAGTAATGGTTCGTGGCGCTAATGAAACCTCTCGTTTGGGGCATTCGTTCAACCGCATGGCAGATGGTTTGCAGAATCAGATTTCTCGACTCGAAACCCTCTCTACGATGCAACAGCGCTTTGTCTCTGACGTTTCACATGAGTTGCGAACCCCGTTGACCACCGTGCGCATGGCAGCTGAGATGCTTTACAACGCGCGCGAAGACTTTGAACCGGCGTACCGCCGTCCTACCGAGTTGCTCTATAACCAGGTGGATCGTTTCGACTCCCTTCTTGCAGATCTGTTAGAGATTTCGCGTTTTGACGCAGGTTCGGCAACTCTTGATTTAGCGCCGGTTGATTTGATGAGTCTCGTGCAAACTGTGTTGCTCGAAGTTGAACCGCATCTTCTGCGAACTGATACTGAGTTGCAAGTTCACTCTGATCGCAAGGTCATTATGGTCGAGATGGATCACCGTCGCATTGAACGAGTTTTGCGTAATTTGTTCTTTAACGCGGTCGAACACAGCGAGGGCAAGCCCATCGATGTTTACATCGGCGTTAGCCAAAATACCGTTGGCTTGGCGGTGCGCGATCATGGTGTGGGTATGAAACCCGAGGACGTCTCGCATGTTTTTGACCGTTTCTGGCGCGCGGATCCCTCCCGCAAACGCACCCTAGGCGGCACCGGATTGGGCCTTTCCATTGCAGCTGAAGACGTGCGCTTGCACGGTGGCATTCTTGAAGCCTGGGGCAGATTGGGTGAGGGCGCTTGTTTCCGCATGACATTACCGATGGAGCAGTCGAAGCCTATGAACGGTTCACCTGTGTTGCTGACCGGTGAGCCCGAAAAGTCGGCTGTGTCTGATGAGCCGGCTCACGTGGCATCGCTTGATCATGAACTGGGAACAACCCCCTCTAGCAAAGATTCTCAGAAGGGTGTATCAGATGAACTCTAGGTATCTTTCTCGCAGGCAACTGATGTTCTTAGGTTCATCGTCATTACTCACTCTTGCTGGGTGTGGCAACATTCCTACCGACGGCCCGGTTAACCACTATGCAGATCCCGCGCAGAGCGCTTCGGCGTCTAATAATTTGCCTACTGCCACAGGTCCTCAGGAAAACGCGAGCGCTGAAGAAATCGTCCGCGGCTTCTTATCTGCGGGAGTAGGGGCGGCTAATGACTATGAGGTAGCACGAGAGTATCTCACCGAAGGCTTTGCGCAAGAGTGGCAACCTGATGCTGGCACTTATGTTTACACTCAAGATATTGGGGTCACGCAGAATCAAAGCAATCAAAAGTGGACGGTGTCGGTGCAGGTTAGCACCGCTGTTGACGAGCGCGGGCAAGCGACCTCTTACGAATCCTCGACTAAACGCACTTTTGATTTTGAGCTAAAACAAGTCAATGGGCAATGGAGAATTTCCAAGGCACCCAGCGCAACGATTCTGCAGCGCTCTGATTTTGAAAAGGTCTTCATACCCTTTACCCTGTATTTCTACGATCCCACTTTTACGTACGCCGTCCCTGATATCCGCTGGTTCGCAGATCGGTCCACCATTGCGACCTCGCTCGTGCGCGTACTCTTTTTGGGTCCTGCTCCTTATCTTGAAGGTGCTGTGGCTACAGCGGTTCCTGAAAATACTCAATTGAGTAAGAACTCGGTCCCTGTAGATAACACGGTGGCGCAGGTGGATATTCAAACCAGCACGTCCGTCAAAGATCTCACCCAGCTGCAAACCAAACGCTTTTTGACGCAGCTGACGCAAACCCTCAAGCGTCTCAACGGTATTCAGTCGGTTCAACTCTCGGCAGAAAACCAAAAGATTGATGCAGGCAATCTGGAAAACTATGTTGAAGCGCAAATTAACGCCGTCGTAGAAACCGTTTTGGTGGGCCTCAAGAATAATGACGTGGTGGTACGAGCTGATATCTCTAACGAAAACAATGACACCGTTATTTTCCAAGGAGATTCGGCAATGTATGCTCCCGCCATGGGTTATAAACGCCAGAACTTTGCGGTGAGTAACGAAGACCGATCGCAGATTAGCTGGATTAATAACAAAAAATCTCAGGTAGTGATGCGCGATAATCACTTCACTAGACCTTCGATTGACCAGTATCAGTGGCTGTGGAGTTCATCCCAGGACGCGAATATTCAGGTGTACTCCGTAGCGCAGAATGCGAGCACTAAAGATGCGCAAGTGAGTGCCTCGTGGCTAGAGGGTTATACAGTTTCGTCATTGCGTATCTCTCGCGATGGCGCCAGAGCGTTGATTGTTGCCTCCCTCGATGGGCAATCCTCGGTGTGGATTGCCGGTGTGCAACGCGATGCTGATAACAAACCCACCAAGTTGCTCAAGCCAATTCGCCTAGGATCCACTATTAAGGTTTCTCATGCGGTGTGGTACAGCGATGCCAGTTTGTTGGTAGCTAACTATGATTCTGGCGAATCACAGATTGTGAGCCTATCTGGTGAGATCACAGATTTAGGTAAATTGAGTGGTCTGAGCGGTATTAGTGCCGCGTCTGGTGCTAACACCGCAGTGGCGCAAGCGCAGGATTCAGCGGTTTATTCGCTGGTGGATCAGGTATGGTCACGTATCGATGTTTCCATTCAAGATCCAAGCTACTCCGGGTAAAGCTCGAATACTCTGTGTGCACAGTTGAACAAATATTTCGGGTAGAAACAGAGCGAACCGCACAATAGCTTTATGGCTTCACCTTCGTTCATAGCGCATCAGATAGTGGGCGCTCTGTATCAAACCGCAGATATTTTTCTGCCCAAAGTCTGCGCAAGCTGTGCTGGCTTTGGAACTAGCATGGACTGGAGCCGTGGGTTATGCGCCCGGTGCGATTTCTTGGTACGGCAATCGTTGCTCAACACTCATCAACCAGTCTTGCGGTATGCCCTACCACCTGTGATGGCCGCTTCTCGTTACGAGTACGAATGCGCTCGGTGTATTCTCGCTTTCAAAAATGGCGGTCGCACCGATCTCACCGAATATTTTGCTACCGCGCTATGGCGTGCCCTCGCAGCACTTTGCGCACTCCACGACGTCCAAGGTGAGATTATGCTGGTGCCCGCTCCTTCTAGCTTCAAGAGCTTACACAGGCGAGGATACGAACCTGCCGATGAACTCACGCGAGCTCTTCTAACAAAGCTTAAAAGCGCTGAGATCAGCCCAAATCTTGAGTTTTCCCGGCACAAGCTGTTGAGGCAGCGCAGCTCCGGGTCCTCGTCGCAGGGGCAAAAACTACTCGGGGTAGCTGCCAGAGGCCAGCGAAGCAAACACAGCATAGCGCTCGCACACTCGGCAACTCGCTGGTTCGGCATTGAACCCTCCTTAGTGGGGCGCACCTGTGTACTGGTGGACGACGTCGTCACCACTGGCGCGACCCTTGCCGTCATGACGAAGGTGCTCCAGGGGCAAGGAATGCGAGTGCTCGGTGCAGTAACGGTGGCAGCGGTGCCCTCTCGGACATCAGTTGCGCATTAGCGCAAATACTCAGGAACTTCCCACTCGCCACATAGTGAACAACAGTGAAATCTAACACATAAAGTTTTATGGTTGTTAGTAAGGAATTAACAACAATTCCCCGTAAGAGAAAAACTTCTTACTCACCCCCAACCTTGGGAGGATATTGTGGAAATCAATGTTGTAGGACGTAACATCACGGTCTCCGATCGACTTCACGACTATGTTGAAGAGAAAGTTGCCAAGTTTACTCAGCTTGGCGAACAGGTCTCAGACATTGAAGTCAAATTCTCCAAAGAAGGCCACTCTGGCCCGCATGACATCCGAGTCGAAATCACCGTTGTTGGTAAAGGTCCTGTGCTTCGCGCTGAATCCTCCGGTGCCGACAAATTTGCAGCGTTCGATGAGGCTTATGGAAAGTTGCTTGAGCGTCTACGCCGCGCTCGCGATCGTCGTAAAACTCCTAAGCACGGCAACAAGCGCCCCCTCTCTGTTGCTGAGGCAACCGGGGTAGTAGCTGATGAGAGCGCTGCTGCACCCAATTCAACACTTGATGACCGCACGGTGGAAGAAGCCGCATTCGATAGCGAGTATTCGCTAGAGAACGAAGTCTCTTCACCCATCGAAATCCGTCGCAAGAATTTCAAACCCGCAAAACTTACTGCAGAAGAAGCAGTGGATCATATGGAAATGGTGGGGCACGATTTCTTTGTGTATGTAGATAAAGAAACCCTTGCACCCTCAGCTGTGTACCGCCGTAAAGGCTGGTCCTACGGTGTTATTGTGCTAGACCAATAAACATATTGGTGCTAATTCACCGGTCTTTTTAGTTGAAAGGGGCTGATTGCTTACCCGGCAATCAGCCCCTTTTCTGCATCAGAAAATAAACTAATTTTTCTCTTAAAAGGGCGCGCAGAATACTTAGCCCAAAGAAGAACCTTTCAACATTCCTTCGAGCTCACCAATATTAGCCTAGAATAAGGAAGGCATATAACCATTTTTTATGGTTTGCACAAGTTTTATCATTCGTTACATAGGAGTCAGTTTCAGTGGCATCTTTCCTAGAGAAGATTCTTCGAGTTGGAGACAAGAGGATCCTCAAGCAGCTTCGCGCATACACTGATGCGGTGAACTTGCTCGAAGAGAGCTTTGAAGGCATGACAGATGCTGAGCTCAGGGCAGAAACAGACGCTTTCCGCCGTCGTGCAGAAGACGGCGAGTCGCTAGAGACTATCTTGCCTGAGGCATTTGCCGTGGTTCGCGAAGCTTCTAAGCGCACTTTGGGCAAGCGTCACTACGACGTTCAGCTCATGGGTGGAGCGGCTTTGCACCTGGGAAATATCGCTGAAATGAAGACCGGCGAAGGCAAAACGTTGGTAGCTACCGCGCCAGCTTATTTGAATGCGCTCACCGGCAAGGGTGTTCACGTGGTTACGGTCAACGATTACTTGGCTGAGTACCAGGCAAATCTTATGGGCCGCGTGTTCCGTTTTCTGGGCATGGAATCTGGTGTGATTCTTTCGAATCAAACCCCCGACGAGCGCCGCAAACAGTACGCTGCCGACGTCACCTATGGAACCAACAACGAATTCGGCTTCGACTACCTGCGCGATAACATGGCGTGGACCGTAGAGGAGCAGGTACAGCGCGGTCACAACTTCGCGATTGTCGATGAGGTCGACTCAATCTTGATTGACGAGGCTCGTACCCCGTTGATTATTTCTGGTCCGGCAACGGGTGAAGCTAACCGTTGGTACGGTGAATTTGCACGCTTTGCTACGCGTTTGAAGCAGGACGTAGATTACGAGGTAGACGAGAAGAAACGCACCGTGGGCATTCTTGAACCCGGTATCGACAAAATTGAAGACCACTTGGGTATTCACAACCTGTATGAGTCTTCAAATACTCCGCTGATTGGCTTCTTGAACAACGCCATCAAGGCTAAAGAGCTTTTCAAAAACAACAAAGACTATGTTGTGATGAACGGTGAAGTCATGATTGTGGATGAGCACACCGGTCGTATTTTGGCTGGTCGCCGCTACAATGACGGCATTCACCAGGCTATTGAGGCCAAAGAATCTGTTGAAGTTAAACCAGAAAACCAGACCATGGCAACGGTTACTTTGCAGAACTATTTCCGTATGTATGACAAGCTCTCGGGTATGACCGGTACCGCAGAGACTGAAGCTGCGGAATTCATGAACACTTACGACCTTGGGGTAGTGCCTATTCCTACCCACAAAGAGGTCTCACGTATTGACCAGCCCGACAAAGTGTACAAAGACGAAGTCGCCAAGTTCAACGCCGTCGTCAAAGACATTATGGCTCGCCACGAAAAAGGTCAGCCTGTTCTGGTAGGTACCACCAGCGTGGAAAAGAGCGAGTATCTTTCCAAGCTCCTTTCGCGTGAAGGTGTGCGCCACGAAGTGCTGAACGCTAAGAACAATGCGCGTGAGGCTGCGATTGTTGCGCAGGCTGGCCGCAAGGGTGCTATTACGGTAGCTACCAACATGGCTGGTCGTGGTACCGATATTATGTTGGGCGGTAACGCTGAGTTCAACGCTATTGAAAAAATGGCGGAAATGGGTCTTGACCCTGAAGAGAATTCAGTTGAATACGAAGCTCGCTGGAGCGAGGTTCTTGAATCTTGCGAGAACGCTGCCAAGGCTGAACACGACGAGGTGACCGAACTGGGTGGTCTCTATGTTCTAGGTACCGAGCGTCACGAGTCTCGTCGTATCGATAACCAGTTGCGCGGTCGTTCCGGTCGTCAGGGCGATCCCGGTGAATCGCGTTTTTACCTCTCGCTCTCTGACGATTTGATGCGCTTGTTCAATGGTCAAGCGGCAGGTCGTCTCATGGCTGGTGCGCCCGATGACACTGCGTTGGATTCCAAGCTCGTTTCGCGTGTGATTGCCTCCGCCCAGGGGCAGGTAGAATCTCGCAACGCTGAGCAGCGTAAAAATATTCTGAAGTACGACGACGTCTTGAACCGTCAGCGCGAAGCAATGTACAAAGATCGCAACCAGATTTTGCATGGTGATGACCTCAAGAAACAGATTGAGGTCTTTACCGACGAGGTAATTACCAGCACCATCAATGCTGAGACCGATAAAGGTCACGCAGAGGACTGGGATTTCGACAAGCTGTGGAGCAACCTCTCCAGCATTTACCCCATCACGCTCACTGTTGATGACTTGGCAGAAGCGGCAGGGGATAAGTCTAAGATCACGCGCGATCAGTTGCTCAAAGAAGTTTTGGCAGATGCCAAGGTGGTCTATGAAGAGCGCGAAGAAGAAGTTGGCTCTGAGTCCATGCGCGAGATTGAGCGTCGCGTGGTGCTATCTGTGATTGGACGCCGCTGGCCCGAACATCTCTACGAAATGGATTACCTCAAAGAAGGTATTGGACTTCGTGCCATGGCACAGCGCGATCCGCTCGTTGAATATCAGCGTGAGGGCTATGCGATGTATCAGAGCATGATGGATGCTGTACGCGAAGAAACCGTGAGCTACTTGTATCATCTTGATCTATCGAAGCAGCGCACCCAGTCCTCTAATATTCAGCTGGATATTCCTGCCCAGCCGAAGTTCTTGCAGTACTCAGCTCCTTCCGAAACAGGTGGAACTGAAACCAAGCTGATGGAGAATGAAAATACTCAAACAGGTGAAATTAAAGTTCAGTCCAAGCGAGCATAGTCTTTCGACTTGATGCTTTAGATTTCGCACTTTTGATGTTGAATACTCGAGCTGCGGGGTGCTCTTTACGAGCACCCCGCAGGTGTTTAAGCAATTTCTAAAGCGGTGATTTTCCAGGTGGAATATACCTTCTCAACTCTCATTGCCATAGCTCTTACTCGTGATCGGTCCTGCATAATCAAGCACACTTCAAAAACCATAGGGGTAATTCTCTGGGCGCGTACTCTGCGGGGTTTGGGCAGTGCAATATTTTTAGCAAAGGGTGAGTGGTTGAGGGGAGTTCTTGCATAGCGTTGCTTGAGCATGCGTGAAGTTAGCTGTGCTCTGAGGGCAACTTTCTCTTGGCATTCTTTGCTGAGCCATTTTGCCACGTGCTGTATGGGACGTCGTACTGCAAAAATTTCCAGCAGGGCAACTCCGATTCCTGCGCAAAGAACTTCAATGGATTTACACTGAGCATCGCTTGCTGTGAGTCCGATTCCGTACTCGAAATTGGGTTGATGTTGCTTGATCATATTTGCACGGAACCTTTCATATTCTTCGGCAGAGATGACCTGAAAATTTTGAGAGTTCTGAGGCTTATCAGGATATGAATCATGGGGATTAGCAGATAGTGCGGTGATGCTCATGTGAAGTCCTAATGTGTTGTGGTTGAAATATTTTCTTCAAAGTTCGGAAGATTAATGGTTTGTCCAGGAAATATGGGCTCATCAAGTGAGGTCAAAGTGTCTTGATTGAATCGTTGAATATCTTGGCAATAGGCCCAAATGATATCTACGTCACTGGTCGCTGGAAGATTTTGGCTGGCTATGCTCCAGATTGTTTCTCCGGTCAATACCGTGTGGGCTGTAGAAGCAGAGGAAGGATCGTCAGATGGTTCGCTTCTTAGTCGTTCATTAGCCATAAAAAATGGTGTGATATTTTCGGCGGGAGACGTCTGCTGCGTTGCCGCTGTGAGGGCGGAATTCTCTGCACCAACAGAAGTCAACTGCATCGATGAATCTTCTATTGACTC
Source organism: Rothia sp. (in: high G+C Gram-positive bacteria) (assembly GCA_030530925.1). Lineage (GTDB taxonomy): Bacteria > Actinomycetota > Actinomycetes > Actinomycetales > Micrococcaceae > Rothia. The sequence goes on along the minus strand of JAUMUA010000034.1, from coordinate 551 downwards.
GCCAAAGAACGGTGAAACGAAGGATCCTGAAGAATCAGAGAAATCTGAAGAATCTGAGAAAGAAGTGGCGCTAACTGCGGCTATGCTACTTTCTACCGGTATAGGTGCTGCTTGGGCGGGGGAGTAAATCACCGCTAATCCCATAGAACCGATGGCCATGTTTCGCAGTGCCAACGGAATCCACCGAGGTAAATGAGTCACTCTCTTTTTGACGAGAGCTAACACATACATATATCCAGTGAGCCACCAAATACCGATTGCAAAAGCAACGAGCGCGGTGAGGATCACGACCGAACGCTCAAGCGCGTCACTAGAATCACGCATTTGCAGAGCTAAATACGTGCTGAATAGCCCTATTCCGCAGGCGCCGATGACGACGCCGAGGGATTTCGTATGAAGAAGTAATCCTTCTTTCGAGCTAACTCTCATTGCAAATGCTTTCGTTTGATGCAGTTTGATGTTCTTTTATGAGTATGTAGCTAATTTGAATGCGTGTAAAGCTTGAAAGGTGCTTTACGTAACAAAAGATGTAGTTTTCCACAGAAATGGGT
>JAUMUA010000001.1:70468-148399 GCA_030530925.1 Rothia sp. (in: high G+C Gram-positive bacteria) | reverse complement strand
GTAATTATTAACGTATTGGTGAACTGATAGCTCTCTGTCCAGAAGTTGCGCTGATATGCAAAAGCGTTCAGCTTGCATGTATCAAACTGTCAGGAAAATGTCTTAAACTAAAGATTCCCCAGCAAACCCACTCGTGGACATAAGGAACTATGAACACCAAAGACTTATCACCAGCATTCATTACCTCTCTCATTGCGATCTTCGTTGCTGCTTTAATGATTGGGGCATCTTCAACAGTGCTCACCGTTTTAGGCTGGTTCATTCTTTTGGTGGCGGTAGGACTCAATGTTTTGGCGAGCATAGTCTCCATTCAGCGCGCCAAAGGTGGCCCGCTTCCGCAAATGGTTTCTGGAAATCGTCACCGCCCGTTGTCGGGCTCTGCTGAGCGCACGGCGCATCTTGAAGAGTACGTTGAAGACGAGGCAGAACACGACGACGTATATATGCACGAACCTGAAGCTGATACTGAGACGCAACCCGTGGTTTCTTCGGTATCCGCTTCACGAGGGGAAGAACCCCAGGAGGAAAAAATCTTCCGTTCCCGCCCACCTCGCCCCCGCAACCGATAGGCACTTGAGATGAATACAAAGTTCTTGATTTCTCCAGCATATTTGGCATCGATCGCGGCACTCATTGTAGGTACTGTACTTGCCGGAACAGACCTCATGATTATTGGCTGGATGATTTTTATTGTGGGTCTAGCGCTGAACGCAATGGCGCTGATGGTGCTAGCGAACCGGGACTACCTGCGCCGCCAACCGCGCGTCACGGAAGATCAATAGAATAATAGCTTTAAAAAACGTTGGGGCTTCTCATGAGAATGAGAAGCCCCGGTGATTTAAAGCTGTTTTATGAGAATTAGTTATTGAGTGATTCAAGCATCTTAATCATCACTGCCTGGAGAGTCTCCGCTTCTTTGGCGGTTACCTTTTCCATAATGACATTATTGAGAAGTTGTGAATGTACCTTATATGCTTCCATGTAACGCTCATAACCGATTTCGGTAATGAATATGCCCTTGCCGCGGCGATCTTCTTTAACGGCGGTGCGTTCAACCCAGCCCAAGCCAATGAGACGTTCGATTTGGTAAGTCAATCGCGAGGGCGAAGCGTTAAGGGTGGAAGCGATTTCGCCCATGCGAAGTACCTGAGGGGAATCGGTATATACACCACCATTGGTTAAGATGGTAAGAATCTGAAAGTCATCGAGTTTGATGTCAGCCTGAGCGCGGAGAGCCTTATCAAGATAAGAATTAATGCCGCTGTGAGTCTGCACATAAACCTGCCACAGCTCTGAGTTCTTCTGGGAGTACTCAGAGAGGTCAGAAGATGGAGAATTCGACATAAGCTGTTATTAGCCCTCCTGAAACCAAACGTGGTTCCATCTTGCTAGTTGGGGATAAGCTATTTTCAATCTTTTACAAGCGCTGAAAACACTACTTGTATGGCTAATATAATCAAATTAAAGTTGTATATGCAATTTGCTGGGTCACTTAACGGGTATTTTTGACCAATACCTCAGCTGGCTCATAATTTTAGGGAAAACTATGCTCTAAGGCTCACGGATTGTCAGAGTCTTTTTAATAACATACTGGGGGAGCTGATTGGGAGCAAGGTTGGGTTTTTGAAGTCTTCGCGGAAAAGTTTGACGTCATAAATCGGGCGGGGTGAATTGTAGCTATTGAGAACAGGATTTACGGACTCTAGGATACTTTCTTTATGAAGTATTATTTATGAAAATAATTTCGGGTCAATGTTCGCAAACAAGAGACTCTTATAAGGCTCACTGAGAAACCTTGGCGGATATCAGAAAAAACTTCCTATGCTTTAATCGGGTGCTTATCCACGCCCACAGCCAGTACAAAAATAGAGCGGAATCTCAATCCAATGCGCAGTACTTACACTACCGAAGCCCTCTCCATAGGAGACGCTCGAAACGGACGATCCTACCTTACCGACGGCACCCTAGAAATACAGATGGGACTAGCGCGAGAGCTCGGTGGCAACGGTGATGGTGCCAACCCAGAACAACTTTTCGCGCTAGGTTACGCCACCTGTTTTCACCAGGCTCTTAAGGTTATTGGTAAAGACCAACAAGCCGATGTCACCAACTCATCGGTTCAAGCGAGGGTAGATTTCATCGAAGACTATGAAAGATACTACAAACTCGCTGTAACTATTGACGTCTCTCTGCCCTACGTTGAAATGGATCACGCGCGTGAACTTGCCATGCTCGCCCACGACTATTGCCCCTATTCGCGCGCCACTCGCGGCAATATCGACGTCGTGGTAAATGTGGTGGAGGAATAGATATTTCCATTTTGGATGCCTGTTAGTTAACAGACTGACGACGAGCGTAAACGAGAAGGGCCTGAACCTCAGACTTAGCTTTGGCAGTGAGCGCCTTGTTATCCCGTAACATCTGCTCACACCGCAACTGAATGAATTCTAAATATTCAGGCTTGCCCGTTTTCTCAAAACCCTCTTTGGACATATAAAGATCAGCGAAATCTTTGGCGGCTTGGCGTTGCAAAACCCAGCGCCCCCACATCACGATAATGGCGCACACTAACGCCACAAGAGTGCCCCATCCGCGCGTCCACACGTAGAGTAGTGCGGCAATGACCATCAACGCCGTCACAATGGGGGCGACTGAAACAATGTAGATACCCTCGTCTTGTCGGTTCTTATCGAGTGTGCGCTGGCCTACCTGAATAAAGGTCTCTTTAAAACTTGGGTTAGCCATGATTCAGTACCGTATCAATAAACTCATAAGCTTTATCCACCACATACTCTGTGGCTTCTTGCACTTCTAAGGGAGAGTATGTGAACGACGCCGCGTGATCAGCAAAGCGATGCATCTCAAGGTCGTTCCACGAGTCCCCAATGGTATAGATTTCTAATTTCTTATCAGCCAAATAACCGGTGAGAAGGTCATTAAGACCATCGCCCTTAGTGCTCTCTTTGGGCACAATATCGAGAAAATCTAGGTTGCGGTGGCAGTCGAATGAGTCGGCGTAATCCGTTTGAATCCACCCAAAAATTTCGGCTCTCACATTGGCATCGGTGCACCAAATAGGTACGCCCACATATTCATGACGCGAGAGGTCGGCTCGTTCTATTGGTGAGAAAGCGGGCAAGATATTAGAGACGCCGCCGATTCCGTTGCTGAGCTGATAGTCATGATCAAGAGTGGTGGTAAAAACGGAAACGCTTTCATAACTGCTCAATCGGTCAACCACCCGTTCCACTTCTGGCAGCGGCAAAGTCTTTTTGGAGAGAACATTGAAATCTCGATCGCAAATTACCGCACCCGTATAAAGCACGTAGTAATCGAATGAGAGATCATAAGACTCTAACGCAACTTTGGTGGCAAAAATACTTTTCCCCGTATTGCAGACGGCAATATTGCCGGCGTCCTGCCATTTACGAATAGCGCCAACATTTGCTTCTTCAATTTGTCGATCGAAAAGAAGGGTGCCGTCAAGGTCAAAAGCCATGAGCTTTTGCATGGGAGTCCTCTCGCTAAGGGTGATGAACTTTACCGTTGGTCACTGCTGAGTAGGCAGAGCCGATTCTGAAACAGTAATTTCAGGTTTGAAATTTTTAGAACCGGTGAAAGCGCATCATCAGTGACCAACGGTGGTGAATGATGAGATTAGGGTGCCAGAATACCTAACCAGTAACCCAAAATCCCTACAGCGAACATGGCAAAAATAATCCAAATAGCGTTGACCTTTTTACGCAAAAGCCACATACATAAGAAGGTAAGAAGTAACGCCAGCATGCCCGGTAGTAGGGAGTCCAGAATTGATTGCACCGTGGTGGTAACTTCTTTACCGCTTTGGTCGGTGTAGCTAGAGAGCTGGAACGGTACATTGATGGAGGTCCATTTAGAGACCAGCGACCCCATCACGAACAAGCCCACAATAGAAGCTATCTGCGTAAACCGGCGAAGCGTATTTCCACCTACCTCAGAGACGATTTCCACGCCTTTTTCGTAACCGATCTTGAATCCGTACCAGCGGGTTACCATGCGAATAATCATGAGCCCAAAGAAGAACAAGAGAGGACCCAAAATATTGCCCGAAAGCGCAATGGAGGCGCCTAGGGCAGCAAGTACCGGACGCGCGGTGCCCCAGAAAATAGGGTCGCCCACACCCGCCAGCGGCCCCATGAGGCCCACTTTCACGTTGGTGATAGCGGCTTCGTCAATATCTTCACCCGCAGCTTTTTGGCGTTCCATTGCCGCAGTAACACCAAGAATTGGGGACGCAATCCAAGGCTGGGTATTAAAAAATTCCAAGTGACGGCTGAGTGCTGCTGCCTGATCTTCTTTAGTAGTGTAGAAACGCTTAATCGCCGGAATCATAGATACCGCGAAACCAATAGCCTGCATACGCTCAAAGTTGAAAGAGCCAAGCAAGAAAGTAGAGCGCACATAGGTAGACATGTAGTCGCCTTTAGTGAGCTGCAAATCCGCATGTTGAGGGTCAGTAGGTGCTGGAGTAGCCGCAACACTGGCGGCTTGAGTATTTTCAACAGTCATGGTTTTCTCCTACTCGAGCTCGTTATCGAGATCGTTAGATGCACCCGCGCTCACAGGGGCTGGGGCAACAATAGAATCGTGGAATGCTGGGTTGAGCTGTACATAAATCACGGCAAGGCAGGCGCCCATAATGCCAAGACCTACCAGATTCAAATCAGGAATGAACGCTGCCAAAACAAAGCCCAGGAAGAAAAAGGGCATGAGTGCTTTGGCGCGCATCATGTTGATCACCATGGCGTAACCCACCACCACAATGAAGCCACCAGCTACTTGAAGACCGCCGGTCACCACCTCGGGGATAGCGTCCAACCAGGTTTGCACAATGTGAGTACCAGCCACTGCGGCGACGGCGGCAGTAGGGATTGCCACACGTAGACCTTGGAGCGCGAGTCCGGCAAAATGCATGAACTCCACGCCTTTAAAGTTGGCGTTAGTAGCAAATCTATCTGCTTGATGCTGAAAGAACACCGTAATGGTGCGTACAAAAATGGTGAGTACCTGCCCAGCTGCAGCCAACGGAACTGCCAGTGCAATACCTTCACCAATCGACTGATGACCTTCAATGACCACCAAGGAAGCAATGGTAGATGCTAGCGCGGCGTCAGGAGCCATAGCGGCACCAACGTTCATCCAGCCCAGCGCAATGAGCTCAAGGCTACCGCCTAAAATAATGCCGGTGTGCAAATCACCAAGCACTAAACCCATGAGAGTACATGCCACGATGGGGCGGTGGAACTGGCGCTCGTCCAAAACCGAAGCCATACCGCAGACCAAAGCCACCAGAATGACCAGGATAAATTCGAGAGGACTCATGAGAGCAGGCCTTTCTCTTGAAGTTTTTTCATCATGTCTTCACGGCCGCTATTAGGCACTTGCTGAATCACCATTTTGATTCCGCGCTGAGCCAGCTCTTTATAGGCTGTGATGTCTTCATCAGAGGCATACACTGCCTCCGAAATTTGGTGCATACCCGTCTTGAACGTCACGCCACCCACATTGACTTCTTTAACCTCTACGCCTTCATCAAGGAGTCGAAGTACATCTTGTGGGTTTTCAACAACCACCATGGTTCGCATACCGGTGTACTTAGGGTTGTTATAAACGCGTCCCGTTTTAGCGATATCCAAAACATTGGTTTTCACATGTGAGGGAGCCACCTGCAACAACAAGGTTTTACGCAGATGATCTTGCGCCGCAGAATCCGATGCCGCAATCAGGGTTTGCGGATTGACGTTATTGACCCAGCTACCCGCTACCTGGCCATGAATAAGGCGTGAATCAATGCGCAAAAAAGTAACGTCCATGTGCCCACCGGGTATACCCTGCGAGGGTTGCTCTGTAGCAGGGGATTGGCTTGATGCAAGCGGGGCGGACGCAGTGGCAGAACCGGCGGCAGATGCGCTCGCCAACGGTGCGATGCCGGTAGCCCGCGAAGCCGGAGGGTTCATGAGATCTTGGAAAGAGCGAATGCCTTTAGTGCCTGCCTGCTGAGCTTTCTTGACCAACAACTCAAGTGTTGCGTTATTGCGGGTGGATGCCCCAATGACTTCTAGAAGCATGGGGACGTTCACACCAGAGACCACATCAGTATTTTCACGCTCGGCAGCGAATCGTGCGGCGGCGTTATAGGGGCTTCCCCCAAAAAGATCTACCAGTAATAATGTGCTGTTTTCAGCGGGAAAATCAGCGGTAATTTTTTGATATTTTTCCATCAACTCTTCGGGACCCTCACCGGGCATAAAAGAAACCGGAAAAACATTTGTGAAATCACCGAGAATCATTTTAGCGGTGGCTAATAACGCCGGTGCAGACTCACCATGCGCTGCCACTATGATCGCGACCATAGGGGTCCTCTCGAGAGTAGAAATTCAACCAGGAATTAATCCATAGTCCGAATCTACCGCGCTAGAGGGTGTAAATAAGCATGCACGAGGAGTATTTAGTTAAATGTGTCTTCACCTTAATACAAGTATGAAATATGGCTTTCGACTGCTAAGACCCTGTGAGTTCCAGATCTTTTGCCAAGCGTGCCACGTGAATAGTCAGGTACGCGAGCTCGTCTTGGGTGAGGGGTTGCTCTAGTTGCATTTCGAGCAACAAGAACACTTTTTGCGCACATGCGTATGCCTTGGGGTATGACGCGCGAACCGCCTCTAACACTGCCGGTGCGGTACCGTCGTTGAACAACCCTGCCCCACCCTTTTCGGTGCGTACAAAAAGGTAGCGCAGATGGGTCACAAATCGGGCGGCGCTCATAGAACTTTGGTCAACATCTTTGTTGTAAGCGGTGGCTATGAGGTCAAAAATTTGCGAGAAAATTTCGGTCATCCGGTAGGTCTGCGACATATCGGTGACGGCGAACTGCGAATTGACCAGGTGTAAGGCGAGCGGAATCGCCTCACCAGAAGGAAGAACAACCCCGGTTCGTTCTTTCACCAGCGCTAGGGCTTCTTGCCCGAACTGTACTTCTTGGGGGTAGAGCTGAGAGACTTCGAGCGCGAGGGGGTACTCCACGGTGATACCTTCGCGTGCTCGAATAATGGCGTAATTGAGGTGATCCGCCAGCGGAATCGCAAAAGAGTGCGAGATAGAGAAAATGCCGCGAGCCTTCACCCGGCTTTCAAGTTCTATGGCAAGCCCTAAAATCTCTGCGGGAATTTCAGAAAGAGTCCAGGTGAGCCGCGCTTCTGATTCGCCGCGTTCGGGCACAAAAGTTTGTTCTACCCGGGAAGGATCAACAAGATCGCCTTTACGTTTCCCAAAAGATAGACCGCGCCCAATCACCACAATCTCTTCACCCTTGAAATTGGTAGCAAGAGCCACATTGTTGTTGTAAATACGAGAAATTCGCAATGTGCCCCCTAAATTTTCGGTGAATGATGTACGGTTTATCGCGTTGAATTTAGTTTAGTGCACATTGTTATCTCGTTAGAGATTGAAGATAACGAACAAGGGGTGCATAAAGGAGTAAAAGGTCCGCCCTGTGTTTTCTTCTAGAATGTATAGAGTGTGGTGGTTAATTGCGCTATTGCCAATAAACACCTACGTAACTTTTACATATTTCCGACACAGATAGAGAGTGCTATGAGCACAGTGGCAGCTACGAGCAAAAAGACAGGATTCGGGGGAGTCGTTGTTGTTACGGCTTTAATGCTTTTTTCCATGTTTTTCGGAGCAGGAAACCTGATTTTTCCACCGGTTGTAGGGGCTGAGGCGGGGAATCACTTTGCTCCTGCATTAATTGGCTTCTTGGCAACAGGAGTAGTTCTGCCACTCTTAGCAATTTTTGCATTGGTGATGAGCGGTTCTGATCTGTATTCGTTAGCGCAACGGGGTGGAAAGATTTTTGCGCTGGTCTTTCCGTGCCTGGTTTATCTTGCTATTGGGGCTTTCTATGCGGTTCCGCGTACAGCCACGGTGAGTTATTCGATGTTTGTTACCCCAATTTTTGGGTGGTCTGGTCAGTTTTCTCTGATTGTTTTTGTATTGCTTTTCTTTGGGCTTTCTTATGCGATTTGTATTAAACCCACGAGCATTGTTGATACTCTTGGTAAGTTTTTGACTCCTGCGCTGGTTGCCCTATTAGCTCTTTTGGTGATTGTTTCATTCTTTACATTGCATGGCACCCCTGCCCCTGCTACTGAGCAGTACTCCAATGCAGCTTTGGCTTCGGGTTTCTTGCAGGGATATTTCACCATGGACTCCCTTGGCGGGTTAGCCTTTGGCATCATTTTGGTGTCTTCTTTAAAACAAAAGGGGCTTGATGAGAACACTGGTCTTATGAAAGGTATTGTGCTCTCTTCTGTTATAGCTGGGATTTTGCTTGCCCTCGTATATATCGGATTAGGTTGGATTGGGCATTCCGTTGAGAACGGTCAGAGTTTTGAGGACGGTGCTACTTTATTGACCTCTGTAGCACAACAGACTCTAGGTGTACCTGGGCAATTCATTCTTGGTTTGATTGTGGTATTGGCATGTTTGACTACTGCTGTTGGGTTGTTAAGCTCTACTTCGGAGTTCTTCGAACGACTTTTCCCAGCTGTGACTTATGGCCGCTGGCTCACCATCTTTACGGTAGTAGCTTTTGGTGTAGCTATTATGGGGTTGAAGACTGTCTTAGCTATTGCGGCACCCATTCTTGGTTTCTTGTACCCCACTGCGATTACTCTTATTTTGTTGACTCTTCTGGAACCTATTATCAACAAAATGGTGGGTAAGAGACTCAATTATATTTTCAAATTAGCCCTATTTATTTCGGTAATTTGGGCAGCCTTGATGACGTTCAATTCGCTCAATTTTGGGAGTTCATGGATCGCGCCATTGATTGATTGGTCCCCCGGTTATGCGCAAGATTTGGGGTGGGTAGTACCTACTGTAATCGCTGCGATGATTGGGTTGGTTATGGATATCTTTAAGAAAAATCCTGAGCGCGAGCCCACAGGCATCCTCGTTTAGAAAACAAGCTACAAATAGAGTGAGGCCCGCTTTTATGAGAATAAAAGCGGGCCTCACTGTATTAGAAAGTTTAAAAAGAGAGAGGTCCACGCCGGGGGGAACCACAACCACCGACGTGAACCCGTCTCCATGAATCACGAGTAAATCTCAGTGACTCAGTCTCGCACACACCCTTGCGGGTGTAATAGTTGACAACTGGATAACTATATCCTTAAAACACTTGAAGATGCAAGTTTTTTCTTTTTGAAAACTTTACAGCTACCAGTGGGTAAGTTGGTGTGTGGATTTACTATTTCTAAAAAAATACCAAGTGGTAATCGCAGCGCAAGTTTGTGTAATCTGAGGGGGTGAGGCAGTAGGACACCCCTGGCGATGGTCTAAACTGCAAAGGCAACTGCGAATCCTATGTTTTAGCTATGAACCAGGCACTGAGGTGCTGGATGTTCCTCAAAACCGTACATTTTTCAATGAGTTCAGCGAATTTATGGCTAATCTTAAAAACATGAGTAGCAAAGCAACTGAAATCGCCAAAAGTCTGCCCCCGTTAGAGCACATCGATGGTTCACCTATCCGCGCCCTAGTGGTTGATGATGAAGTAATGCTCGAAGAGCTTGTGAGCGTGGGATTGCGCATGACGGGCTGGGAAGTGAAGTCAGCCGGTAATGGGCCAGACGCCTTTAATTTGGTTCGCGATTGGCGCCCTGACGTGTTGGTTCTTGACATCATGATGCCCGGTTTTGACGGTATTGAGTTGCTCAAACGAGTGCGCAAACTGTATCCCCACGTCCCCTGCTTGTTCTTGACTGCAAAAGATTCGGTGGATGATCGAATTGTAGGACTAGGTGCTGGCGCAGATGACTATGTGACCAAGCCGTTCTCCATGGAGGAAGTTATGATTCGCTTGCACCGGTTGGTGCAGCGCTCAGGTGTGGCAGCAGCTAATGACGCCGAACTCGTGGTGGGGGACTTAGTACTCAATCAGGACACCCGTGAGGTAACCCGAGGTGGCGAGGGTATTCAGCTCACCGCAACGCAATTCGACCTATTGCGCTACCTTATGGAAAATGCCAAGCGCGTGGTGTCCAAATCTCAGATTCTTGACAACGTCTGGAATTACGATTTTGGTGGTCAGGCAAACATTGTGGAGCTGTACATCTCGTACTTGCGTAAAAAGATTGACGCCGGTCGTGAACCGATGATTCACACGGTACGTGGCGCGGGCTATGTTATTAAACCCGCAAACTAGCCGTTTGCTAGTTAATATAACAATCTAGGAATATATGTCTGCCTCTGAAATTGCGCACCAAAAACCCCAGACATGGTTCGCGTCGGCACCCCGACTGCGAACTATTTTGACCGCAATTCTGGTGGGCATGCTGGGTATCGCGTGTCTGATTGTGGGTCTCTCTAGCTTTCTAACCCTCAAGAATTCCCTCGAAGCTCAAATGGGCGGGCGTCTTGACGAAGCTTCGCATCGTGCGCTGAAATTCAAACCTGCAAACGCCTCCGATACTCAGAACTCTACTCAAAATGCACCGAGTGGACCGTGTGAAGAGCAACAGGGCTTAACCCCACTGGATGCTCCCGGTCAAAGTGCTGGTACGTTGAGCTTGTGCATTCAAGATAACAAGGTTGTTTTTTCGGGTGTCTTAGATGATGAAGGTACCTCGCAGTCGCTCTCTGCCTCAGATATCGCCCAACTTCAAAACGTGGCGGTGGATGCTGAGCCACAAGAGGTCAAGCTAGACGCCGGCGACTACTTAGTGGTTTCGCATAAGTCTTTAGATAATCAACAAATTACCGTGGTGACCGGGTTACCGCTCAAAGATATGAAGCACACTCTCACCACCCTGGGTGTGGTGATGATCGGCGGCTCGCTGGTGGTGATGTTGATTGCCGGATTGTTGGGCTCGCTCATTATTCGACGCACCATGAAGCCACTTGAGCGTGTCTCTGCCGTTGCTACGAACGTGGCGCAATCAAACCTGGAAACTCAAACTCTCTCGCACACCGAGCGAGTCAGTGCCGAAGACTCTAATCCCCGCTCAGAAGTGGGTGCAGTAGGCTTTGCCCTAAATCAAATGCTCGATAATGTGCAGTCCGCATTAGAAGCGCGCCAGCGCACCGAAGAGCAGATGCGAGTGTTCGTTGCCGACGCCTCCCATGAATTGCGCACCCCACTAGCTGCTATTAAGGGTTACTCCGATTTAATGCGCTGGACCGAAAACCTCACCGAATCGGGTGAGCAGTCTATGTCTCGCATCGACTCGCAGACCGAACGTATGAGCAAGTTAGTAGAAGACCTCTTGCTATTGGCTCGTTTGGGCGAGGGCAAAAAGCCGGTGATGGAAGAAGTGGACCTTACCGAACTCCTCATTGAAAACGTCTCTGATTTACAGGTGGCAGCCGCTGATCACGTATGGCAACTAGAACTTCCCGATGAACCCATGGAAGTTCGCGGCGATAAAGGCCAGTTAGAACAGGTTTTGCTGAATTTGCTGTCCAACGCACGTAAACATACACATCCCGGTACCACCGTCACCGCCGGTCTGCATCTGGCAACCAACGGGTACGACGCCGTCATGACGGTGCGCGATAACGGGCAAGGAATTGCCCCGGATTTTATTGACCGCATCTTTGATCGCTTTACCCGCGCCGATCAAGCGCGCTCTGGTTCCACAGGAACCACAGGGCTCGGATTGCCAATTGTGAAAGCAATTGTTGAAGCTCATGGCGGTTCAATCATTGTGAATTCTGAGCCTGGCAATACAGAATTTGCTGTACAGCTCCCACTAATTTAGAAAATAAATTTATTTCGTGAGAAAAAACAGACCGGATCCGTCTCATTTGTAGGTGGCGCTACTTCTCAATTTTTGTGCGGAAAACATTGTTGATTTTATGCGCGCCACTTGGCGAGAGTAAACATTAAATATTGAAAAGTATTTGATGTGATTGATGTCGGCGAGCTTGTATATGGGCTTGTCGACATCAATATTTAGGGTTAACCCCCACCCCTAAAACTATATTTTGCTTCATAAAAGTTCTTATAACCACATTTTTGCAAAGCGCACATAAAGCGCTATTAGAGTAAAAGAACAGAAGTAGTCGTGATGAGTAGGTAAAAATAAATGTCATTGAGCATGAGGGCTGTAGTAGGTGCCTTAGCAATTACTCATCGGCGTTCCTCCCATCATTCCCCCGGTTCGGTCGAAAAAATTGTGAAGAACAATAAAAGTGCCGAATTGCCTGCCGGAATGTATGAGCGTTATGGCGGATATTTTCGTCGTGTGGGCCAGGCAAATATTGTTCACCTAGACGCCGAAGACGCTAAACATCCGAATGTGCTGGTTTATGTGCACGGCGGCGAATATCGCAAACCTATGACGTATATGCACTGGGGCATTGTTGATCGGTTGATCAAAAGCACACGATCTTCGGCAGTAGTACCCCAGTATCTTTTAGCGCCTCAGCACACTGCCGCTGAAGCTTATACCGTGTTGGACCATACCTTTGCTGTGGCACAAAAAATGGCACGAGAAAGCGGCGGCAAAATAATCATTGCCGGTGACTGTGCCGGGGGTGGCTTAGCGCTGGCGTACATGATGAACCGCCGCGATCGCGGTCTGGTACTTGCTGACTCCATGCTTCTGTTTTCGCCGTGGCTCGACGTCACACTGGCTAACCCCGAAATCGACGCGATTAAAGACCCGCTGTTGAACCGTGCGTCGCTGATTCAGGCAGGAACTTCCTGGGCGGGGGCGTGGAGCGCCCAAGATCCGCGCATTAGCCCGATTTATGGTTCCACTGCAAATCTTCCGCGCACCTGGATCTTTCAGGGGATGCGCGATTTGATGTACCCTGACGTGCGGCAATTCTCGAATCTTGCAGTCGGCGCCGGAATGCCACTAACGCTCACCGTGGCGCCCGCGGCGTTTCATGTGTACGTGGGCAATAAGTTATTGCCCGAGTCGCGCTGGGCTTTTCGCGAGATAGGTAAACTTTTCTCTGAATAAGTTTTTCGGCTTTCTAAGGTAAGAACCATGCGCACTTTTGCTGCCCCTGCAGGCAATATTTCGGTTGTTGAAGAAGGTGCGGTTCTTAGAGCGCAGGGCATACCGTATGCGCGTGCCGAGCGATTTTGTGTACCTCAGCCGGTGCAACTGGCAGATTTTGGTGATCCCTATATTGCCGACACTCCATCGCCCGCTGCCCCGCAGTTCTTGCGCGGGGGAGGGGATGATATTCGGCAGTCGGTGTTGATGAGCGAAGAGTGCCAGAACCTCTCGGTCGTTTTCCCTGCTGATATTGCCGAGGGTGAGAAACTGCCGGTCATGGTCTATTTTCACGGCGGATCATACATTGTAGGTAGCGGTGATGGTGCGCGATACAACCCCGAGCGTTTAGTGATTGACGAGCGCGTGGTGGTAGTAACGGTAACCTTCCGATTGGGCCTCTTGGGCTTTTTGGGTGGCTCGCAAGAACGCCCTGCCAACCTGGGGTTACTCGATGCGCGGGAAGGCTTGCGCTGGGTCAAACAGAACATTGCAAGCTTTGGTGGCGACGCCGAGAACATCACAGTTTTTGGGCAATCTGCTGGCGGCGATTTGGTAACTCAGTTGATGCTTGCTGAATCTGTGGTGGATGAGGGACTTTTGCATCGAGTCATTAGTCAGAGCGCCCCGCTGAATTTGGTCAATCGAAAATCTAAACTCAATGCCGCCATGTTGAAGGCAACAGCCTCCATTCCTCACGACGCCCCTGCCGAAGTCTTTGCTGAACGCGCGTGGAAAATGGTGGTTCAGAACCCGATTCATGACGGCTTGTACGCGGCAATGATGCCCTTTGGTACGCAATACGGGCACTACCCCTTACCTGCGGCAGAAGACGTGGACCGGGCGTGGGCGGCGGTGGCACCGCGGGTGGATGTACTAGTTGGTTCTAATATGCGCGAATCAGCATATTTCCTACCCAAACCCAAAAAATGGTGGGGTCAACCAGGGCGAAAAATTATTGAAGCTCTAGTGCGCAAGGGCTCGCACGATATGTACATTGAACCCTGCCGACAGTTCATTGCGCGCCATCGTCTCGCCGGTGGAACGGGAACCCAATACATTTTGAAAGTTGGAAACCCGTTGCATTACCTCTACTCTTCGCACTGCTCTGAACTCGCTCTTCTCTTTGAAAACCCCATGTGGGTAGGCGATAAATTATTGGCAGGTGCGTACCCTTCTGAGCGTCAAGAACAGGGCAAAGCTCTGCGGGGTATCTGGGCGGAATTTGCGCGCACGGGTACGGTACGTAAAGATTTGACCGCGCAAGCGCGGATCGAGTTTCGGTAGGATACCGTGGCGTCCGGCAAATAGTGCGCGCGGGTTATGAGGGCTAGAAGTTGATTAGTCGCTGGCTAGAAGTGCCTCGGCAGTGTCTCGGTTGGTCACTAAGACCGAGATGAGCTTGCCTTTGAGCGCGCCGCGAATTGCATCTAACTTATGCTCACCCCAGGCAACCCCCACTACTTTGGGCATTCTTTGCAAGTGAGCTGGGGTAATTCCTATGGTGCGGTTGCACAACGGGGTCAGAATATGCCGCCCATCGGCGTCAAAATGGTGCCCACAAATATGGCCCACCGCGCCTTCACGGGCGAGAATTTGGCTGGTTTCTTCTTCAAAATAACCGTCAAAAATGTATCCCTGTTTGCGATCGGCAACGGTTCCGATTCCCACCAGCGCTACGTCTGCCCGAGCAGCGGAGTTGAGAATAGTGGCAACCTGTGTGCTCTGCGCCAGTGCCGCTGCTACTTCAGGTGAAGAAACTACTAGCGGTGCAGGCAAGGCAATATGACGCCCGCCCAGCTGGCTCGCTAAGCGGCGGCAGGTTTCAGAAGCGTCCACCAACACTTCCTCGTTATTAACAGAACCAATTGCCTGAATAACTTTTGAGGCATACCAGTTCATGCGCGGCATAGCCTCAATCGTGGCGTTGACCGCAAAGCCATTAGAGACGGCAATGGTGCAATCTTCTAGGGACGTTTCGATGAGGTAATCAGCAGCGCAACGAGCAACATTTTGAGTAAGGCTTGCCAAATCAGTGGCCTCGGCAATACGCGCTCCCACTAGCCCAAACTTGTGTGCCAGCGCTTCTTCCATGCTCATAGAACGCTCTAGAGGGTGAGTGATACGAATATGCACCACGCCCTCCTCCCGAGCCTCGGTGAGTAAACGTGAAACGGTAGGGCGCGAATACCCCACCTGCTTAGCAATCTGCGCCTGAGTAGCGCCTTCTTCGTAATACATACGCGCCACTTTGAGTAGAAGTTGCACATGCTCACGCTCATCTGAGGTGCTGGAGCGGTGGATTCGCTGAAGCTCAGTTGCCATGCCAACTTCTCGTTTCAATAGGTGGTTTCGCGCTGTACCTTTATTTATACCGCACGCCTTCGGTTCAAAATAATGGCAGATTCCGCGGGTAAGTTATAAGGGTGAAGATCAATAAAATTCCTGCTGGACTCTGGGTTTTTCTGGGCGGCGGCACCGGCGCGAGCGTGCGGTGGCTGTGCCTTGCGACGGCGCCGTCGGGTTCTCTGTTTACCACGTGGGCAATCAACGTGGTAGGCGCGTTTTGCCTGGGCTTTTTGCTGTGCTGGCTGGAGTTGCGCGGTGCCGATACTGGCTCCCGCAAAGCTACCCGCTTATTCGTGGGAACCGGAGTTTTGGGCGGGTTTACTACCTACTCGTCGTTTGCGGTGCAGTCGGTGCAAATAATGCAGGACGGCGCAACAGGCACATTCTGGTGCTATGTTGCAGGATCGCTGGTGGTAGGTTTTCTCGCGTGTGCAGCAGGGTTTTTTGCGGCGGAATTTTTAGGAAAGAGATTTGCGCGGTGTTCATCAGGCGGTGATGTGGCATGAACTTTCTGACGTTTTGCGCCTTTTTTGTGTGTGCAGGTGGCGGCGCTTGGTGCCGGTTTACTTTTGATGCGTGGGCAAAAGCTCAGCGGGTTGGCATCATGCCGTGGGGAACTTTTTGTATCAACGTGGTGGGTTCATTTTTGCTCGGTGCACTCACTGGTGCCGCCGGTCTGCTGGCGCAACAGTGGGGTAGTGAAGCCGTGCGGGTCTTGGCGTTGCTTTTAGGTACTGGGTTCTTGGGTGGCTTCACCACGTTCTCCACAGCAATGGTGGAATCTGTTAAAAGTCTCCGTGCCGGTGCACTGGGGCACATGGGAATTTTGTGGCTCGTCCAAGCGTGCGTGAGCATGCTGGCGGCGTCGTGCGGCTTGATGTTATTCAGCTAAGCGGGTGCGAGCTCGGTAGGCTTAGATCATGAAGAATCAGCAGACCGGCATTAAAGAAATCGCTTACCGCTTGGCAAAAAAGCACGGATGGAATCTCGAATACAACGGCGGAATAGAGATTGACGGCGAATTTCTTGACGACGCCGACCTCTCATGGGTCGCCACTCACTCTGTGGGTGTACCTGTGGAGTACGTGCTCAACATTAGTTGGGCAGATTCTACGGCGTACGGTTTAACGCTTACTCAAGAGGACGCCGCGCCAACCGGTGGCGGCACGCCCCAAGTTGGTTCTGCTTTTGGGCTCAATCAATCAGCTTTTGGTGCGCCCGCTGAAAATAACTTTTCTAACCTACCCTCAGCCGGGGAAACGCTGGTTGAGAAATACTTTCTTGCCACCCTCAATGAATTGGAAACCGCGGTGGAAGAAGCAGTTAAAAATCTTTCATAGTTGAGGCAGGTGGGGTAGTTTAAGCTTTTATTCCCCCAGGTCTTATACCCCCCCTCCTTCAAAAGAGACGGGGGTTACATTTACATTCTTCGAGGACTATAGTCAAAACTATCTAGCTATCTAAATTGCTGTACCACTGCACCGGGATCCTTCAGCGTAGCTGGCACCACTATCATCCAAGCGCCCTTAGCGGCGTCATTATGAATGGGGTTCCCTGTGTCTTCATCATTTTCGCAAGAAGTTTCTCCACCACCCTCAGACCCTTTTGCTTATGAGCAAGAAGGATTTAATAAAAGCTTGAGTTCACGGCAAATTCAAATGATTGCTATGGGTTCGGCTATTGGTACTGGTCTTTTTCTAGGTACTGGCGGCCGACTCGAACTTGCTGGGCCGTCTTTAGCAATCATTTATGCCATCTGCGGTTTCTTTGGTTATCTAATTTTGCGAGCCCTTGGTGAGCTTATTGTTCACCGCCCGTCGTCGGGTTCCTTTGTCTCCTACACTCGCGAGTTTTATGGTGAAAAATCCGCCTACGTTTCGGGGTGGCTTTACTGGCTCAACTGGGCCATGACAGCGGTGGCAGATGCTACCGCAATCGCTATCTACATCGCGTGGTTTGGGCAGTACAGCTCCTTTATTGCCTCCATTCCCCAGTGGGTAGTAGCACTCATTATTGTGGTTGCCGTTGTCTCGTTGAATCTAGTCTCGGTAAAGGTTTTTGGTGAGATGGAATTTTGGTTCGCGCTCATCAAAGTAGTTGCTCTATTAACCTTTATGGTGGTGGGTATCTGCTTCTTAGTCTTTGGTAACCCCTCGGGCACCCCGGTAGGTTTCTCGCTCATTTCCCAAGCTGGCGGCATGTTGCCTAACGGATTGTTGCCGGCAATGATTGTGGTCCAGGGTGTGGTTTTTGCCTACGCAGGTATTGAGCTGGTGGGCACCACCTCCGGAGAAACTAAAGACGTAGAAAAAGTTATTCCCAAGGCCATCAATACCGTGGTGGTTCGTATCGCGGTATTCTACGTGGGTTCGGTAGTTCTGCTCTGCTTGCTCCTTCCCTATAATCAATACACCGACGACGTCTCACCGTTTGTGACGTTCTTTGAGTCGGTGGGCGTGAGTTATGCGGCTCCTATCATGCAGCTTGTGGTGATCACCGCCGCGGCGTCGTCAATGAACGCCGGAATGTACTCCACCGGGCGTATCTTGCACTCGATGGCGGTGGCAGGTTCGGCTCCTAAAATTGCCGCCAAAATGTCTAAGGGTGGCGTGCCGGTGGCAGGTATTTTGCTCACCGCGCTTGTTGCGCTGTTCGGTGTTGCGCTCAACTTTTTTGTACCAGAACAAGCGTTTGAAATTGTGCTCAATATCGCCGCAATCGGCACTATGGCAAGCTGGGTAGCGATTGTTATGTCGCACCAAAAATTCTTGACACTCGTCAAAGAAGGTAAATATCAGCGCCCTGGTTATCGTGCACCTGGCGGTAGGGTGAGTGACTTCGCGGTACTGGTTTTTATTGCTCTGGTTCTCATGCTGATCGCCTTTGACTACCCGGTAGGTACATGGACTCTGATCTCGCTCTTAGTGGTGGTTCCTATGCTGTGGGGTGGCTGGTTCTTAGTACGCAAACGCGTGTATGAAGTAGCTGCGGTGCGCGAAGGTTATACCGGAGACTTCCCCGTTATTGCTAAGACACCAGGCACCGACCGCTATGGCAGCTCACATCGATACACCGGTAGTGGCCGAGTGGTCAATCGTTTTGAATCAACCCCCGATGATGCCGGGGAAGAGAAAAACTAGCCGCGAAAGCGCATGATGCCCCTCAAGATAGTGTAGGTTCTCTCTAACTACGCCCTGTTTTATGTGACGGGCGCGATAGAATAGAAAATGACCTCCTATCCCGGTGCAACGAGTTTTGAGAGGAAAATATGACCCAGTTTGTAGACGTAGCGAGCATGGCTCGCTGGATTCAGCGTGACGGCGTCGAAAAAATTATCGGCGGTATGGCTGAATATATTGAGAGCGATTTTAAGCGGTGGGAACGCTTTGATAAGATCCCTCGCGTGGCAAGCCACACCCCGTTCGGCGTCATTGAATTGATGCCCACCTCAGATCATGAAACGTACTCGTTTAAGTACGTGAACGGCCATCCTTCAAACCCCGCACGCGGTTTTCAGACTGTCACCGCTTTTGGGTTGTTGGCTGATGTTGATAACGGGTACCCGGTATTTTTGGCAGAAATGACTCTGCTGACTGCGTTACGTACGGCAGCGACTTCGGCAATGGTGGCGAAGCGTCTTGCGCGACCCGATTCAAAGCGTATGGCAATGATCGGTGCAGGTTCTCAGGCTGAGTTCCAGGCGCTAGGTTTCCGCGCAGTGTTGGGTATTGAAGATATCTCTATTTACGACATCGAACCTGCGGCGATTGAAAAGTTCCGCCGCAATCTTGAGCCTCTTGGGTTCCGCATTCACGCAGCAGGCTCAGTTGATGAAGCCGTAGAGAACGCAGATATTATTACCACCTGCACTGCTGATAAGGCGCAAAACACCATTCTTTCTGATAACCAGGTAAAGCCCGGCGTTCACCTGAACGCAGTGGGCGGTGACTGCCCCGGTAAGACTGAGCTCGACGGCGCTATCTTGGATCGCGCCACTGTGTTTGTGGAATTCCCACCGCAGACGCGTATCGAGGGCGAAATTCAACAAAAGGACGACGACTTTGAGGTTGTGGAGTTCTGGAAGGTTCTTACCGGTGCTGCCGAGGGGCGAACCTCTGACGAGGAAATCACGCTCTTTGACTCGGTAGGCTTTGCGATTGCCGATTTCTCAGCCCTGCGATACTGCTCAGATGCAACGAAGGATTCTGAACTACAGCAGTTTATTGACCTGGTGGCTGAACCTGAGGACCCCCGCGATTTGTTTTCGTTGGTGAAAGTGAATTCGCCCGTTGGCTAGCATAAACTAAGCGCTTTTGCGTGTTGCGCTCGCTATGCAGAACCCTTTGAGGCTTTGCTCAGCAAAGTGTTGAGGGGTTTTTGTATGGGTATTTTGTATAGAGATATTGCCCGGTAAGTCATCTTTGGGGGAACGCATGCGTGAGCTTGCCGGGCAATCTTCCAGATTTGGGTTCTGCGCTCACGCTACGATTAATTCTCGTGGTGGGGGCTGCCACTTCTCTGGGGCAGATTCTTTAGGGGAAAGAACCTTTTCGCTCATGCGTGTTCTCTATAGGGATTGAGAACACTGTGCATCAGCTCTCTAAAGTCTACGCCCAGAAGTTGCCAGTCTAACAATTACCTATTGTGTGATATTAGACATGTTCCACATCTCTTTTTGAACTTCCTCAGGAGCATCACCGTCCCCTTCTGGTTTACTCACAGCTTCTACAAAGTTTCACTTGAGAACCTATAAATCTGAGCGTGAAAGTGTAGGAAATGACGGCAAAGATGGGTCATCATAGAGCTTGAAGTACAAGGGGACGCGTGAAAAACTAGGCAGAATTTGGATACACCGGCATAGTCTGGGGTCTAGTGGTTTGCGCTGTAACAACCGGGAATAACTGGTGTCATTTGCCTCAGTGTGCAACGCGATGAGCACTAATACCAGTGGAACGTTTATTGGTCTGGTGACTAGCTACAACTATTGCAAATCGTTTTCAACGTGCTGATGTTTATGCCCTGGGGATTCATGGCCCGTGCAGTCTTCACGCGCCCGGTGATGACCTCAACCCTTATCGCATTCGCTGGAGCGCTCCTCCTTGAAACTACCCGAAGTGTCAAGTAAAGAGATGGATGAGAGGGCTGTTTTGCCTTGTGGGGAACCCACCATCTGTGGTGCTCGTGGGGTAAACTGGGGGCACTTATTGAGGGTGCGGTAACCCGTGTGTAGAAGGTAGGGGATTTGTGCATTTTATGGTGAGTTGGGCAACCCCCATTGCACTTCAAGCATTGCTTCTTTGGGTAGGGGTGTGCGCTATTGCCCTTCCTGCCGTTGCCGTATATCAACGAAAGCGATACGGCGCAATCACTCCCAGACAATTGACCCTGACAGCGGTGGTGCTGTTGTATCTGGTAGGAGTTATTTCTTTTACTTTTTTGCCCCTGCCTGATCCTCATATTTACCAGTGCTCTGATACAAAATATTACCCCCGATTTTTCCCTGGTTGGAGCGTTCGATTTGCTCTCAAAAATACTGCCGGGATGACGGAGATGGGCATTTTGCGCTTCGCCACCTGGTGGTTTGTGCAGATTTACCTCAACGTACTGCTCTTCATTCCCTGGGGTATTATTACCGCCCTTCTTCTACGCTGGAACTTTAGAAAAGTGCTACTCAGCGGCTTTGGTATTTCATTATTTATTGAGCTCACCCAGCTCACCGGCGTATGGGGAATATATGCCTGCCGGTACCGCACCTTTGACGTTGATGACATGATTACCAACACCGTTGGCGCCGTCATTGGATGGGCGCTGGTGCAGCTTTGGGTGCGCCATGAGAATCGTCCGGTAAAGGCCTAGTTAAAGCTTGAGGGATGATGCCCGGTTGGGTGGCGTCCCTCGTGGTTTATGAGAAACCGAGTAGGAATAGGGCTCATGCCGTTGGGTGTCAGTGGGGCATTGGGGTCAGGCACAAAAGTAGCGGCAGCAGATGCGGCGGTGGCATCAGAGTTTTCATCTTCAGGAATAACATATGCCGTTCGCGAAATATACATGTGTTGATTAGCCCAGATAGCAAATCCCAACACGGCAACGATGAGCGCGATTCCCACCAGAAGAAAAGGAGTGTACTCGCCGCGAGCATATAATTTGAAACTGGCGCCACCGAGTATGCCACCGGCAATCGGAGCAAATACTGGCACCCACGAGTAATACCAGCGCGAAGTTTCTTTGCCAAAAATAGGTAAGACAGTGTGCATGATGCGTGGACCTAAATCACGCGCTGGATTGAGGGCAAAACCTGTGTGACCGCCGAGTCCAATCACCAACACAGCAACCATGAAACCAAAAACAAGTGGCTTGAGAACGTCGTTGAGATCCATACTGAGAACGGTGGCGCCAGTGACGGGGACAGTGAAGTTTACCCCTACATAAAGAGCTGAGAAAACCAGTAAAAAGGTACCGATAATTTCGGAAAGTGCGTTGGTGAAGTAGTTATGAATGGCTGGAACGGTTGAAAAAACACCGAGTTTAATTTTTGAGTCTGCTGTTGCTTTCCAGTGGGGAAGGTAGTTGAGCCATACAATCGTGGCACCCAACATTGCTCCTAAGAGCTGAGCAATAATGTAACCCGGAACTTTTGCCCATGAAAATTCGCCGAACGCCGCCAGCCCTAAAGTGACTGCAGGGTTGAGGTGCCCGCCGGAGTAGTGATGGGAAGCGTAGACCCCAAAAGCTACTGCAAAACCCCAGCCAAAAGCGATAGATAAGAAGTTATCCCCGTGCCCTTTGGAGCGGCGCAGTTCTACCGTTGCAATAGATCCGCATCCAATGGTGACCATGATGGCGGTGCCTACAAATTCTGCGAGGTAGGGGCTAATGGTGTGCATAGATGAGCCTTTCGCGGCGATAGACGAACCCAAAATATTGCAACATGTGGGTTTATTTGGGTTTATGTGTTAATCAAACCGGGCTTCCTTCAAAACTGCAAGGGGTGGGTGTAAAAGTACGAATGAACCTAAGCTTCTTATCGCCAACTAACCCTAATGGGTGTGAAGAAAATAACAGGAGCTTCCCAGTCAGGCGGGGAAGCCCCTGTTTTCATACTCGCGGGAAGTGAAAGAAAAAACTACTGTTGGATCCACTCCAACACGCGTTTCATAAAACGATTGCACTGTTCAATCTGATCAATCTCAACCCACTCATTAGCGGTGTGTGCCTGGGCAATATCACCTGGACCCAACACAATGGCGGGTACACCGGCATCAAAGAACTGCCCCGCTTCGGTGCCGTAGGTAACTTTAATTAGTGGTTCTGAGAGAGTTTCGGGGCGGTCAATGAGTTCCACACCGAGCTTGAACACTTCATCTTCTGCCTTAGTATCTAATCCCGGAACTGCCGCCAATAACTCGTGGGTGACCTTAATCTGCTCAACCAAAGAACCGGTGTTCGAACCAGAAAGACGCTCGGCACGCTCTGCTTTGCGCTGCATTTTAGGCAGAATCACCTCGTACAACTCATGCTCAATTTTCTCCACCACACTCTCAGTACTCATACGCGGAATGGTGCGAAAATCGTATTCCACCACGGCGTCCTCACCCACAATGTTGTACTGCAAACCGCCCTTAATAACGTTGCCGCCAATAGTTGACGAAGGAGTTGCAAACCCCTCATCAAAGGGGCCGTTTTCGAGCCACTCATCGGCAAGATTCTCAAGAAAAACCACAAACTCAGCGGCGGCAGCAGAGGCGTTGACACCGTGCGGGGCAAGCGAACCATGCTTGGCGATTCCGTGAAAAGTTGCGCGCCCCGAATGAGCGCCCTTATGCGCGACCACCACCTTCATAGAGGTTGGCTCACCAATAATGGCAAAGTCGGGTTTCACGTTGCGTTGCACTATGTCGGCAATCATGCGCGGGGCACCCACACACCCAATTTCCTCATCGTAACTAAACGCAAAATGAAGCGGCTTAGTGCGTTTGGCCTGCACAAACTCAGGCAAAAGCCACATGGCGCTAGCAATATACGATTTCATGTCTGCCACGCCGCGACCAAAGAGTTTGCCCTCTTTAATCGTCACGGTGAACGGATCAGTATCCCAGCCCTGGCCCTCAACCGGTACGACATCAGTATGCCCCGAAATTACCAAACCGCCCTGCGTACTGCCATCGTGCGCGGGGAGGGTTACGAACATGTTGCCGCGCTCCCCGTCATCGCTGTAAGTATAAACCGGCTCAAGCCCGTGGCTTTTAAATTCTGTAGCAAGAAGCTCTAACACGCCTGTGTTAGGAGTTTTAGCTACTGAGGGCACGGCCACAAGTTTTTCGATCCACTCGTATGATGCGGGTAGATTATTCATGATGATTGCCTTTCAACCAGAAAATTTACTTTACAACTTTAGTGGATTGTGGTGAGAACGGATCTAAATTTCATAGTGATTACCCAGTTGGTGGAACTTGCGGGCGTGATAAACCACTGGAGTAATCTCTTCGGTCTCGTGCTGTACAAATTCGGTAACGCGAGCAATAAAGACCACAGCGGGGTCAGCCTCTACCCGAGAAACAGGTTCTACACGGAATACGCGTCCGATACCATGAACCAAAGGTTCACCGGTGGGTAGCCAACCCCACGTGGATTCGTCTTCAAATTTGGGGTATTTGCTAGTAGCAAATTTTTGAGCGATTTCCACGTTTTCGCCGCTGACAAGGTGAACGAGAAATGAGTTGGCATCCACAATTTTGGCTGCCGAACCCGATCGACCCTGAAACGAGAAAGCCACCATGGGCGGGTTCGCAGAGACTGACGAAAGGGACGAGATGGTAAGCCCAGCCGGTTCACCGTCAGGAGACTGCGCGGTGACAATCGCCACCCCTGCCGCCTGCGCACCGAAAGTTTCTTTGAAGCGCTCAGAGTCAGTTTTTGAAGGCTCCTGATGTTCACCTACCACCACGGTAGATACTTGTGAATCTGTTGAAGGTTCTTCTTGAACAGCGGACTGCTCAAGATGAATCTCTGTCATAACACGCTCCTTGTGGGCAAAAATTTTATGTATCCTTCTTTTCAACAGTAGAGTGCCTCAAAAAATTGCGCCATGATGTTGCGTTTTATGTAATGGACAGTGGAATTATTACGGCAAAGGTGCAATGGGGGACGTGCGGATAAAAAAGGCGGCACCCACCAGCAAGGAGGGTGCCGCCATCGTGAAAACTGCCGTCGTAGTGAAACGTTAGAACAGAGAAGCTAAGCCAAAGATCACTGCGGCGCCGGCAAAGCCGAAGACACCAATGAGAGTTTCCATGACCGTCCATGTTTTGAGCGTTGTTTTCTCGTCCATCTCAAAGAACCTGCTCACGAGCCAAAAACCTGAGTCGTTAAAGTGCGAGAGCACTACCGAACCCGCCGCCACCGACACTACCAGCGCAGCCACCTGGATCGTGTTGAAGTCAGCGGCAAGGACACCGGGAGTAATGAGTCCTGCAGCGGTGGTGAGTGCCACGGTGGCTGAGCCCTGAGCTACGCGGAGGATGGCGGAGATCAAGAAACCAGCCAAAATGAGAGGCACGCCCATGTCGCCCAAAACCTGGGCGAGAGCGTCGCCAATTCCAGAGGTGCGCAACACTCCGCCGAACATGCCGCCGGTGCCGGTAATCAAAATAACCGAGCAAACCGCAGGAAGAGCGCCTTCCATGGTGTGCTGAATTCCCAGCAGATGATCTTGGCGCTTGATACCCAAAAGGTACATAGCAACAAGAGTGGTAATAAGCAGTGCAACCGGAGTCTCCCCGAGCATACGAAGTACCTGGTACCACGATTGATCTTTTGCACCGGTGGGCAAGATACCGGCAGTTGCCAACGTGTTAAGGCCGGTGTTGAGAAAAATCAGAAGCATGGGCAACAGAAGAACAAAAAGCACGGTGCCAAAAGTAGGTGGGTTATAAGGTTCCTCAGGTGCTTCTTCTTGCCCCATAATCAGCGGAACTTTCACGTCAATTCGTTTGCCAATAAATTTGCTGAAGAGGTAAACCGCAAAGTACCAGGTGGGAATGGCAATAATCAGAGCAACAAGCAGCAGAACGCCCACGTTGGCGTTGAAGAATGCCGCCGCTGAAACCGGGCCGGGGTGCGGTGGAACAAAAACGTGCATGACGGAGAACGCGCCGGCAACCGGAATACCGTAGAGCAACATTGAACCGCCTACCCAGCGGGCTACTGAGAACACGATAGGAAGCATCACCACAAGTCCGGCATCAAAGAAAATGGGGAAGCCAAACAGCATAGAGGCAACGCCCAGAGCAATAGGTGCTTTATCTTCGCCAAATACTGTGATGAGTTTATTGGCTAGTACCTGCGCGCCACCTGAATACTGAATCAATGCGCCTAGCATTGCACCCAAGCCAACTAGTAAAGCGACTGAACCAAGGGTAGTTCCAAAGCCGTCTAAGAGAACTTTCACCACCGACCCAATAGGGATACCGGTAGCGATTGCTGTTACCAAGCTGACCAAAATTAGGGCTGGAAAAGCGTGCAGTTTCAATTTAAGAATGAGGAAAAGCAATAGGAGAATCGCTCCAGCGGCAATTGCCAACAGCGGTCCCGCCGTCAGGGTTTGAGTCCAACCTTCAATTTTCATAGGGAAGTAATCTTTCAGGAGTTAAAGAGAAATTAGGCAGTGAGGGAGCGTTCAATAAAAGAGAGTGCTGTAGTTGCAACTTCTTCTTGGCTACCAGATACATCGATGACGGTACCGGCTTCATCAGTAGCCAATCCTTCCAGAGTGGCGAATTGCGAAGTAAGCAAACTAGCGGGCATAAAATGTCCCTGACGAGCATTCATCCGTTGGGCAAGAAGGTTTTGCTCACCGGTGAGATGGATAAAAAGCACGTCCCCTTGGGCGGCGCGTAAAATGTCGCGATACGCGCGTTTGAGCGAAGAACACGTTACTAGAGTGTTGTGTCCTTTTACCGATTGCTCCGTCATCCACGTTGCAATAGAGGCAAGCCACGGCGCCCGATCGGCATCGGTGAGTGGGGTGCCTGCTTGCATCTTGGCAATATTTTCGGGTGGATGAAATTCGTCGCCCTCAGCGTAGGGCCACCCATATTTTTGATGGAGAGCTTGGGCAACACTGGTTTTTCCCGTGCCGCTTACCCCCATAAGAACAAAGTGCTGAGATGGTGTGGTCATCCCTCTATTGTGCCTACCTTGAAAGGGTTATGCCCACTTATTACACTCGAATGCAGAATTGGGGAGTTAAGGCTTTCCCTCTCTTTACTTCTGTACTGATTGCTGGTGGTTCACCAAAATTGTCACGATGGCAATAAGCACACAGATTGTCCAGACGGCAGGGAAAGGAATAAAGACGTCCGCAAATACCAGAATCGCGCCAAGAAGCATAGCGGCGTCTACTATTCGATCTTTGACGTGGCGAATTACCACAAACCAAATGCCTAGCAAGAACAAGCTAATGGGCACAGCAATTGCCAGGGATGCGCCGTGTTCGGTGAGGTGGCTATGGTGAGTTTCGACGTCCACAAGAAGTTCGATGCCGGCTGTGAAAGCTGCCGCGCTAGCGAACACGAAAAAGTGGGTGTAACCATAGCGAATCGAGCTGGTAAAAGTAGTAATTTGCTGGTGGTGTGGTGCCCAAAAATAGATCCACCACAATGCCGCAGTGCCTAAGAGTGCTAACACTGCTACCGCGATGAGGCGAACGAGAATTTCTGTTTCTTGTAGCCCTTCAAGAATGGCATTGAAAGACCCAAGAAGTCCTTCACCCAGAATAACTAGGGTAAAGAGGCTGTATCGCTCGGTGATGTGGTGGGCGTGCCACGTGGTAGTTTTGGCGCGCTCGGCAAAAATGGGCACAAACAGTTCAAATACCCACACGATTGCCAAAAGTAGCAAAGCAAAATGTGAATGGGCGAAGAAAATGAGCCACAGTACCCAGAAGGTTTGTGCTAGCAAAATTCCAAAGCCGTAGCGAAAGGTGGTGGTTCGGTATTCGGGATTGGTGAGTCCTGCGCGGAACCACTGAGTTGCCATGCATAGGCGCATAATGATGTAACCCAGTACAGCAATGGTGTAGTGCTCTTCAAAAGATGCCGGGATGCCGGCAGCGAATACAATGACGCCACCCATTTGCAAAATAGTGAGCAGGCGATAGAACCAGTCGTCCACATCGAATGAGGTGGCGAACCAGGTGAAGTTCATCCATGCCCACCATAGGCACAAAAACATGATGCCGAAACTGATAAGTCCGTGCTGGATGTGGCCTTCGGTGAGGGCATGGTGCAGATTGGATGCGGATTGCCCCACGGCAATCACAAAAACAAGGTCGAAGAAGAGTTCGAGGGAGCTGGCGGTTCGGTGTGGTTCGTTGGGGTGGCGGGGCAACATGGGTAATAACCCGAAACGGGTGGGTGTGGTGCTCATATAGTCCAAAGCTCGGCAATAGTTGAGGCGAAATAGGTGTGCTGGTGTTCAGTTTAGTGAAGTTCTGTACGTACAGGAGCAACTAGTTAAAAAAGGATTTAAAATTTTTTCTAAGGGCACCTGTTGTACTTTCTCATGGAAAGCTTGCACCGGCTGAGCTGGTCACCCGCTAGAAGTTGCCAGCGTTCGGGCACCTCATGCTGGTTTCCCTAACCAATGCCGCCCGTGAAGCTACCGATCAAGAACGTGGTGGTGTAGAAATCTATGAAAGTTTCTGGGATGAAGAGCGCGAAGCACTTGGGGGTTATCTTAATCGCATTTGTGTCTCATCACGTTCGCGGTTTGCAGGTGATACTCAGTGCACCCCGCTAAACTAAAGGAGCGAAAACCGTTGACTGCCAACGGTAAATCCCCTTTGAACAGAGGAATTTTATGAGCTGGATGGCTATACTCCTACCCCTTTTGTTGGGGGTAGTGTGCGTGTTTGTACCCGGTTTATTGGTGGCATGTGCCATGAAACTGAGAGGTCTTGACGCCGTGGGGTTGGCTCCTGCTCTTTCCATCGCGATGATTGCCATCAGCGCTATGGTGGCGCCCATGGTGGGTATCACCTGGGCGTTATGGGTGCCATTTGCGTTCGCTCTTTTAATGGCACTTCTAGGTTTTTGCATCAACTTTTTAGCGGAGCGGATGGGCGCTGACGGCGTTCGTCATCCTGTATCGGGGGCTTCTTCCGTTCGTGGACACCGAGGCATGGAACAGCATCAAGGTGCAGCTTCGGTGGCAGCCCCGCCCACCGCTCGCCCGGGTTCATTGGTTCCTTCACGGTGGTTTTCTCGGGAACAAGGACTGTATTACATTTCGTGGGGTATCGGTGCCCTTTTGCTGGCTCGAAACATCAAAAACTCTATTGGTAATCCCGAGTGGATTTCACAGACTTATGACAATAACTTCCACCTTAATGTGATTCGTTATATTGCCGACACTGGTAGTGCGTCTTCATTGACCGTGGGTGGGCTGACCTCTGGTGATGGCCCGATTGGTTTCTATCCGGCGGCATGGCACGCGCTAGTTTCTCTGGTTTTTGAGTCCACTAACGTTTCGATTCCAGTTGCCACCAATACCGTGGCACTGTTGGTCGGCGCTGTAGTATGGCCGCTGAGTGTTATTGCGATGATGCGTAGCATTTTCAAGCTCAACGCACCTGCAATTTTAACAATCGGTGCGCTCTCTGCCGCGTTTACAGCCTTCCCCGTTCTCTTGCTTTTCTTTGGTGTGCTATACCCCAATTTCTTAGGCGTGGCATTGATCCCAGCAGGTGTTGCGGTACTGGCACAAATGTTTAGAGTGGTGGACACACGCCGTCTTACTCTGATTCAAACCCTGTATCTAGGAATCTTTATTGCAGTAGGGATTGCGCTGGCGCACCCTAACGCCATTATGTCTCTGCTGGTATTTGTGATTCCTCTCTTTGTAACGTGGGCACTACTGCAAATCAAAGCTGGTGTTCTGAGCCGTACCCCTTGGTGGGTATCTCTTGCATCAGTAGTAGTTAGCGCTACCATTCTCTGGCTTATCTACTTTCTGTGGGGTGTGGTTCGCCCGCCTAAGATAGCAGGAATTGCCTGGGGGCCAACTATCACTTCGGCTCAGGCATACGGTGAAGCGGCGCTTAACGCCACCATGGGCAGTGTTCCGCAATGGATGATTTTTGCGCTCTTTATTGTAGGGCTATTAGGTCTTGCTCTACGAAAAAACCGCCAGCTATGGTTCATCGCCGCATGGTGCGTCATTGCCTTTTTCTATGCCGCAGCACGTTCGCTACCCTGGGACCAAGACCGCTACTGGGTAGTAGGCGTGTGGTACCACGACTCATTCCGCCTGGCAGCCCTACTGCCGCTGGCAACCCTGCCCTTCACCGTCTTTGGCATTCACTGGTTGGTAGAAAAAATTGTTTGCCCGACTTTAAGTCAAACTCTCGCTCGCGGGGCGGACACCGTAAAGCTTCAGTCGGTGATGGTGAAAATTTTGAGTGTAGTTGCGTTGGGTATCGTCATCGGGTTTGGGCAGAGTTCTAAATCCCTCCATCAAGAGATTGAGAATACTTTTTGGGAATATGCACCGGATGCCGAGTCCAATCTTCTTAGTTCTGATGAAATCGATGTTCTTAACGCTATTGATAACTATGTCCCTAAAGATGAAAAGATTCTAGTACAGCCCTTTACGGGGGGCGCACTCGCCTACGCGATTGCCGATCGTGAGGTCAATGCTCCGCATACTATCTGGAAAGCTACAGACGATGATAAATATTTGCGAGGTCAACTTAATCAAATTATGGTAAATCCCAAGGTCTGTGAAGTTCTGGAACGGGATAATTTTGGTTATTATTTAGATTTCGGCGACCATGAAGTAAATGGAAGTAATCATAGCGATTGGTTTCAGGGGTATCAGAACATGAGTAAAACAGGGGGTGTTACCCAAGTTTACCGTCATGGTGATGCTGTTCTTTACAAAATTACTGCTTGTGATCACTAACCATTAAACCTATGATTACTAACCATTAAAAGCGTTAGAAGCCGCGAGTGTTACACTAAGAATCGACCTCGTTATTACCCCTGAGGCGTGTGGATTTAGACCTGGAGAACAGCATTTGATGAGCAATATCTCTGAGCAAGCGGGCCGCCCGCGCGTTCTGGTCATCATGCCTGCCTGGAATGAAGAAGAGGCTATTGGCAATAGCATTGCCGATCTTCGCAGAACAGTACCTTGGGCTGATTTAGTAGTAGTGAATGATGGCTCTACTGACCGCACCTCGCAGGTAGCTAAAGACGCCGGTGCATTTGTGATTGATTTGCCGTACAACATGGGCGTGGGCGCCGCTATGCGCACCGGATATAAATACGCTCGTCGCATGGACTACGATGTCGCCATGCAAATGGATGCCGATGGCCAGCACCCGCCCGAATACATTGAAACCCTTTTAGAAGGGTTGAATCGGGCAGATATTGTGATTGGTTCCCGATTCGCAGATGCCGATAACTATCATGTAACCGGTCCACGTAAATGGGCGATGAAGCTTCTTTCGGTGATGTTTACTCGTATTTCTGGCGAGAAATTTACCGATGTGACCAGCGGTTTTCGCGCGGCGAACCGTAAAGGCATTAACCAGTACTGCAAGTTCTTTCCTGCCGAATATTTGGGTGACACCATTGATTCCACCGTGATGGCAATTCGTTCTGGGTGCAAAGTTGTTCAGGTGCCGGTGCAAATGCGTGAACGCCAAGGCGGCGTGCCGTCATCTAGCCCTTTGAAATCAGCAGTGTACTTGGTGCGTTCATTTTTTGCTTTTGCTATCTCAATGACCCGTAAGAAAACTTCGGAGGAAAGTTTCTAATGCCCTCCAATATCTTTTTTCTGATTCTTTCAGTTTTTATTGTGATTATGGTTTTTGCCCAGGTGCGCAATCAGAAGATGAAAGAGAAATACGCGGCACTGTGGCTGGGCGTATCGTTTGTGATTATTGTGCTTGCCATCTTCCCATCACTCTTGTGGTGGTTGGCTGACATTACCGGGGTAGTGGTCCCGGTCAATTTGTTATTTTTACTGGCGATTCTCATGCTGATTGCAGTCACATTGCATCTCACCCTTGAGATTTCAAAAATTTCTGACGAAGCTCGTGCTCTTGCCGAAGAAGTAGCTATTTTGCGTGCTCAGCATGAACACGGCACTCCCTATGGACACCGAACACACTTGGGGAAGGCCCCCGCCGAATCTTCTGAACCACGCGGTTCAATAGAATCCAAATAGTTAGCCCTGAATACAGGAGAGAAAATGACTGTTGATGTACTGTTCCCGTACTACGGTGACGTCGAGTTGATGAAGCAGGCAGTGTGCTCTGTTTTGGGGCAGACTAACCCCGATTGGCGCTTGATTGTGGTGGACGACGGTTACCCCGACGATTCCATTCCCGGCTGGTTTGACTCGCTTAACGACGATCGTATTACCTATATGCGCAACGAGAAGAACTTGGGCGCAAACGGCAACTACACCAAGGCGCTCACCTTTGTGGAGAACGAGTTAGTGACCGTGATGGGTGCTGACGATGTGATGCTCCCGAACTACATTGATTGGTTTGTACAAGCTGCTGCAGAACACCCCGATGCAAAGATTTTTCAGCCCGGTTGTGTAGTAATCGATGAGAACAATGCGCTTTCAAACACCCTGGTTGAAAAGACCAAGGCATACTATCGCCCCAATGGCACTACCGAACTCTCTGGCGAAGACCTTGCAGTGTCCATTTTGCGCGGTGATTGGTTGTACTTCCCTTCCTTGGGTTGGCGCGCAGACACCATCGTTGGTTTGGGTTTCCGCGAGGGACTGAACGTGGTTCAAGACATGGCTTTGGTGTTGGACGTTGCCATGTCTGGCGGTTCACTCTACTACGATGCCGCAGTGGCATTTATGTACCGTCGTCATAAGGCGTCAGACTCTTCTTGGCGTGCGCTTGAAGGCACCCGTTTTGATGAGGAACGTGCCTACTTTGAAGGTATTGCTCAGGAAATGGAAGCGAAGGGTTGGAATCGTGCGGCTAAGGTGGCGCGTTTGCATTTCTCATCGCGTATGCACGCATTGACTTTGTTGCCCAAGGCTGCAATGGCTAAGAAGTGGACCGGTGTGAAGAACCTGGCTAACCACCTGGTCAAGTAATTTTTATCCCGTGCGGTCACTTTTGTGGAGTCTTCTGCAAAGGTGACCGTTCTTTATATTCCTTCATAGCTATATTTCGTTTAGCTAACCAAATTACCAGAAATTTCGGGAAGAGAGACGTATGAGCCAGAGCGCTACTACCCCCTCCGAATCAGCAGAGACAGAGATATTGCGGAATGAAGAAGGTGCTGTTACCAAGATGCAATCCGTTGCCATCATGGCAGGTTCGGTGTTTGCTGGGGTTTCAGTTTTTATTACTACGTTTATAGCGAATAAAATTCTCCACGGTGCGGATCTCAATGAATTCTTAATGTTCTGGGCTGCCCTTTTTACTGCTTATGGGGTAATGAGTAGCCTTCAACAAGAAATGACGCGCGCAGTTACTAATGCTCGCTTATTGAACGTGCAGGATGGAGCACGAATTGCTTGGGTAGCTGGATGTTTTGGTCTACTAGGAGGCATTGTTATTGCTCTATCATCTTCTCGGTGGGCTTTTGAAAAGATGGTTTCTGAACCCTTTTTAGGTATTTCATTAATTGCGATAGGCGTTGCTGTTTATGCCATGCAACCAGCAATGAGTGGTGGTGCTGCTGCCCAGAAGTCCTGGTATCTTTATGCAGGCCTTGCTGGAGGTGAAGCTATTTGGCGCTTAGTTGCAATGTTAGGAGCAGCTCTATTCTTCAGCTCTTTAATCGGGTTGGAAATTGCTGCTGTTTCTCCTATTTTTCTGTGGTTAGTATTCATACTCTTTTCTAAGTCTGCACGCAATGCGATGACAGCTCGTGCAGATGTTGGGTGGAAGAAACTTAGTCAAAATATTTTATTAGCGATGGGTTCTGCTTCTGCTTACTCAGTTTTAGTCATGGGATTACCTTTGTTCCTTGAGTCAAGTGAAAGTACGGCAGCCGATTCATATAAGAAAACTTTGGTAGCAGTGCTGGTGCTTATGATATCGATTACTCGAGCTCCTATTATGATGCCGCTTGTCGCTTTTCAAGGCGTAGCTGTGACGTCTTTCCTCAAACAACAGCACCGTCCAATTCTGGCGTTAATGAAGCCGTCCGCAGTAATCCTGACTATGGGCGCTATAGGTGGAGGGCTGGCTGCGTGGATTGGTCCGTGGCTCTTTACCCTGATTTATGCTCCAAATACCCCTGAAAAAGTGCGGGCGTATGAAGAGATTGTGAACGGCCCCACGTTGGGTCTATTGACTTTCGCCTCGGCGGTTTTAGCGTTATTAGTTCTTGCTGGAACGGCGACCCTGGCACTGAATGCGCATTGCCTGTATGTTCTGGGGTGGATTGTAGCAGCGGGGTTGACTATTGGTATCTTGTATGCAATACCCCTGTCACTAGTGCCGCGCGTACTGCTTTCATTATATTTTGGTCCTTTGACGGGGTTTGTGGTTCACTTGTTGGGCATTCATACCCTAACAAAATCGCGCGACACTGTAACTCCCTAAAGACCGCTAGTGCGTTCGACCTATGTAGTGGCGTAGAGAGCTTCTTGTGAAGAAATGGGAAAGACTTTGCCAGGGTTACTGTGGTGCCATAATATGTTTACGCTTTAAATGCACGTTGAACAATATGCGCTCTCAACGTTATATGACAACCTCTTAAATATTTATCCATTATTCCGGTTATAAGTGTAAAGTGCTTTGAGCGCTATTCAAATAGGTCACAACCCACAAGACCGATAAGGAATTTTGTTTTTCTTCACTAATTTGATGGACATGGTTTATCTCTTTGAGATACTCCATGAGTCGCGCCATTTCAGAAAGCGGGGGGCGACCCAAGTAATGGAAGTGGGGTTAACAGTTAAAAGTACGGCGAGAGGCCCATGACGATTTCATTGGGGGATTAACCGTATATAGCAATAGAGAATCCAGCATTTTATACCCGGTTGATGAGCGGAGATTTTAAATTAGTAAAGTGTTCTTTTCTGAAAATCTTGTTACATGGGTAAGAGATTATTCTCTCCCGCATCAAGCGAAGCATCACAGATTTACTTTCATAAGTTTCTGGTTGCTTGCGATGGGGAGTTCGCTTAGTACCGTCTTCATTGACAGTGGCAAGGACATAAGCAATAACCTCAATATCCACTGATTCTTCTGCCTCTGCCTGATACAGAGTTTCCAGAAATTTTAGTATATAGACATCATCTGAATTAATAAATGATAACCGCTCACCATGCACAATTTTCATAGCGGTATTTGCGGTTTCTACTAACCCTAAATTGTGCGGGTTGGTGAGGTGACGTACGCGTTCATCTGAGATTCCTTTATCAATGTTATTCGGTGACTGGTCGTAGAAAATAATCAGTTCAAAATTGGGGTCGGGTGAGTTGAGAACACTATCGATCTCTCGAACCACTGGATGGCGGTGTTATAAACCGGCATAATAACCGATGCGTGGGGTGAAGATATATGGAAACCTCAATTTCTTAAGTAAGACCATTCTAGATACACGTAGTGATAAAAGAGTAAACTCCCTTCTTTCCAATACCGTTTTTACTAGCATTAATGGGAGAAACGTTGAAAAGAGTGTAACGTGTGATGTGAGTCTTATAAAGAAGTGAGGCTCTGGCATAAATCAATAAAAAGGAATTCTAGTGACCTCTAAAAACGTAAATAGACGCCTGTTTTTCACAACCACTCTTGTTGGTGCGACAGCACTTACATTTGCTTCAGCTCAAGCGGCATCTAGCGATTTACGCTGGGTAAGCGATACTCAAAGAGCTCAAGATAGTCAGAATCTACTCAATATGATTAATAACTATCGAGTTCAGAATGGGTTAAGCAGATTACTTTATTCCCCAACTCTTTCTGTGGTTGAGAGGGGAGAATCTGAGCGCCAATTTACTGAGGGATATTATTCACACAGTAGTGTTTTTCTGAATGACTCTCGTGTAACAGGTTATGCAAACGCTCGAGAGATTATCGCACTTTCTTACAATGATGATCTTAACGAACTTATGAATTTCTGGAAAAGCTCACCACATCATAACGAAGCGCTGCTTCTATCTCCGGCAAATGCAATAGGCATCGGATTTGCGTATGGAAAGGGATCAAGTGGGGGAGGGATTTTGCCGTGGCGAATACTAGCTACTGTAAGTATTTATCAGTACTCTGCCGGACGGGGTCCACAAGATTTAAGGGCAACTGTGGTTACTACACCTACCTATCAAATTAAGGGGGGTATTGCAGAACGCTACTATGCTGATGGTGGCGCCGCTACATACGGCAATCCTGTGATGAATGAACAGGGTGGGTTGGTAGAAGGAGGCGTCTTTCAAAAATTCATTCTTAACAACATGTCCTACAAGATTATGTGGCATCCTGTCTACGGAGCATATGCGGTTCTTGAATCAGGGGCAATCGGCGGTGAGTGGATGCGAAATGGATATGAACGTGGTTATGGCTACCCTGTGATGAATGAAGCTCGTGGTTTGATTGAGGGGGGGCATATCAAAAATTTAAGAACGGCAATAAGGACTACAAAATTATGTGGCATCCCCTTTACGGAGCTCACGCAGTGATTGAATCGGGTGGTATCGGACGTGAGTGGGCAAAGAATGGATATGAACATGGTTATGGTTATCCCATGACCAACGAATATAATTCAGGTACAGAAGTGCATCAAAAATTCAGTTCGGGAGTGACAATTAAATGGAGTTCAGTTACCGGAAAGACTTGGGTTGAGTAGGGAATTCGTATTTTGAATTCGGAGGGTTTGCAAAGATGCGCACCCTCCGAATTACTTTGAATTCTGTAAATACTTTTCACGTAGACGCCGTAGAGCATTTTGTACAGGGTTGGTGAGGCTTTGAACTAACTTGTTGCCACACTAACAACGGAGGAACTTTATAGGTTCTCAGAATAGGCTATAGATTGAGAGCATTTCGGCATCCCGGCAAATAAGCATCAAGATTCTATGGGTTTAAACGAAGAGCACTTTGTGCACCGTTGAGAAAAGTGAGCATTCAATAGGTGGCTAGCGCGTTTTGTGTGCCATCGTTACCTTGATGCGCACCGGTAACTTTTTTAAGGTATTTCAAAAATCTATAAATATCTGGTATAGGCGCTATTGAACCCTGCGTGCATGGTTTGTAAAAAATTTGGTTTGAAAGCATCGTCTGAATCAAGAAAAGTAAGCCACTGTCCACGAGAAAGATTAATCCCGTGATTGCGAGTCTTTGAGATTCCCATATTGACAGAGTTGAGCACATAGCGCACTCGTGGATCAGGATTTTCTGCCAAAAACTGCTCAATGACTTCGTGAGCATTATCGGGGCTCTGATCATTTAAAATCAGCAATTCAAAATCGGGATCGCTCTGTGCCAAAACACTGCGTATGGAACCAATTACCTGCTCAGCGGTGTTATATACCGGCATAATGATGGAAGTTCGGGGAGCAGAATTATTGGGCATGCGGCTTCCTCATAATCGCGAATAAGTTTTGCCTCAAGTATAGTGCCCGACTTG
Source organism: Rothia sp. (in: high G+C Gram-positive bacteria) (assembly GCA_030530925.1). Lineage (GTDB taxonomy): Bacteria > Actinomycetota > Actinomycetes > Actinomycetales > Micrococcaceae > Rothia. The sequence goes on along the minus strand of JAUMUA010000001.1, from coordinate 111,379 downwards.
TTGTATATATTCAGTGGATTTCTTTCAGTATTTTCTAACTACCCAATAATTCCACTATGCGAAATCAACGTATAAGGTATAAGAGACGTATTCCATGCGTCACAAATAGGTCACAAAGGCGTGACTACAATCTTTACTCGGAGGCATATTTTGCTCGCTCAAGACGGTGCAAGTTTCACCTGGTCAGGAAATGATGACTGGATCGGTCAATATTACCGGTACACCTCAGCTGATGAATTACAAGGGTATCCCCAGGCAGACCTTGAGTATCTCGCTCAAAAACACCGCAACCTAGCCACACGGCGCGCGTGTGGTGAAGCGTTAGTAGATATTATCGACGACGGTTCACAAAGCGTTTTGCTCATTGCAACCGACGACATGAGCTTTTTGGTCAGTTCTATTACCGCTGAAATTGCAGCACAATATGGTGGCATCGCTTCATTGAACCACCCCACTTTTATTGTGGAACGCACCCACAACGGCGAACTTATTTCGTTGAAACCAACCGGTGTGGATCAACCGGTGGCATCCGGTGATACGGCAGCGTTGCCTTCTCTAAAAATTTCACAGCGCGCCAACGCAGATACCGAGCTCACTATTGAGTCATGGATTTCAGTGCGTCTTACCTCTTATCTCAGTGAGGAACAGCGCCGTCAGCTCACCCAAGATGTTCACACCATCTTGGACGACGTGCGCGTAGCAGCACGCGACAGCGCAGCTATGGCAGAGCGCACCCTTGAGCTGGCAGAAGAAATGCAGCACCTTCAAGACATCACCTTGGGCGGTGCCGCACACTACTCGGGTCACCTCAATTCTGAAAGCGACCCCGCATCTCGTGTGGCGAGCGTGCAGGAATTCTTGCGCTGGCTCGCTCGCGGAAACTTCTTGTTCATGGGGATTAAAAAGCGCGACCTTTCGGGTGCCCCCAGCAACCTCACTGCCAGTGATCGCACCGGTAGCGGTCTGGGTATTTTGGCTGGTGAAGACAACAATAGCTTTAAACTTTCAGGCTTCTCGCTTGAAAATGCGTTGAACCCAGACCCCATTTACATCACTAAGGCAAGCTCACGTTCTACCGTGCACCGCCACGAATATCTTGATTACATTGGTGTTCGTGACTTTGATTCTTCGGGCAAAGTTATTGGCGAGTACGTGATTTTGGGTCTGTTTTCGTTGCAGGCATACTCGTTGCCAGCGACCGAAACCCCGCTTGTGCGTGAGCGGGTGGCGATTGTGCGCCGTCGCCTTGGGTTCGAGCCTGGCTCGCATTCAGATAAAACCCTCACCGGCATTATCGAGGCGTACCCCCGCACCGAGTTACTTCACACTCACGTTGACACCCTGATTGATACTTTTAGCGGAATTATGGGTCTTGAAGAGCGCCGTACCACTCGCCTCTTCTTGCGTGCCGATGATTTTGGGCGTTTTGTTTCCGCGGTGCTGTTCATTCCTCGCGACCGCTACAACACCGGTGTTCGCAAGCGTATTGAGCAGGTATTCCGCGAAGAAATCGATATCGAATCATTCGATTTTGAGGTTCGTCTCTCCACCTCTTCGCTGGCTCGCCTATTCTTCCGCTTGCGTTTGAAGAACTCTCACGAGATCCCCAATCTTGATACTGCGGCGATTGAAAAGCGTTTGCAGAACGCTGTGCGTTCGTGGGGTGAGGCAACTGCTGCAGCCCTTGAATCTGCTAACCCCGGTGAGGCTGGCCGTGCCAGTGCAAACGCCTGGGCAGAGGCAGTACCTGCCACGTACCGCGCTGATTACTCGGTAGCAGAAGCAATCGAAGATATTGCTATTTTTGAATCGCTTGCCGCTAACGCTGCACAGCCTGCCGCTGTGCGCATTATCCCCGGTGAAGGTGCAACTACTCGCATCAAAACCTATCTCTCACAAGCACATACGCTCACTGAACTTCTGCCGGTCATGCAGAACATGGGTTTGACCGTAATGGACCAGAAACCCTACGAAATTACTCCTGCCGATGGCCGCTCCTTCTTGCTCTACGACTTTGGCGTGCAGTTCCCCAGTGGGGTTGATCCGCTCGACGTCGCCGAAGAATACGAAGACGCGCTTAGCTCATACCTGCAAGAGCGCCGCGAATCAGACTCGCTCGACCGCTTGATCCTTGCCGAGAAACTTAGCTGGAAATATGTGGCCGTGCTACGCACGTACACCCATTATCTGGGCCAGCTAGGTCGCGGATTCAGTCCAGAATTTATGTCTGACACCCTGCTGAATTACCCGGCAGTGACCTCACTTTTGACCGAGTTCTTCAAGACTAGCTTTGACCCTGAAATGCACTTTGCATCAGAGGACGAGCGTGAGAAGGCTCGCGAAGAAATCAGCGCCCAGATTCAGCACGCGCTGAGTGAGATTCCAACCCTTGACGCCGACCGCTTCTTGCGTTCAATGGCAACCGTGATGGCAGCAACCCTGCGCACCAACGCATTCTTGCCGGACTACTCGGTAGCAATCAAGGTGGCACCGGAACAAATCGACTTTGCACCCCTGCCCCGCCCCAAGTTCGAAATCTTTGTGTACTCACCGCGCGTGGAAGGCGTGCACCTACGCTTTGGTTCGGTAGCGCGTGGTGGTTTGCGCTGGTCAGACCGCCGCGAAGACTTCCGCACCGAGGTTCTGGGCTTGGTGAAAGCGCAGATGGTTAAGAACTCGGTGATTATTCCTACCGGCGCTAAGGGAGGTTTCTTCCCCAAGCACCTGCCCGATCCCGCAGTGGACCGTGACGCCTGGATCAATGAGGGTCGCGAGGCGTACAAGATCTTTATCCGCTCGCTCCTTTCCGTTACCGACAACCTCTCTGTAGGTGCGGATGGTTCTGAAACCGTAGTACGCCGCGAGGGCATTGTGGCGCGTGATGGTGAAGACTACTACTTGGTGGTTGCTGCCGATAAGGGCACCGCATCGTTCTCGGATACCGCAAACGCTATCTCTGAGGAGTTCGGTTTCTGGCTGGGTGACGCGTTCGCATCCGGTGGCTCAGTGGGTTATGACCACAAGGCAATGGGTATTACCGCACGTGGCGCCTGGGAATCCGTCAAGCGTCACTTTGCTGAGCTTGGCCGCGATGACCAGACTGACCCCTTTACCGTGGTGGGAATTGGCGATATGAGCGGCGATGTCTTTGGTAACGGCCTCATGCGCACCAAGGTAGCGCGCCTGGTTGCCGCGTTCGATCACCGTGATATTTTCCTTGACCCGAACCCCGACGCCGCGGCGTCGTTCGACGAGCGCGTGCGACTCTACAATCTGCCCCGCTCCTCGTGGCAGGACTACAACCGCGAGCTGATCTCTGAGGGTGGCGGCGTGTACTCACGCGGCGCTAAGTCCATTGAGATCACCCCGCAGGTACGTCAAGTGCTGGGTATTGATGAATCGGTGACCGAACTGGCGCCATCGGATCTGCTCTCAGCTATCTTGAAGGCACCCGTTGACCTGCTGTACAACGGTGGTATTGGTACTTACATTAAGGCATCCACCGAAACCAACGAACAGGTGGGCGATAAGGCTAATGACTCTCTCCGTATTGATGGTCGCGACGTGCGCGCCACCATTATTGGCGAGGGTGGTAACTTGGGTATGACCCAGCTTGGCCGTATTGAAGCTGCTGAAAACGGCGTCATTTTGAACACCGACGCTATCGACAACTCAGCAGGGGTTGAAACCTCTGACCGCGAAGTGAACATCAAGATTCTGGTGGATCGCCTAGTGGCTCGTGGACTTCTTGACGCTAACGAACGCGCCGCCTTTATTGAATCGCACCGCGAGGACGTGGGGGAGCAGGTTCTGCAAACCAACGTTGAACAGAATGTGCTGTTGCAGGCTGAACGACAGGGTGTTATCCCCGGTGTGAGCGCCTACATTCGCTTGATCCGTGATCTTGAAGAGCACGCTGGTTTGGTTCGTTCGGTGGAGTTTATTCCTACCGACGAAGAAATCGAAGAGCGCTTTGAAAAGACCGGAATTACGCTCACCAGCCCAGAATTCTCGGTACTTGCGGCATACGTGAAGATTCATCTCACCGAAGAGCTTGAGAAAACCGACTTTGCTGATGATCCGTTCCTTGAACGAGTTTTGCGCGAATACTTCCCGCCCGCATTGGTGGAGCGTTTTGGCGAGCACCTCAATTCGCACCCTTTGCGCAAGGAAATTATCTGCACCCGTGTGGCTAACGAGATTGTGAATACCGCTGGCATTACCCATGTGTTCCGCGCGCAAGAAGAAACCGGCGCCGGCGTCGATGCTATTGCCCGCGCGTTCATGGTGGCTCGCGAACTCTTCAATATTGGCACTGCGGCTCAGCTACACCGCGAACTACCCGCAGCTACTCCACTTGAGGGCTGGCAGTCGGTTATTCGCGACTGGCAGCGCGTGTTAGACCGCCTGGTTCGCTGGTTCGTAACCGAGCGTTCGGTGGTAGTTGGCGTGCCCATGCAAGAACTCATCGACCAGTACTCGCAGGTCAGCTCCTTGCTGGGCCACCTACCGCAGTACCTCTCCGACGATTCGCGTGCCCGTGTGCGTGCCCTGCGCGAAGAAGCTGAGGCATGGGGTCTACCCGAAGAGCTGTTGATTATTTGGATCCGTAGCTTTGAGGGTTTTGCGCTCATGGACGTAATCCGTATTGCGAAAGCAAACAATCTCGATGTTGAAAAGGTGGCTCACATCTACTTCGCAGTCTACGACCGCTTTAGCGTGGACCACCTGCTCACCTCCATCTCGCGTTTGCCACGCACCGACCGCTGGGAAACCCTAGCGCGCTCGGCACTGCGTGATGACCTGTACGAGATTGCAGCGGCACTTTCGCTGGCTGTGGTGCAGGATCAGCAAGCGGAAGGTAGCGACGTCACCTCTGCTGGGGAAGCCGATGCGCTGTTGCGTTCGTGGGTTGAGAGCCACCCCGTGCGGATGGCACGCGTCGATATCACTCTTGAGCAGATTGCTGACGCCGCCCCCGGTGACGACGGCCGCCCGCGTCTTGCTGTGCTTTCGGTTGCGTTGCGTGCGTTGCGAGGCGCTGTTTCGTAATCTTGCGTTGAGTTGAAAGGGGCGCCAAGCTATCTAAGCGATAGCTTGGCGCCCTTGCTGTTGTGTGAAGAGCTTTTGAACCGGTATGCCGGGGCCCCAAAGACAGATAAGATTGCTTAGTAATTAGTCGTCGATGAAGGAGAACCAATGGTTAATCAACACGATTCAACGCCCCAACACTCAGCGTTGAGCGACTTCACTGCCGAACACCGCAACCGAAAAGTCCTCGTCACTGGCGCTACCGGTTACGTGGGCGGGCGCCTGGTACCCGATCTGCTCTCGGCAGGGTTCTCGGTGCGCGCGGCGTCCCGCAAAAAATCGAGCCTCAACCGATTTGACTGGGCGGGTGACGTCGAAAAAGTAGAAGCAGACCTCACCGATGCATCGTCGCTCTCCGAAGCGTGCGAAGGTATCGACACCGTGTTCTACCTGGTTCACTCCATGGGTTCTCAGGGCGAGGACTTTGAAGAAGCAGAGAAGAAAGCCGCACAAAATCTAGCGGATGCGTGCGAGCAAGCTGGTGTGCGTCAGATTATTTACCTCTCTGGTCTGTTCCCCACTCACCTCAAGCGTGAAGAGCTCTCAAAGCATATGCGCTCGCGCGAAAACGTGGCACAGATTCTTTTGAAGAGCCCCACCCCCACCATTGTGTACCGTGCCGCAACGCTGATTGGCTCGGGTTCGGCGTCGTACGAAATTATTCGCAACCTCTCAGAGCGCTTGCCGATTATGATCGCCCCTCAGTGGATTAACAATAAGATTGAACCGATCGCTATTCGCGATGCGCTTTACTACCTCGTCAAGGGTGCCGACTTGAATGAGCCGGTGAACCGTGGCTTCGAAATCGGTTGTGGCAAACAGTATAAATTTGCTGACTTGTTGCGCCTCTATGGACGCTCGCGTGGGCATCGTCGTGTGGTGATGGGCTTGCCGGTGCGTGGTGCTTTTGATGGGTTGTCTGGCGCCTGGATTTCGCTAGTTACCCCGGTTCCTTTCTCCATTGCATATCCGCTTGCGCAGTCCATGGCAGAAGATTCTGTCTGCGAAGAACACGAAATCGCCGAGTACATTCCAGACCCACCCGGTGGTTTAGTCAGTTACGAGCGCGCGCTAGAACTCGCCGCTGAGCGCGAACTCAATGGGGAGGTCACCACCTCATGGGATGATAGCTGGTCGACCGTTGACGATAACCCTGCCAACCCCTCAGATAGCGACCCCGACTGGGCACAACCTGATTCCTATCAAGACGTGCGCACCCTCGAATCCGAGCTTTCTGCCGAACAGGTATGGCCCGTGATTGAAAGTATTGGCGGAGACAGCGGCTGGTACTCGGCAAGCTTCCTCTGGAACTTGCGCGGCGTCATGGATAAAGCTGTAGGTGGCCCTGGCTTGGGCGGACGTCGCGACCCCCGCACACTCAAAGTAGGGGACCGCCTGGATTGGTGGCGCGTCGAGAGTATCGACCGCCCACACCAACTGGTGTTACGAGCAGAAATGAAGGTTTCTGGTCGTGCCTGGCTCGTGCTTGAACTCAAAGACAAGGACGGCGGTGGTTGCATCTACAAGCAGACCGCAGTGTTCTTACCCCAGGGTATTCGCGGCAGACTATACTGGTACGGCGTTCTACCATTTCACGCCTTTATCTTCCCCACCATGGCTCGTAGGATTCTCGCCACTGCGGCGTCCCGCGCCCACTAGGAGGTAGCGAAATCTACCCCCTGCACCATTAGCCCAAGGACTTTTATGCAAAGTAAACAACTCAAACAAGTAGTAGTAATTCTAGGCGCTGTGGCTCTTGGCGCGTTAGTGGCGTGGGGTGGTAGTTTTCACGGTCAAGAAGTAGCCGGAGTAAAAGTATTTGCCCTGGCTATTATTGGCGCGTTTGTAGTGCAGTGGATTCTCTACATCCCCGCCGTACTCGCTGGCACCGAAAAATTTTACGATTTAGCAGGTGGTGTGGGCTTTATCAGCACCACCCTGTTTGGGCTTATCGCAACCCCTAGAGTTACCTCGCTGGGGTGGTTGTTGAGCTTCATGGTGTTTCTCTGGGCAGCTCGATTAGCAACATTCTTATTCATTCGAGTGATGAAATCAGGCGCCGACGACCGCTTCGATGACATCAAGGGAAACAAGATCCGTTTTCTACTGACCTGGACCTTGCAAGGTTTATGGGTTGCAGTAGTTGCAAGTGCCGCGTGGGCGGCAACCAGCTCAAGTAGCGGTGTCGGAATTACCTGGATCAGCGTGTTGGGCGCACTGGTATGGCTGGCGGGAATGGTTATTGAATCAACCGCCGATTTTCAAAAGAACGCCTTTAAGAAGAATCCGCAAAATAAAGGAAAGTTCATTCGAGAAGGCATCTGGTCGCGCTCGCGCCACCCCAATTACTTTGGCGAAATTGTGCTGTGGGGAGGTCTGTTTATTGCGGCAGCACCTGCGCTTGTGGGCTGGCAGTGGGTCACGATTCTCTCACCTCTTTTGACCGTTGTCCTCTTGACGCGCGTCAGCGGTATTCCCCTGTTGGAAAAGAAAGCGAATCAGCGCTGGGGCGGGCAGCCCGATTATGAAGAGTATAAAAAGAACACTCCGGTGCTCATTCCCAAAGTTGGCAAATAATTGGAACCATTGCTCGAATCTGAAACTCCGCTCTTAGTTGACCCCGAGGGCACTTACCAGAACTCCACCGATCTACTAGAAGAGCGCTTGGCGAAAGCCCCCGAACACATTGCTTTTGAAATCCCCGTTCGTAACGAACAGGGAAAAATTGAGTCATGGCAACCGGTTTCGACGGCGGATTTTACCCACCGCGTGCGACAAGTAGCTCGGGGACTCATCGCTGCCGGGGTGAAACCCGGTGACGCGGTGGCAATTCTTTCGCCCACCCGATTTGAGTGGGCACTCACCGACTTTGCGTGCATGTACGCCGGTGCGGTCGTCGTACCCATCTACGATTCGAGTTCTGCACACCAAATTGAACAAATTGTGCAAGACGCTAACATTCGTTTTGGCTTTGGCGGCACTAGCGAGTTGTGCCAAAAACTTGAGCAGACAATCAGCACCAACGCCCAAGAAACGGCAGTGTGGTCTTTAGATTCCGCCACGACGCCTTCGTTAGCGCAGCTTGAGGAACACGGTGCGTTTATCTCCGACGCTGAATTGGAGAACCGCCGCACTTTAGCGCAACTAGATTCCCCAGCCACCATGGTCTACACCTCGGGCACTACCGGAGTGCCCAAGGGTGCCATTATTACGCACCGCAACTTTATTGGGCAGGTGCTGAACGTGGCGGCGTCGTACCACAAGGTGGTGCGAGAGGACGGGCGTACGATCATCTTTTTGCCGCTTGCTCACGTGCTGGCACGCGGTTTGCAAATGATTTGCCTCGCAAAAGGTATGCGCATTGCCCACCTTGCTGATCCGGCTGAGCTGGTGCCGCAACTGAGCATAGTACGCCCCACTTTTTTGGTGGTCGTGCCGCGCGTTCTTGAGAAAATTAGAGAAGCAGTAGCGGGTAAAGCTCAGCGCAGTCATTTGGGCCCGTTGTGGAATCAAGCCGAACGCGTTGCAGTGGCGCATGGACGCGCGCTAGAGCAGCAAGAGGGCGGTCAGACCGTGCGTCTTTCTGCTGTTCACCGGGCACAGTTTGCGCTCTTTGACCGCATGTTTTTTAGCAAGATTCGCGCGCTGACCGGCGGCAATATTGACTGGTTACTCTCGGGTGGTGCCGCGTTGGCACCCGAACTATCCCTGCTTTTTAGGGGAATGGGGCTGCCCGTCATTGAAGGGTATGGTCTCACCGAAACCACCGCACCGCTGTGCGGAAATTTGCCCGGTGATATTCGCGCAGGTACTGTTGGTGTGCCGTTGCCGGGGGCCGCAGTGCGCATTTCTGAACAGGGTGAAATTTTGGCACGCGGCATTGGCATATTCGCCGGTTATAGAGATACCACCCTCAATGACGCCGCATTTACCAGCGACGGTTTTTTTAGAACTGGTGATCTTGGCGAGCTCGACCAGCATGGTCGGCTCATTCTCAAAGGGCGGTTGAAAGACGAAATTCTGACCGCCGGCGGTAAATCCATTACGCCGTTCACGTGGGAAAACGCGGTAGAAAAAGATCCCTGGGTGGCACATGCTGTGATGGTGGGCGAGGGGCAAAAATTCTTGGCTGCTCTGATTGTGCCCGACCCCGACACCACAGATGGGTCCACCTCAGATGAGTTGAGGGAGCGCTTTGCATCTGTTGTGGAACGCGCTAATGCGTTGGTGGCTAGAAGTGAGCAAGTGAAAAAGTTTGAGGTAGTAGGGGTTGCCCCCGACGACGCCGCGCTGGTGACTCCCACTCAAAAGCTGAAGCGGAGCGCTTTTTGCCAGCGATTTGAGCAGGAAATCAACAGCATGTACGGCGGTCGTTAAGGGGCGATAAAGGGTGTAGCGCCTAACGCTTTTTTGGCATCCATACTTTAGCTTCGGCATCTTCGGGGTAGTAGTGTCCGTTCGGAATTGTTTGCAATTCAATAAGCATGCCCCAGGGGGCCTTCACGTAAACACTGCCGTTGCCTTCTGAATCTTCGTAGCGGCTGTTGCCGTGCACCTCAGAGAGCGCTTCGCCGCCTGCGGCAACGAGGCGTTCGAGGGATCCGTGAATGTCGTCGCAGTAGAAAGAAATATGGTTCAAACCAAAGTCTGCAAGACCGGACGCTTCACGCTGTTTACCTGAGATTTCAAACAGTTCTAATCCGGGACCGTCGCCAATCACAATAAAGCGCTGACGATGAATAGCTGCGCCCTCGGGTAGCCCTAGTTGCTGCTCAACTTCAGCGCCCTGGCGCGGTTCGTCGTCGTTGTTGAGACCGTCGTAGGCAACCTTGGCACCCAAGCCGTCTACGAGGAATCGGGTGGCGGCGTCGATATCTGGAACGGTTACGCCAATGTGCTGAATAGCGCGAGGAAGAGGCGCTGACGAGGAGTTATGTGAAGTGGGGTTCTGTGAAGTAGTCATGGTTTAACGTTACGCCGGTGGGGCGGGTTTCTTTACCTCTTTTTTGTGAACAGTTGTGCTGAACACATTTTCGCATTACTCTAAGAATTAACTTTTCACTATCTTTCTTGGTTAGTGATCCCCATGACTTCAAAAGTTCACCGCTATTTTGGCGATAAACGCACACACCTAAGGAGCGCTTCGTGAGCCACGCAGCCACTCAGCCCCCTAAGATCGAGGGTAAATTCCTCGATCGTATCGGCATCCCCTCAGAAATTAAATGGGGCTTCCTAGCCCTCTTTCTCTTCACCACCGGCCTTGGTGTGGAGTCAAACTTTCTGACCCCTCACCTGGTAGCCATGCTCGGTAGCACCGAAGCTACTATCTCGGTTGTTATTACCTTCTACGCACTGGCATGTTTGGTAGCTAGCTACCTTTCTGGTGCGCTTTCAGACCTCTGGGGTCCTAAGAAAGTAATGATTCTTGGCTTCATTATTTACTTTGTTTTCCAGATTGCTTTTCTCTTTGCCATCCAAACTGGCAGCCTCGCTCTGGTGGGTATTACCTACTTCTTCCGTGGCTTGGGTTACCCACTCTTCGCGTTCTCATTTTTGGTATGGGTGAATATCACTTCGCTTAAATCAAAAGCTGGTACCGCAATTGGTTGGTTCTACGTGATGTTCACTGGTGGTATGCCCACCGTGGGGTCACTGGTGGCTATTGGATCTATTAGCGCATTTGGTGGTGGCACTCATGGTGAAACTGGTGCAATGTGGATTTCAACCCTCATTTCTTTGGCTGGTTTCTTGCTCGTCTTCTTCGGTTGCAACGAAGAAAAAGGTAAACACCGTATTGCCCCTGCTCATGAAAGCACCTCACAAGTTCTTTTCTCTGGGATTCGCCTCACCTTCACTAACCGCAAGGTTCTCCAGGGGTTCTTAATCCGCTTGATTAATACCGCTCCCGAGTTTGGTATGTTCATCATCATGCCCGCCGTTATCTCCACCACCCTTGGTTGGGGGCAGGCGCGCTGGTTGCTTATGACTGTATGTGTTTACGCTGGCAACATTATGTTCAACGCATTCTTTGGGCATATTGGTGACCGCATCGGTTGGGTTAATACCGTTCGCTGGTTTGGTGTTTTTGCTTCCGCAACCTCGTTGCTCGCCTGGTGGTACGTTCCTCACTGGGTACCAGCAGGTTCAACCTGGGGTTATATTCTTTCGGTTATCGCTGGTGTGGCATTCGGTATCTGTCTTGCAGGCTTCGTACCCATGGGTGCAATCCTTCCTGAAAACGCTCCCGACCACCGCGGTGCCGCGATGGCTATGTACACCACCGCTGCCGGTGGCGCGCAGTTCCTCGGTTCAGCAGTTGTGGCTATCGTTCTGAACGTCACCACCGCACTTGGCTGGGAATCCGCATTTGCTCGTAACTCTGCCGTCATCTGGACCTTCGTGGCTCTTTATGCTTGTGCGTTTATTATGGTGGGTAACCTGCGTACACAGCAGGATGACCCCGAACACCGCCGTAAGGTTCGCGATGCCGATACTCAGGCGCTAGCTATTCAGGCAGCTAATGAGCGTCGAGTGAACATCACCGAGAAGTAAAATTCTCGCCTCAGCAAAAGAGCCTCTCCCGAATTTGGGAGAGGCTCTTTTGGTACACACTTATTCTCTGCAAGCTTTACGCGAGGCGGTTGAGAATCTGATTCGCCGTGCGCTCGTCGGTAACTAGCGAATTGAGAATGCCGATTCGTGAGGCGGTGATGATGGGGTCAACCTTTTCATCACCCACGGCAACGGCCGCTACGTGCGGAATACGACGCAGGTCATCAAGGGGGATGCGAATCGTGCGTTCGGCGCCGGGGAATGTGAGTTCTTCACCGGCTGAGTTAAAGAAATGAAGGCACACATCACCTTCGGCATCGGTGAGAGCTTGCTTAGGTATGGCCGAAGCGAGTGAGGTGCGCCCTGAGGTGCGTGAACCTACACCCACGAACGCACCTTTAGCGGTTGCCCAAAGATGCTTGATTTGTTGGTATGCAGTGTCTTCTTGAAGCGCGTTAAAGAGCAAGGTTGAGGGCATGACACCGGCAAAGAGGGGGATGTAGGTGCTGCCAGTATTATGCGCTAAGGCCCGTGCGATTTCTGAGGTCTGGTGCCAGGGTTCAGGTTCAGCCAGCCCCCCCACTGCCGGGGAAATAACTACTCCGCGCAGGGAGGGCAGTTCCATGCGCGAGATGTTGTACATGGCCAGCCCTGATGCCACTACTAGACCGTCGCCTACCTCAAGGTTCATGTCGGTGAGCGCTTGGCGGGTTACCGATGCCATGCCAGTGCCAAGCTGCCCTAATGCGTTGGGAGTCTGAATACCGGGTGCTACATAACACTGCTCAAGATTGAGGGCTTGGGCGAGTGAGGTGGAGAGACCCGCCATGCTGTTGGCATTAGGGTGTACCACTTTGATTTGTACAATGCCGGCCTCGCGAGCCTGTGAAAGCATTCTTGAAACAGTGGGGCGGGAGACTTGAAGCTGGTGTGCGATTTCCGATTGACTTTGGCCTTCTTCGTAATAAAGGCGAGCGGCGGCATAGAGGTGCTCGGGGTCATAGATGTCTAAACCGGTTTTATTTTGTGCCATTGACGTTTTTCTCTGAGATGGGGGGTGTCCTTATATATGATACTCGCCCAAAAATATCTAAGAACATTTGTGCTTGACATTTGTTCAATTGGTGAATGAGAATTGAGTTACATTAACAGACATTCCATGAGGAGTTTCCCATGACCGCACAACTACCCACCGAGATGAAAGCCGTTGTCGTTAACGGCCCCGAAAACTACACCCTCGAAACACGCCCCGTTCCGCAGATTGGCGAAACCGACCTCCTCATTCAGGTAGACGCCGTGGGCGTTTGCGCATCTGACCTTAAGTGCTACCACGGGGCCCCCAAATTCTGGGGCGACGAAAACCGCGCACAGTGGGCAGAAAGTAACCGCATTCCCGGGCACGAAATCACCGGCACCATCGTTGCTGGCTCAGATGAAACCCTTGCCGCTCACACCGAAGGCAAGCCCTACAAACTAGCTGTGGGTGACCGCATTGTTATTGAGCAGATCGCGCCCTGTGGCAAGTGTCGCTACTGCATCCGCGGTGAATACTGGATGTGTGGCCCTCACGATATGTTCGGTTTCAAGAAGTGGGACGGCGCCATGGCAGAGTACATGCTCGTTCCACTATTGGCACGAGTTCACAAAATTTCTAAAGACGTTCCCGCACAGCACGCAGCGTTCGCAGAACCTCTCTCGTGCGCACTACACGCAGTAGAACGCGGCAACATCAAGTTCGAAGACACCGTAGTCATCGCAGGTGCAGGCCCCATCGGTCTCTCAGCACTGATTGGTGTTCGCCAGAAGAACCCCCTCAAAATCATCACCCTTGATATGTCTGATGACAAACTAGCACTCGCCAAGAAACTGGGTGCTGACGAGGTCATTAATATCACCAAAGAAGACGCTGTTCAGAAAATTAAAGACATGACCGACGGCTACGGCGCAGATGTATACATCGAATGCACCGGTCACCCCTCCGCTGTTCCGCAGGGTCTAAACCTGTTGCGTAAGCTCGGCACCTATGTTGAATACTCCGTCTTTGGGTCAGATGTGACCGTTGACTGGTCGATTATCTCTGACGACAAAGAACTCAACGTGTACGGCGCGCACCTAGGTCCCCACACCTGGCCCACCGCCGTCAAGATTATTGAATCGGGTGTTTTGCCTCTTGATGAAATCTGCACCCACCAGTTCCCACTGGATCAGTTCCAAGAGGCGCTTGATACCGTGGCTGACTCTCAAGGGGATTCCATCAAGGTGTCCATCGTTCCTTCACTCACCGAGCCTGTAAACCAGCTCAAGAAGTAACTTCACCGGCAGATAACACCACCAACGAAAGACAGACATGACTACTCTTTATAACGATCCAGCAGAATTTGCCGATGAACAGCTCGAAGGTTTCTTGGATTTATACTCTGATCGTCTAGTTGGTGTTCCCGGTGGTGTTATCTCGTTGCCGCCTAAAGAACCTCAGGTGGCAGTAATTGTGGGTGGCGGTTCCGGTCATTATCCGGCTTTCGCTGGTCTGGTGGGTCCCGGATTCGCTTCGGGTGCCGTGGTAGGTAATATCTTTACCTCCCCTTCAGCTGCTCACGTTTATTCGGTGGCGAAGGCGGCCGATCAGGGTAAAGGTGTTGTTCTCACCTTCGGCAACTACGCCGGTGACAACATGAACTTTGGCATTGCCGCAAAAATGCTGAACGCTGAGGGCATCGACACCCGCATTGTGGTGGTCAAAGATGACATCGCTTCAGCCCCTGAATTTGATAACCGCCGCGGTATCGCGGGCGACTTCACCGTATTCAAGGTGATGGGCGCCGCCGCTGCCGCCGGCAAATCGCTGGACGACGTCGAGCGCCTAGGCAACCTTGCCAACGAGCGCACCCGCACCTTGGGTGTGGCGTTCTCCGGTTGCACCATGCCCGGTGCCAACGAGCCGTTGTTCTCTGTTGCTGAGGGTCAAATGGGCGTTGGCTTGGGCATTCATGGTGAGCCCGGCATCCGCGATGAAGACCAGCCCTCAGCCGCAGACCTTGGCACTTTGCTCACTAAGACCGTGCTCAACGACGCGCCGCAGAACCCCGGTTCGCGCATCGGCGTCATTGTGAACGGTTTGGGTGTGACTAAGTACGAAGAGCTGTTCTTGCTCTACCGCACCATTGCGCCGCAGCTGCGCGAGGCGGGCTATGAAATTGTTGACCCCGAAGTGGGCGAGCTTGTGACCTCCCTTGATATGGGCGGTGTGTCGCTGACCGTTCTGTGGCTTGATGATGAACTTGAAGAGCTTTGGACCGCCGACGCTTACGCCTGCGCTTACCGCAAGCAGAAAACGCCGCTGGGTTCAGTAGAGAAAACGTACACCGCTAAGGCGGCAACTGTGGATGCAGAGTCAATCGTTGACGCATCACCCGCTGCCGCTGAGCTCGCCACCAAGGTGCGCGAAGCCGCTCATGCTGTGGCTGATTTGATGCGCGAACAAGAGCACTACCTGGGTGAAATCGACTCCTTTGCAGGAGATGGCGACCACGGCCGCGGCATGGTGCGCGGCTCAGATGCCGCCGTCAAAGCTATTGCGGCAGCACCTGAGAACGCTGGCCCATCGCAGCTACTCAAGCTGGCTGGGCGCGCATGGGCAATGCAAGCTGGTGGAACCTCGGGCGTGCTCTGGGGCGCCTCCCTTGAAGCCGCCGCAAATACTATTGCCGACGACGCCGCCAGCTACTCACCCGAGCAGGCACCCCAGGCAGTCAAAGCGTTCGCTGATTCTATGGTGACTTTGGGCGGGGCAAAAATTGGCGACAAAACTTTGCTCGACGCGCTCCTACCCTTTAGCGAAATACTCGCGGAATCGTCAGAAGAACTACCCGCCGCTTGGGCTACTGCTGCGCAGACCGCCAAGCAGAGCGCCGAAGAAACCGCCGCTCTCTCGCCTAAGAAGGGCCGCGCCCGTCCGCTTGCTGAAAAGTCGGTGGGTCACCCTGATCCCGGTGCGGTTTCTATGGGCATGATTCTTGAGCTCGTGGGCAAATACTTTTCGTAATAACAGAACTTTTTGAAGGAGAAAAAATGGCTGAAGGACTCCGCCTCATTGTTGGTTGCGACGACGCCGGTTTGAGTTACAAAACCGCGATTAAAGAACAGCTCGAAGCTGACTCACGCGTGGCATCGGTACTTGACGTTGGTGTGGGTGCAGATGAGCACACCCCTTACCCCTCGGTTGCGATTGCTGCGGCAGAAAAGATTGCGGCAGGCGAAGCTGACCGTGCGATTTTGATCTGCGGTACCGGTCTTGGCGTGGCTATTTCAGCCAATAAAGTCAAGGGCATTCGCGCGGTCACCGCTCACGACTCGTTCTCGGTGGAACGATCCATTTTGTCTAATAACGCACATATTCTGTGCATGGGTGAACGCGTGATTGGTAAATACTTGGCACTGCGTTTGGCAGATGAATGGATTGGCTACACCTTTGACGAATCCTCTGCATCGGCAGAAAAAGTTAAGGTACTAACCGACTACGAAGGTTGCTAATACTTCTGCTAGAAAGGTGACCATCATGGTCAAACTGAACCAAAACAATCTTGAAGAAATCAAAGAAATTGCTACCGCGAAACTTGCCGAAGGTAGCACTTTCTCGGTGCCTACCTATGATCGTTCGAAGCTCAAAGCGGGCATCGTACACTTTGGCGTGGGTGGATTTCACCGCGCTCACCAGGCACGTTACCTTGATGAATTGCTGAACAAGGGTGAAGTGCACGAATATGCCATTTGCGGCATGGGCGTATTGCCCCACGACGTCAAGATGCGCGACATCTTGGCGGAGCAAGACTTTCTCTACACTTTGATTGCGCGTGACCCCGAGGGTAACGAGGATGTACGCGTGATTGGCTCGATCGTCGATTACATTTGGACCCCCGAGGATCCTGCCGGGGCAGTGGAGTACCTAGCCAGCGAAGACATTAAAATTGTGTCGCTAACCGTGACCGAAGGTGGTTACAACTTCAACCAGGTGACTCACGAGTACGATTTGAGCACCCCTGCTGTGGCTGAGGATTTGAGGGATCCCGAGAATCCTCGCACCGTATTTGGTCTAGTGGTTCAGGCGCTGAAACTCCGCAAGGAACGCGGAATCAAACCCTTCACCGTGATGAGCTGCGATAACATCCAAGCAAACGGTGCTATGGCGCATAAAATGTTCACCGCTCACGCCCGAGCACTCGATACCGAACTTGCCGACTGGATTGAAGAAAACGTTCCCTTTCCCAACTCCATGGTTGACCGCATTACCCCTGCGACCACTGATGACGACCGTGCCTACGTTGCTGAAAAACTTGGTTATGAAGACGGTTGGCCTGTGGTGACTGAAGACTTTATTCAGTGGGTTCTCGAAGATAATTTTGTGAACGGACGCCCCGTTTACGAAGACGTTGAAGTACAGGTAGTGAACGACGTCGAACCCTATGAAAAACTTAAGTTGCGTATGCTGAACTCTTCACACCAGGGTCTCTGCTACTTTGGTCATTTGGCGGGGTACCACTATGTTGACGATGCAGTGAACAATCCACTAATTACCGATTTGCTATTGCGTTACATGCGCGAAGAAGCAATGCCTACCTTGGATGAGTTACCTGATACGGATGTCGATTTGTATGCCCGCACTCTGATTGAGCGCTTTACCAACCAGGCGATTAAAGACACCGTTCCACGCCTGTGCGCTGAGTCCTCAGACCGTATTCCTAAATGGCTTATGCCTGTAGTGTTCGAGAACCTCAAGGATGGCGGGCAGGTAAAACTTTCCGCTGCGATCGTTGCCTCCTGGGCGCGCTACGCTGAGGGAATCGATGAACAGGGTGAGCCTATCAATATTGTTGATAACGCCGAAGATAAGGTTCGTGCCTCTGCGCAGGCGCAACTTGCCGGTGACGAACTGGCATTCCTTCGCGACAAAGATTTCTTTGGCAACGTTGTTGAGGACGAACGATTCACTCAGCCTTATCTTGAAACCCTGCGTTCACTCCATGAAGTAGGTAGCATCAAGACCCTCGAGAAAATTCTCGGCGAATAAGTCCAACAGATACTTCTATCGACTCAGCGGGTGTGCCTGCGCCAGCATCCTTTAAACGCCAGCCCCGCGGCAGCTGGCGCAGGCACACCCGCTGAGTCTTTGTCATAAGAAACCTCCTTGCCGGGGTGGGAAGTTTCTCGAGGAAAGGTTTATCGATCATGGCACAGTACGTTTTGGGAATCGACTCTTCGACCCAGTCTTGCAAGGCGCTCCTCGTCAACGCAGAAACTGGTGAGGTAATCGATGAGCGCCGCGCCTCCCACCCCGGGGGCACCGAAGTTGACCCGGCAGCGTGGGTTGAAGCGCTACACGAGGTAACTGCCGATTTGCTCCCGCAGGCGGCGGCTGTTTCTATCGCCGGTCAGCAACACGGCATGGTGCTCTTGGATGAGAACAACGAAGTAGTGCGTGATGCTCTATTGTGGAACGACACTCGTTCTGCCTCCGAAGCTGATGAACTGACCGCGTTTTTGGGCGGACCTGAACGTGCCGCTCATTTGGTAGGAAGTGTGCCGTTGGCGGCATATACAGCTACGAAAATGCTGTGGGTTCGTAAAAATGAGCCTAAAATTGCCGCCCGCGCAGCAAAAGTAGCGCTACCCCATGATTTTCTGACTCTTCAGCTGAATTCCGATCAGAAACTTTTTACCGATCACGGCGAAGCGTCTGGCACCGCATACTATTCCCCGGCGGAAAAGAAGTGGGAGCCTTCCATTGCTTCGTGGGCTATCGGACACAAGATTGAACTCCCTGAATTGGCTGAGCCCTCTCAGGTGATTGGCAAGACCGAATCAGGGGCGCTGATTGCTCCTGGCACTG
The DNA here is from genome assembly GCA_030530925.1 of Rothia sp. (in: high G+C Gram-positive bacteria). GTDB lineage: Bacteria > Actinomycetota > Actinomycetes > Actinomycetales > Micrococcaceae > Rothia. Next base: position 92,853 of record JAUMUA010000001.1, on the reverse strand, counting down.
GTGACAACATGGGTGCCGCTTTGGGGCTGGATATGCAGGACGGCGACGCCGTGGTTTCCATGGGCACTAGCGCGGTTGCCATGATGCTCTCAGATACTCCCGCCGCCGACTTTAAGAACAACGTCTCTGGTTTTGCGGACGCAACGGGCAAGTACCTGCCGCTGGCGTGCACACTGAACGGGGCGCCCGTCATGGACTTTGCCGCCGCAACGCTGGGCGTGGATCACGACGAACTCGCCCGCATGGTTCTTGCCGCAGAACCTGGCGCCAACGGTGCTGTATTTTTGCCCTATCTCAGCGGCGAACGTACCCCTAATCTTCCGCAAGCGAAGGCACATTTGGGCAATGTTAGTGCCGGATTTAGCCGGGAAACGATGGCGCGCGCCATGGTTGAAGGTCTTGCGTGTTCTGTGCGGGAGGGGCTCGAAAAGATTGTTGCACAGCGCGGTTCAGAACCAGAGCGCATCATTCTCATTGGTGGCGGCGCAAAATCTGTGGCGTTTCGCGAGGTGCTGGCGCAGGTTCTTGGAATTGATATTTTTGTGCCAGAACCTGCCGAATTTGTGGCGCTGGGCGCCGCACGTCAGGCAGCGTGGGCACTTTCTGGTGTGGCTAACCCACCTGAGTGGGCAACTCCTGAGATGCAGAAAGTATCGGCGGAAAAACGCCCCTCGATTTACCGTAATTACATAAATTATCGCAACCAGATGTACCCGCAAGCGGCATAACACAAGGTTGTGTTTGGTTGCAAAGGAGCAACGGCGGATTTACTACGGTATAAAGGGGTAGAGGTTATTGGATCGGAATAACCCCTCTGCTTCTGATGCCCCTTACTTATTTTGAATCTCCGCCAACCGGTGCTGAATGTCTGCCGTGGACTCATAGAGTTTGCGGTAGTCAGCGTATAGAGCATCATAAATCGCGCGATTTTGCTGTTGGGGTTGCACCACAGTGCGCACCGGGTTCCAATCTTCAAGCTTATTTACGCACCCCAGCGCTTGGGCCACCATGAATGCATCGCCAAATGAGGCGCCTATCGTTTCCTCGCGTATAATCTGTGGCAGACCGGTCACATCAGAAATGATTTGTGGCCACAATGCTGACTTTGTACCGCCGCCAGCGCACGTAATGCCCCTGATGGTGGCACCAGCGTGCTGCATCGTTTCAATGTTGTGCCGCACCGCAAATGCCGTGGACTCCAACAACGAGCGGTACACGTGACCCCGCGTGTGGTCAAGGGTAAGACCCGCAATGACGCCGCGCGCGTCGGCGTCCTGAATGGGCGTGCGCTCGCCGGCAAAATAGGGAAGAGACAGCAGGCCGTTTGCCCCGGCGGGAACCTTTTCGGCTTCGGCAATGAGCTGCGCGAAGTCGTTGACCCCGGAAATGTCGCGAAACCAATTGGTGAGCGCACCCGATGTTGCGAGCCCGCCCGCAAGGTTTCGCGTGCCAGGGCGGGTGCCAGTAGTTCCCCACATGGACGCATCGCGCACCCGATTTTCGGTGTTAGCAATCAAAAACAGCGTGGTGCCGTACATCAAGAACAGGTGATTGGGGTCGGTTGCGCCAACGGATTCTTGTTCTGCCCAGGCGTCAATCGTGCCAAAAATAACCGGGATGCCCGCTTTAAGTTCGGGCAGTTCGGGGGTTTTTTGGGTGGTTCCACAGATTTCGTTGCTCCAACCCAATCGGGGTAGTTCTAGCTTATCCCCGCCAATATGCACCGCCATGTCGGTGTCCCATTCTTGAGTCGCAGCATCATAAAGCGGGGTGCACTGTGAAGCCGAGTGGCGGTCCAGCACGTACTCGCCGGTAATATGCCAAATGATAAAACTGAACGGCATAAAGAACCGGACGCCGCAGTTAAACTCGGTGGGGTAGCGGCTGGCGAACCACCCAATTTTGGGTCCACCTGCCTGTGACGTCAGGGTGGAATCATATTTTTCTAGGAGTTTCTCGGCACTAAATTCTTGGGTGAGCGCGGCGATTTCTTCGCGGGCGCGCCAGTCGATGCCGTAGAGGGCAGCAGGTGCTAATGGCGTCCCGTTGGGGGTGGTCATGCCAACGCACGGGCCCATACCTGAAATACCGATACCGTTAATTTCAACAGTGTTTTTGCTCATCAGCGCCGAAAAAAGCGCACGAAACTCGGTCCACCAAATGTTCATGTCCATTTCTACAAGCCCATGAACCCCGCGCGTTACTGCGTGCTCTTGAACCATTTGATCGATGAGCTTTCCCCGCTCATCCACAAGTACGGCCTTGGTGCTGGAGGTGCCGACATCGAATCCAAAAAATGCGCGCTGAGTCATGTTTTCATTATGACGCAGGGCACATGTAGGGAACAAATGGGGGAAGGGGTGATGGAAAATCAGAATAATCTGAGATAAATGCTGAGGAATCCCTTAATTCTGGTTGGGAAAACTGTTGGCTGTCCTCAAATGTATGGACTTTTATGTGATATAATAAGCCTACTGATTGTTATTTAAAGAGAGTGGAAAAACATGAGTAACAGCTCCAACAAACGTCCTATTCGCCCTGCGACTCACGGTGTGGGCCAATCTGAATCCCGGGATCAAAAAGAGGTCATTGCTGAATTGAGCAAGGTAGAAGCTCATCAAGTTAAAAATGAAGCAGTTGAATCTGGCAAGAATGTTGCACAGCACGCAAAGAACGTTGCTGGCAATGTTAAAGATGAAACTGTCTCTCAGGCTCAAGACTTAGTAGGTCAGCTCCGCGATGACTTGCAGCGCATGGTCGGCCCCCAGCAGCAGAAAATTGCTGCTACGGTGCGCACTATCAGTGATGAAATCGACGCACTTTCCCGTGGTGAAAAGCCTCAGTCTGACTATGTTACCGGTCTACTCGGCAGCGCATCAGGTTACGTCAACTCCGTGGCAACTTCTCTAGAGCAGAAAGAACCTAAGGATCTCTTGAACGACGTACGCCGTTTCGCTGCGCGCCGCCCAGGTGTATTCCTCGCAGCAGCTTTGGGTGTTGGTATTCTTGCAGGGCGTGCGACCCGTAATGCAGCAGAAAATGAACAGGTACCCTCTTCAGCTGAGGAAGCCAAAGAATACTTCGGGATGCAGGATCAGGGTGCTCGCACTCAGACCCAGGCGTCTCAGAACAACTCAACTCAAAATCGCCGCACTCAGGATCCTACTGCTCACGATCAGCATAATGACCTCACTGCACACAATATTCCCGGTGCAGGTTTCACCGCTGAGGGAGGCAATCGCCGATGAGCGTCATTCCACCCCCCAGTGACCCTGAGGTTCGCGCTGAACGTGAGCCGTTGGGTGAGATGTTCAAGTCATTGAGCACCAACCTATCAACTTTGATTCAACAGGAAATTGCGCTTGCTAAAGCCGAAATTCTTGAATCTACTGACCAAGCTAAAAAATCCGCCACCATTATGAGTAAAGGTGCTGGCATGCTTGCTGGCGCTGGCGTAGCAGCTTTGTTCCTCTTACTGTTTCTTTCCCTTGCGCTGATGTGGGCTTTTGGTACCTTCATGCCTCTAGGCTGGGCGGCAGTCATCGTTGCTCTCATCTGGGCATGTGTGGCAGTAGCTCTAGCCATGGTTGGTAAGAATCATCTTGATCGAGGTAAGAGCAAACTTCAGCAGGCAACTAATGATCCGCTTGCTCGCACTCGTGAGACCGCAGCGGAAATTCCCGATACCGTCAATCCCACCAAGGAGACCCCATGACTCACCAGAGCCCAGAAGAAATCCGTGCTGAAATTGAGCGCACCCGCGCACGTCTAGGTTCAGACGTTGATGCGGTTGCTGAAAAGATTAACCCTGAAAGTGCAGTGGAGCGCCAAAAGGCTAAGGCTCGTAACAAGTTCCAAGATATCCGTGAATCTGTCATGGGTGTGGCTGACTCAGCTGGTGACACCGCTTATGGTGTGCGTGAAAGCGCTGCTGATCATCTAACAGAGTCAAAGCAAACTTTGGCTAACGCTCCACAGATGGCTAAGGCTAAGACCCGTGGCAATCCTCTTGGTGCTGGTCTTATTGCTGTTGGTGCTGGCTTGGTTATTGGTTCCCTCTTGCCTACTACCCGCAAAGAACAAGAACTCACTGCACAGGCAGCGCGTAAGGCTCAGCCTCACGCACAGAAGGCAGCTCAATCCCTAAAGGCGGATGCGCAGAACATTGTTGAAGACTTGAAGGAACCTGCTCAGCAGGCAGCTCAGTCAATCAAGCAGACCGCACAAGCTGGTGTGGAAGAAGTAAAACAGCACGGCCAGTACGAAGCTGAGGATTTGAAGAATTCCGCGGCTTCATCAGCAAAGAATGTAAAGAACGTGGCGTCCAACAAGTAAATTTTTTTGCTAACTTCTATAAGGGTTTCCCTCACTAAAAAGTGGGGGAAGCCCTTTTTTATGGGCGCAATTTTATCGAGAATAAGTTTCGCGTTTATTCTCTCTTTTCTGAGAGATTAAAGCTGATTTCGAAGGCGTCTAGGCGTTCGAGCTCTTCGGTGAGTACGGCGGAGGAGTAACTGCCGATTTCACGTGCCTCCAACAGTGCTTGGCGCTGGGCGTGGATGACTTCTAGGCGGCTTAGCTGGGCAGATTCTTCTGAAGAGGTGAGCTTTTCCACGATGTCGTGCGTCAGCTTGCGCAACGCAGCTTGCTCTTTCTCACGCAAGGCGGGGTCATCACCCTCTGGCTTGATCCAACGCACCAGCAGACCGAGCGTGCCACCCTGCACCACGAGCGAGAAGAGCGCTACGAGGAAGGCGATAAAAATCAGAAGGGAACGCTGTGGCGTGCCTTCGGGAATGGTTTGCGCCGCCGCCAAAGTTACCGCGCCGCGCATACCTGCCCACACCAAAACCACTGAGTGCCGCCAGGTGAGGGGGCGTTCAAACTGGTAACGAATCGAGGTTCCCAGCTGGCGAATCCGCTTAATCATATTCTCGCGGCGGCGATAAAGTCGCTGCTTTGAACGCTCAGAAAGATTCTCAAAATCTTTGTGTTTGTGATTTCGTTTCTTGTTCTGTGGTAGCTCACGACCGCCGCGAATCTGCACGATCACTGCCTGAATTTCTTCGGCGTCGTCGCTGTGTTCAAGGGCGGTTGCGGCGTCCTTGAAATTGGAGCTTTGCTCAAACTTTTTGCGTGCATTGTAGGTTAAGAACATGGCGTAAATAGCACGTACCAGCAGGGTAATAACTACCGCGCCAATAGAACACCACACCGCAAGAGTGAGTCCGGCGTTTTCTTCGAGCACACCTTCAAGAACACTGGTGAGCTGCAGGCCCATCGTAAAGAAAATGGCGCCTTCAAACACGAGTTCGATCACGTGCCAGGTCTCTTTATCAGAGGAACGATGCTCGGGGCGCAGCCACTGGGCCGCGCCTGCGCTTACCATAAGCCCGGCAACCACCGCGGCAACCAGACCCGATGCCCCCAATAGCTCCGCAGGAATTGATGCGGCAAAAGGCACCAAGAACGAGATAAGAGTGTTTACCGCAGGGTCTTCAACGCGTGAGCGCAGGCGCAGGCTCAGCCCGCCGATTACGGCACCAATAATGATCGCCGCGATGACTGCAAAAAGGAACTGCCCCAGTACGCTGAAGAAACCAATAGCCGCTGATGATGCCACTAGCGCCGAACGCAAAATGGTCAGTGCCGTGGCGTCGTTGAACAGGCCCTCGCCGTCAAGCTGAGTGGTGACACGCGACGAGACACCCAACTTTTTGACGATTGAGGTGGCGACGGCGTCGGTGGGGCTGATGATGGCACCTAGCGCTACCGCAAGTGCAAAGTTGAGGTCTGGGATGAGGAGCCAGAAAAAGAGTCCCAACGTAAACGAGGTAGCAACTACCAACAGCACCGCAAGACCGCTAATGGTGGTTATTTCTCGACGAAAATCCATAGTGGGCATGGATGCCGACGCCGAGTACAGTAGCGGTGGCAAAATGCCGGCAATAATCCAGTCCGGTTCCACTTCAATGTGTGGCATTGCGGGAACGAGGCTCATACCCAAACCCACCAGCACCAACAAGATGGGGGCGGCCACGCGAATACGATTTTCCAACGATGCCGCCAGGGCAATCACCGCAAGAGCAAAAACGACGGAAATAATAATGATCATGGGGGTTTGGTCTCATCTGCAGAAGAATTGGTTTACCCCATAGCGTACCTTGGGGGTAGAGGATAAGGCGCGGGGAGGTTAGAAGAAATCGTGAGTTACTAGCAGTAGGGTCACTAATACACAAGCTAGGGCAATAAATACGCAACCTAAGAAAGGGTCGCCCCCTCAGCCTCCACCGCAAAAGAATCCTCTTGGGGATTTTTTGTAATTACAATTTCTGTGCGGTGGCAGATGCGCTCGCGCTCGTCCTCACCTTTGAACTCTGCGATGAGCGCCGCCGCCATATCAATACCAGCGGTAATACCTGAGGATGTCCAGCGGTTGCCGTCCTGAACCCAGCGGGCGGCAGGCTCCCAAGTAACGTTCTTGCCAAAAGAACTCGCCCAGGTAAAAGAAATCTTATTACTAGTGGCGCGATACCCCTCCAGCAACCCGGCCTGCGCCAGTAACGCTGAGCCGGTGCAAACCGAAGTAACCGTTTTCGCTTGTGAACCAGCTATTCCTAGCCACTCAATAAAGCTCTGTTCATGCACCAAAACCCGTGTGCCGTGCCCGCCCGGAACCAGCAAAAGATCGGTACCACGATAGTCAGCATAGGTCGTAGTAGGCACAATCTTGACCCCTTGCTTGCTCGCAATGGGGTTAAGACTCGGTGTTAAATATTCGATCTCCCAGTCATCCACAAAGCTAAAAAGCTCCACCGGACCAAAAACATCCAGCAGTTCAAAATTTTCAAAGAGAACGATAGAAATACGCATGGGGCTAGTCTAAGCCGACTCATCCTGCCAAATTCCCTTGGACTCCACTACGTGGGGTGTGGTGGGGTAGTAGGAGTAGGCTCGAGTCTGTAAATCGTAGAGAAATCCCAGCGAAAGAGCGACTCATGACTACCCCATTATTCGATGTGCACGCGCACTTTTTGACCGAAGAATACATTACCGCCGCCAAAGCTGCCGGGCACGAGTTCCCTGACGGTATGCCTGGCTGGCCCACCTGGACTGCGGAAAACTCCCTAGCCTTGATGGATGAGTGCGGCATTTCCCGCGCCGTCCTTTCAATTTCGAGTCCAGGAGTGCATTTTGGTGATGATGCCGCCGCGCGCACCCTGGCGCGCCAGGTCAACGAAGCCGGTGCGCAATTGCGCAAAGACCATCCCGACCGCTTTGGACATTTTGCTAGCCTGCCGCTACCCGACGTTGTTGGAGCCATTGAAGAAGCTCGCTATGCGCTGGACGTTTTAGGTAGTGACGGCGTGATTTTAGAAAGCAACTCACAGGGGCAGTATCTAGGCAACCCCGATTTCGCGCCACTGTGGAAAGAACTTTCAGAGCGCAGAGCGATTGTTTTTGTGCACCCTACCAGCCCACATTGTGGCAAAGAATTGTTCTTGGGCCGCCCTCGCCCCATGTTCGAATTTTTGGTTGATACTGCCCGTAGCGTGAGCGATTTAATATTCAGCGACACCTTGCAGAAATTCCCCGGCATTCGCTGGATCTTCACGCACGGTGGCGGAGTTTTGCCGCTTTTGGCTGATCGTTTTGAGTTATTCCGCCAAGGCTTTCCCGGCGTGCAGGGGTTAGATACCACCACTCCCATTCCGCAACAACTTTCGAGCCTGTGGTTCGATATGGCGGGTACTCCTTTCCCTCACCAGATTCCGGCGCTAATTGACGTGGTGGGTTCGGAGCAGTTGCTTTACGGTAGCGATTCCTGCTGGACGCCCGACGCCGCCGTGCGCGCCCAGGTGGCTTCTATCGACGACACCGCACAGCCTAAGGGCACTACGTGGCGCGCGCTGACGAGCAAAAACGCCAAGAAACTGTTTGGGTAGGGTTGGGTTTCCGTAGATCTGGATGTCACTGCCTTGGTCTGGGTAGTAGTACCCAGACCAAGGCAGTCACACACGGTTTAATTTAACCCATAAGAATCAACGAAAGAATCAATATGTTTTACTACCTGTGCGCCGCATTTACTCTCATAAGTTCCATGGTGAGCTTAGGATTTGCCGCCCAGTACGTTCGTGGGCAAGTAGAGGAAACCGCTTGGTATGCTCTTTCGCGTAGCTTAGCTTTATTCTGTGTTTCGTTGATTCCGCTCTTTATAGTGAGCAATGAACTACTAGTGATTACCTCAATCGCCATGATTTTGGTGCAATTTTTTGATGGTTTTATCGGCATAAAAATCCGCAATAATTTCAAAACTTGGGGGCCTTGGGCAACCGCACTTTTTCATGCTCTACTCTTAACTTTTTATTTGGTAAGCTCCCGCTAAATCCAAGCACCCTTCACCCACTCCGGCAAACCCCATTGCCTGCCTTGCAGCAGCTTCGGACGTCAGGCGATCCCCGCCAATATAGCGTGCGACGTTTGGGTCGGCATAGAGGTGTGCCAAGAACTCGGCATCCGCCCCAACCATCGGGTGCAGAAGCAACCGCTCGGGCTCATAGTCAAAAGGTTCGGTTTGAGGGAAAGTCATGGGGGTATGTTGTCTAACTACTGCCTGTGATAAGGCCGCTCTGGTTCAGACCAAATTTTCTCAATAAGACTCTTATTGAGAAAATCACTGAAGATACTCTCAATAAGCACCTCTGCTTACCCCGCACGCACTACCAATCGCTGTGCATTATCTCGCATGGAATTTCCTGCCCGCTTAGCGATAGCATTGCATATGGTGCGGCTCACCTTGTTTTATGGGTGAGCGCAGAATATTTACAGACCCCGGTCTGAAAGGAAACGTTAAATGCAGATCACAATTGGTGATTACCTAATTGAACGCCTCAAGCAGGTGGGCATTACTGAGGTCATCGGTGTACCCGGTGACTTCAACCTTCAGTGGCTAGAGCAAATCCATGAAGCTGAGGGCATTCGCTTTGTGGGTACCACTAACGAGCTCAACGCGGCGTATGCAGCAGATGGTTACGCACGCCGTCGCGGAATTTCTGCACTCCTTACCACTTACGGTGTGGGTGAGCTCAGCGCGCTCAACGGCATCGCAGGTGCGGCAGCAGAGCACGTTCCAGTAATTTCCATTGGTGGTGCACCCCCGCTTTACGCTACCGAGTACGGATTCCACCTACACCACACCATGGCAGATGGCGACTTCACCAATATGCTCGACTCCATCGCGCCTTTTACTGAAGCTGCTGTGCGCATTACCCCTCACAATGCCGCAGAAGAAATCGACCGCATTATTCACACTGCGTTGCGTGAAAAGCGCCCGGTTCACTTGCAACTTCCCTCAGATATTTCATATTTGACCATTGAAGCTGAGCTGGGAGATTTCTCCTCAGCCATCAAACCTAGCGACTCTGAGCGTCTTGAAGCTGCAGTAAGCGACGTGTTGGCAGCATTCGAGAAAGCTGAAAACCCCCTTATTCTTGTGGATCTGGATGCCGACCGTCACGGCTTTGGTCCTGCTCTGCAAGAATTTGCTGAAAAGACTGGCACTCGTTACGCACAGATGACCACTGGCAAGGCGATTCTTTCAGAGAACTCCCCGCTGTTTGTGGGGACGTACAACGGTTTGGCATCTTCCGAAGAAGTGCGTAACACCGTAGAGAATGCAGATTTCTTGCTCACTACCACCCCGCGCTTTATTGAGACCAACTCTGGTTCATTTACCACTAACCTGCCTGAAAAAGGTCGCGTTGACGTGGGCGATCAGCATATTCGTATCGGTGGCGTGAATTACTTGGGTGTTACTGGTATTGAGGCGCTAGAACTTCTTGCCAAGCGCGCTAAAAAATCCAAAGACGCTCAGCCCGGTGCGCGCATAGACCGTCCCAGCCCAGAGCAACCCCAGGCAGAAAAACCACTCACACAGGCTCGTCTGTGGCCCCGCATGGCGGCATTCGTGCAAGAAGGTGACGTCGTCTTTGGTGAAGCTGGCACCTCAAACATTGGTGTTTCGGGCCATCGTTTCCCCGATAACACCGACTACATCACCTCTAACATCTGGGGCGCTATTGGTTTCACTCTGCCTGCTACTTTCGGCAGCCAGCTAGCAGCACCTGATCGCCGCCACATCTTGTTCATTGGCGACGGCTCGTTCCAGCTCACTGCGCAGGAACTTTCTACGATGCTCCGCGAGGATCAGAAGCCGATTATCGTTCTTCTAAACAATCGTGGTTACACCATCGAGCGTTGGATTCTGGGTATGGATCGCGATTACAACGACATCGCCAACTGGCAGTACAACAAACTGCCCGAAATTTTCTGCCCAGGCACCTCGATGAAGAGCTACTCAGCAACCACCGAGGGTGAGCTTGAAGAAGCACTAACAGCAATCAATGAGTCGAATGAAGGCGCCTTCCTTGAACTGCACCTTGAACCCGAGGACGCACCTGCTGATTTGCAGAAATTTGGCCCGGCAACCGCAGAATTCGACTACGGCCCCCGTGGACCTCGCAACCCGTAAGTTGTGTAGCTGTAAACCGCACTATCTTTGTGCCTAGGGCATTCTGAATAGTCGGTAAATATCTGAAATTTAAAAAAGATGCGGAAGACTCAGTTTTACTCTGAGTCTTCCGCATCTTGGATTAAAACTATAGAAACCCTATTTATTTCGTTGCCAAATAGAGGTAGATAACGCGGTTGCAAAACTGGTCCATGCAGCGTAAGGAGCAAGAGCTACTCCGGCAGACTTGCTGATTCGGCCAGTTCTGCGTGCAAGGTCAATTGAACTTGCTGCTAGCAACGCCGCATTCACCACAGCGAGTTCCGTATTCTTCATCTGAAAGAACACATAACTCCAACTGGCGTTAAGCACCAGGTTGACACCCAGTGCACCTAGGTAGCGGCGGGCTTCTTGAGCGTGACGCCGTTTACGTAGCGTGGAATGAGCAATACCGGTGGTGATTGCGATATCGGCATAAAGTGACGTCCAGGCAATAGGAAACGCGATGTTGGGCGGATTCCAACTGGGCTTGTTCAGCGATCGATACCACGCGGTATGAGGGTCAGATGCCCATGTACCCACTGCGGCGCAGGCCAATGTGGTGCCGGTGGTTAGCAGAAAAGAAGGGAATGTTTTGGGGGTTTTCATCAATTAACCCGCTCACCCTAGCTGAGCTTTTCGATAATTGCCTTATTGAAGGCTTCGAGGTCTCCGGGGTTGCGGCTAGTGATGAGGTTGCCGTCTACTACTACTTCTTCGTCAACCCACTGTGCGCCAGCGTTGAGAAGGTCGTCCTTGACCGAGGTAAACGAGGTCATCTTGCGATTCTTTACGCGGTTAGCGTTAATGAGCAACCAGGGTGCGTGGCAGATTGCCGCAACGGGTTTTTCTGCTTCAAAGAATTTGGTGACGATAGCACCGGCGTGGGAATCGATGCGCATTGAATCGGCGTTGAGGGTGCCACCGGGCAGTATAAGAACGTCGTAATCCTCGGTGTTTACATCAGCCAAATCCAGATCAGGTGTGAAAGTGTCTGCCTTATCCCAATCCCCTTCCATCGCCTGAAATTCTTTGCCCTCCGGTGCGGCGAGAATAACCTCTGCGCCGGCATCCTGGAGTGCATCGTGAGGTGAGGTGAGTTCAATCTGCTCTACACCCTGACTTGCAAGAATAAGTGCTTTTTTGTTGCTGAGGTCTGCCATCACAAACTCCTATGAGTCTTTACTAAGGAAACTTACTATTACTAGTCTAGTTCGCTGTAGGGCAGATGCAAACGCGGCGAGCATAACAAACTTATGAACTTCACCATTTGCATTCCATCAGCCACAGACGGTGCGGCATTTGAACGCGTGCGTCAGGCAAGTTGGCGATCCGCATACGGGGGAATTATCAGCGAAAAGGTCTTTGCTGAACGTGAGCAACAGTTTGAGGCTCATTGCAGTCGGTGATCCCGGCGGACCAATTAGTAACCGTAGAAGTTCTTGCGGCTAAACCCCGTGCGATCGCTTTTTATAACAAATACGGGTTCGAAGAAACTGGGTGCACCTCAAATTTTGCCGGTCATAAAACGCTCATTATGCAGAAAAACCTCGAAAACTCGCGGTAAAAACGGTATAACTGAGGTCGCAGACACCGCTAAAGAATCACACAACAGAGAGTATCTCATGAACAAAACCAGCTGGGACCTCCCCAAACTCACCCAAGAGCTCACCCAACTACTTGACTGTGAAGTGCGCACCGACCCCGCAGAATTTGGCGTTTACATCATTGACGAATCGCAGATGCCACCAGAAGGTGACCCGCTCGCCGTCATCTTTCCCACCGAAACCGTCCAGGTAAGCCAGGCCCTGAAATGGGCGAATTCCCACAAAATTCCCGTCAGCGTACGGGGTGGTGGCACCGGTCTTGCTGGTGGTGCAGTGGCATACCCGGGCGGTTTAGTGATTTCGCTCGATCGCATGAATAAGATTCTCAACATCGATGTAGAGAACAAACTTGCCGATATTCAACCCGGGGTTATTACAGCAGAACTCGATGCCGCTGCCAACGAACTGGGATTATTCTTTGCACCAGATCCTGCCAGTGCAGCCACCTCCACGGTGGGTGGCAACATTGCAACTAATGCTGGCGGGTTACGCTGTGTGGCACACGGAGTGACTCTAGAATCAGTTGCCGCTCTTGAAGTAGTGCTAGCAAATGGCGAGGTCATCCATACAGGTGGGCGCACCGTGAAAAACGTGAGTGGTTTAAACCTCACTCAACTCTTTGTTGGTTCCGAAGGAACCCTAGGCATTATCACTGGTGCCACAGTGCGTTTGAAAAAAGCGCCCGCCGGTGATCCTTTTACTTTCTCGGCGCACTTTGACACCATGGCGCAGGCATCACAAGCAATCCTTGAGGTGGTCAATAATGGCAAACCAGAATCCTTAGAACTGGTGGATGCCCCCAGCGCCGCCGCCGTTGAAAAACACTTCCCTTCGGGGCTCAAAATACCCAAGGCTGCCATTGTGTTAGGGCTCTGTGTTGGCGAAGACGCACAAGAAAAAGCCCAAGTCATCGCTGAAATTTGCACCGCGGGAGGAGCAGTAGAAACCGCCGTCGTTAAAGGTCACGAGCTGCTGAACACACGCCGTCAAATCAACCCCGCCATGACCATAGAAAAAGTGCAAATATTTGGGGATGTGGGCGTACCCATCAGCAAACTACCCGAGATGTGCGCCCGTCTGGATGAGATTTCTGAGCGCACCGGCAAACGTATTTTTATGATTGCGCATGCAGGCGACGGCAACCTGCACCCCTCGGTGGAATCGGGTAATACACCCGAAGAATACGCGGCAGGGCAGAAAGTGCTCGATGAAATCGTGGTTGCCGCCCTCGAATTAGGCGGCACCATTACCGGCGAGCACGGCATTGGCGCGCTGAAACATCACGAGCTACCGCTACAATTCACCCCACAAACGCTAGCGGCCCAGCGCACTATCAAGGATGCACTTGACCCCAACGGAATCCTAACCCCAGGACGCGGTATTTAGACTAGTTGTGTATAGACTAGCGGCACTAGATTATTGGCAACCGCATCCGCCACACCCGCAGCCGCCTGCGTTAGATTCAGCCGTGCTGTTTTGCGTAATCACCGCTGAATCGTGGGCAGTAGGTAGACCGTCGCCAAAATCGCCTGACATCAAATTACGACGCGCACCGATTTCCGGGCCACCCGCCGGTCGCTCAGTGAATCCGGCAAGGGTGGCAGCAAATCCGGCAGGTTCCATAGCGGGAGCGGTGGTGGGCAGCCCGGCCCCACCGGTGCCGCACGCGGCCGCCGCTGCAGAAATTTTCTTCGGCTTGACGGCGCGCGCCTGAGAAAAGCGCTTCATTTGCTCGGAATCGGGGTAGTTATAAGAAACTTTAATCTCGCCATCGGCAAGTAAAATTGGGAGCACATCGTGCCCCGAAATTTCAATCTGATCGGCAACGGGCACGCAATCTTCAAAGGCCGAAGGATAAGAGTCGGTGGAATATACCGCAATATCTAATCCTGAATCCAGAAGTTCTTGAGCGGTTTTAAGAAACTCAGTGCGCTCAACATCACCGGGGTCGTTGGTGTTTTCGCCGGGGCCGGGAATAAAAATTTCGAGTTCAGCAAGATTTGCGGGGGTTGTTTTAGTCACAGGGTTCCTTTGGGTGTGAATGTTTTACTTAAACTAACTATAAAAACCTCGTAACTATTTCAGAGAAGAATTACGAGGTTTTGGCTAGCTTAACCTAAGAAGAATTTGCGTAAACCCGCCATAAAACTATTCTCTGGTTGCTCAGAATTTTTGCGTGAATGACGTGTGGCCTGGGTAGGCTCACCATATTCTGGGTTCTCAGCGGCAGTACCTAAACTTGGGGTTGATTCAAGTGTGTTAGGGTGCTCGCCTTGGGGATTGAATGCCCCAAAAGCAATTGTTGCGAAGTCCTCTACCGCTTCTTTTTCACTCTGGGAGGTTTGGTCTGCCGGGGATGGGGTACTTGGTGGGTTGTGATTGAGCTTTTCTGTAGAGGATGTTAATTCGGCTGTTTCGGCTCGACCCAGTAGGGAATTAATCTGAGAGCGGTAGCCCAGATTATCTTGGGGATTGGGTACAACATCAGGCTCTGCCGCAGGATCTAATCCGGGGCTTTCTTCTAGCTCTTCCACCAAACCCTCTGCCGGTTTTACGGGCTGAGGCTGACTGTCGGTCACCCACGGGTTGACCCACGTGGCGTGGTCGGGCGCGGCAGGAGCGGCATGCTCCGGTTGATCTTCGATTGCAGAAACCGCTTCAACGCTGGGCTCAAGTACAGAAGTTACGGTACCCCAACGTGTAATTTCTTGCGGTTCAGCTTCTTGAGCGGGTGCCACCGAAGAGTTTGCCTTGTAAGCGGTGGGAACCCAATCGCCGGTGACAAATTGAGAGAGCGAACGAGCTACCAAATGCGGTACCTCAGCGGTAAAAATAGAGCGTCCAATAACCTGCCCCACTTCACCGGCTGCACCGGGTGCGAGGTCTACGGCGTAAAGATTTTCAGGGTCGTGAGCGAGCTCCACCCAGTTCTTGTTAGCCAGTTGTGGCTGGACGACGTCCTGGGGAGTTGCCGGTGCAAGTTGCACGGGAGTATTGCCAAAGAGCTCAGCGCCAAAGTCAGCTTCAAGAGAGGACGCCACAATATCACCGCAAGGACCTTCACCCACTTTTCCCTCACGCACTGTGGCATGGAAAAACCGGACTTCAGGAAGGGTTTTGCCACCGCGCTTGGTTTCGGCGTCGTCAATATCGCGTACCCGATGCCCCTTGCTGTGCCCTAAATCGATGAGAGCTTTACGCAACTGCATGCCGTCATTGTGCGCCTGCGGAGCTGCTGAGAGATCACCTGGGTTACCCGGATCTTGGGTTGCTTGCGGTGCAGGGGGTGGTGCCGTCATCTCGTCCGAAATGGTTTGTGGCGCGTCCTGCTCAATCTCTTCTTCGGTGGTTTGCAGGCGAATATCGCAGTCGCTGGGTAGCGCGCCGTCGGCTAAGAGCTCGGTGACGGCACTCATGAACTCGCGAATCAGCGAAGGTTCGGGAATGAGCCCGCCCTCAGCGTTGGTGAGCGCAAGATCAACTAGCTCATCAGAAACGATCTGAGCGTGCGCTTCAATAACCTCCCCGGTGCGCTGCGAATAGCGTTCCAAGATGGTAGACAAGGTGGGCAAGTGAGGTGATGCGGAGCTCTTTAAACTCATAAACTCCATATTCTCATAAACCCCAATGTGGATGTAGGTTTTGAATTGAGGTACAAAAGGCTACAAGTAGCGGAAATTTGCGTTCATAAGAAGGAATTAATATTTCAAAGGTTTCTTCGAACTTCCTGCGGAGGTGAAAAATGTGTGTTGAGAGATTTAGTAACTTTCAACAGAATCCCCCTTCACTCCTATCTGTCTTTTTAGCGCCTGCAACCCTTATGATGTAGACAACAAAGCATTTACTGTGATGAAACAAAAGTTTCATCACAGGGGAATGCGGAGCAAGGCTTAGTGCTGTAGTGAAAGGAAATGCCAGGTGAGCATCAACGTTTCAGAGTTGTTGGCAAAGGTGCCAACCGGAATTCTTATTGGCGATCAGTGGCGCGAAGGTTCAACTGGTGAAACCTTCGACGTTTTCAACCCCGCCACCGAAGAAAAGCTAGCTACCCTCGCGTCAGCCACCGAACAGGACGCAACCGCCGCCCTCGATGCCGCCTGCGAGGCAGCTAAATCAGCGGGGAAGCACGGTTGGGCGGCCACGTCGCCCCGTGAGCGCGCCGAAATCTTGCGCCGTGCTTTTGAACTCGTGACCGAGCGCGCCGAAGAATTCGCTACCCTCATGACTCTTGAGATGGGTAAGCCGCTGGCAGAAGCGCGCGGTGAAGTCACCTACGGCGCCGAATTCTTGCGCTGGTTCTCCGAAGAAACCGTGCGTGACTACGGCAGATACGTCAGCACCCCCGAGGGTAAGAACCGTGTTTTGGTGTCCCGTAAACCGGTTGGCCCCTGTCTACTGATTACCCCTTGGAACTTCCCGCTGGCTATGGCAACTCGCAAGGTGGCGCCCGCCATCGCTGCCGGTTGCACCATGATTCTCAAGCCCGCGCGTCTTACCCCGCTCACCGCCCAGTATTTTGCACAGACCATGCTCGATGCCGGCTTGCCCGCAGGCGTGCTGAACGTAGTCTCGTCAAAGTCTGCCTCAGCAATTTCAAACCCGCTTTTGGCAGATTCGCGACTTCGTAAGGTGTCATTCACCGGTTCAACTCCCGTGGGCAAGATGCTCATGAAGCAGGCATCTGAGAACGTCTTACGCACCTCCATGGAATTGGGTGGCAACGCGCCGTTCATCGTGTTTGAGGATGCAGACATTGACGACGCCGTCGTGGGTGCTATGGGTGCCAAAATGCGCAATATGGGCGAGGCGTGCACCGCGGCAAACCGCTTTATTGTGCACGAATCAGTCGCGCAGGAATTTGCTGAAAAATTTGCCGCTAAAATCGCTGAACTCAAGCTCGGCAACGGTATGGATGAGGGCATCACCTGCGGCCCACTGATTGAAGAGAAGGCACGCGAAGAAATTGCCGAGAAGGTGCAAGAAGCACTTGATTCAGGCGCTCGCGCGCTGGTTGGCGGTAAGAAAGTAGATGGCAAGGGCTACTTCTATGCGCCCACCGTGCTGGTAGATGTTCCTCGAGATGCCCGTATTGTGCGCGAAGAAATCTTTGGCCCCGTAGCGCCAATTATCACCTTTACCGACGAATATGAGGCATACGAACTCGCAAATTCAACCGAATACGGTTTAGCTTCATATGTTTACTCCAAGGATTACGCCCGCCAGATGCGCGCTGCCGATCACCTGGAATTCGGCATGATGGGTTGGAACGTTGGCGTGATGTCCAACGCCGCTGCACCGTTTGGCGGCGTCAAGCAATCTGGTCTTGGCCGCGAAGGCGGTGACGAAGGTCTTGCAGAGTACACCTACACGCAGTACCTTGGCGTTAAAGACCCTTACGCGTAAATAGAGACCTTGGCGAAGTGGGTAGCGCGTATGCCGTCGAATGCGACTTGCGGGTTTTGGGAGACGAAAGGCAGATTTCCGGTGGAGCCGAAACAGAAATCGCCTGTAGTCTGTTGAGCTTGTGAGACAGTCGAGCAATGTTTGAGCTGGAGCGTTCGGCGGCAGGGGCGAAACCACTTTTGTTTCTCATGTTTCACGTGAAACACAACCTTTACACACTGATTTATAGATTCTTCAAGGAGACTCCATGACTGACATTACCTACCGCTTGCCGCAGGAAATCAAGCTCACCAGCAACTACCCGCAGGGTCCTGCGTCGGTTGATCTTGCCGCGCGTCGTGCCGCTGCTGTTCCCGCAGGCGTTGCCTCAACCGTTCCCTTTTACGCAGTGGACGCTGACGGCGGTGTGATTGTTGACGCTGACGGCAACTCAGTTGTTGACCTTGGTTCGGGCATTGCAGTCACAACCGTGGGTGCTTCGGCACCCAAGGTAGTTGAGGCGGTGCAGGATGCCGCTGCACACTTCACTCACACTTGCTTTATGGTGACCCCCTATGAGGGTTACGTTGCTGTGGCAGAGAAGCTCAACGAGCTGACCCCCGGTGATTTTGACAAGCGTTCGGTGTTGTTCAACTCGGGTGCCGAAGCAGTAGAGAACGCTGTGAAGATTGCGCGTTCGGCAACCGGTCGTAATGCGATTGTGGTTTTCGATCACGCATACCACGGTCGCACCAACCTCACCATGGCGCTCACCGCTAAGGCTGCACCTTACAAACAGGGCTTTGGTCCTTTTGCGTCTGAGGTTTACCGTGTGCCCATGAGTTACCCCTTCCGCGACGGCGATCGTGGCGGTAAAGAGGCAGCCGCTGAGGTTATTTCGCAGATTGAAAAACAGATTGGCGCTGACTACATTGCAGCAGTTCTGATTGAACCCATCCAGGGCGAGGGCGGCTTCATCGTTCCTGCTGACGGTTTTTTGCCCGAGCTTGTGAACTGGTGTCGTGAGCACGGTGTCGTATTTATTGCCGATGAAGTTCAAGCAGGTTTCTGCCGCACCGGTAAGTGGTTCGCATCTGAGCACGAAGGTATCGAGCCTGATTTAATCACTACAGCTAAGGGTATTGCTGGCGGCATGCCGCTTTCGGCTGTTACCGGCCGCGCAGAACTTTTCGACAAGGTTCAGGCTGGCGGTTTGGGTGGCACTTACGGTGGTAACCCTGTTGCTTGTGCGGCGTCGTTGGCTGCAATTGAAACCATGGAGGAGTGGAAGCTCAACGAGCGTGCCGCTCGTATTGAAGAGCTCGTGCGCGAGAAGCTTGGTCCTCTGGTTGACGAGCTTGATTACGTGGGTGAACTTCGCGGCCGCGGTGCAATGATGGCCCTTGAATTCGTGAGCGATTCGGTTTCAAAGAACGCACACCCCACCGCCGCAAAAGAAATCGCCGCATACTGCCTAGAGCGTGGCGTGCTTATTCTGACCACCGGCACCTACGGAAACGTCGTGCGCTTGTTGCCTCCGCTTACCATCCCTGAAGATCTCTTGAACCAGGCGCTAGACATTTTTGTTGAGGGCATCCGCTCTATCAACAAGTAAGGAGTAACCATGAGCAATTTTGGATACCGAGTTGAAGACCCCACCAGTGGCAAAGTTCTAGAGAGCTTTGATTCAGCCACCGATGCTGAGGCTATTGACACTGTAGAGCGCGCCCACCAGGGCTTTCTCGCTTGGCGAGACACCCCCATTGAAGAGCGCGCAAAAATCATCACTCGCGTGGCGGAACTGTTTGACGAGCGTAAACAAGAACTTGCCGAAATCATCTCTACAGAGATGGGCAAGCCCCTGGCAGAAGGTATCGAAGAGGCAGAGTTCTGCACCGATATCTTCAAGTACTATGCCGACAACGGTGCCAAGCTTGCCGCCGACGAAGAGATTCCGGCGTCGGGTGGTAAGGCGTACATTCAGCGTCTCCCATTGGGTGTTCTGTTAGGCATTATGCCCTGGAACTTCCCTTACTATCAGGTGGCTCGCTTTGCGGCGCCCAACCTGATGCTGGGTAACGCTATTGTGCTCAAGCACGCTGAAATTTGCCCTCGCTCAGCGCAGACAATTCAGCAAATCATGGATGACGCCGGCGTTCCTGCAGGAGTGTACACCAACGTGTTCGCCACCCACGAGCAGATTGAAAAAATCATTGCTCACAAGCATATTCAAGGTGTTTCACTCACCGGATCTGAGCGTGCAGGTGCGGCAGTTGCGGCTATCGCGGGTAAAAACCTCAAGAAAGCTGTGCTCGAACTCGGCGGTTCTGACCCGTACATTGTGCTCGACACCGACGACGTTAAAGCAGCCGCTGAGCTCGCTTGGGGTACTCGTATGTATAACACCGGCCAGGCATGCAACTCGAACAAACGCATGATTATCATGGACGACATCTACGATGAGTTCGTTTCTGAAGTCGTTGCCTTGGCAGAGAAGGCGAAACCGGGCAAGCCTGAGGAAGCGGGTGAGGGTGTATATACCCCGCTCTCATCACGCGGTGCTGCGGAAGGTTTGAAGAAGCAGATTGATCGCGCTGTTGAAGCGGGTGCAACTTTGCGCGCTGGCGGTACGTTACTGGATGATTCGTCGTCGTATTTTGCTCCTGCTGTGCTCACCGATGTGCCGGTTGGTTCCGACGTTTATTACGAGGAGCTATTTGGTCCCGTAGCTACTATCTACAAGGTGTCCAGCGACGAAGAGGCGATTGAACTCGCTAACGACTCGCAGTACGGCTTGGGTGGTGCGGTGTTCTCGCAGGACGAGGAGCGTGCGCAGAACCTCGCCCGCCGTCTGGAGGTGGGCATGGCAAACGTGAACTCACCCGCCGGTGAAGGTGCAGAGGTGCCTTTTGGAGGTGTTAAGAACTCCGGTTATGGCCGTGAACTTGGCCCCTATGGTATGGACGAGTTTGTAAACAAGCGTATGTACTTTGTGAGCGAGTAACTCGTAAATAGCGAATCCCCCCGGCATAGTGTGAAAACTCGTGGAGTTTTTAAAGATTGTGTCGGGGGAATTTTTGTTTAGAGGTCGAATGTTCAGGTATCTAAACTATAAAAACCAGGAATGCATTTGTGGCGTCCGTTTTTACTCTCTTACATACGTTAGATTTCTCTATAACAAAACACATCACACCACTTACTAGGAGGCATTATGAGCGATTCTCAAAATTCTCGCTATGATGGCCCTGTTTCTCCCGAGACTTCCATGGGTCTACGGCGAATCGATAGGTCTTCAGTAGCCGTTGAATCCCACAACGCAGAAGCACCCAAAAAGTTGCGCAACCGCCACGTCACCATGATTACCCTGGGCGGCATTATTGGTTCGAGTCTTTTTGTGGGTTCGGGCAACGTGATTCGCGAAGTCGGTCCCGCTTCGATTATTTCTTACCTTATTGGTGGCTTGCTCGTTTTCTTGGCGATGCGCATGCTGGGTGAGATGGCTGCAGCGCGTCCGGCAATCGGTTCCTTTATGGAGTACGCTCGGGTGGGTTTGGGTAACTGGGCAGCATACTTGGTGGGCTGGCTTTACTGGTACTTCTGGGTGGGTGTGCTGGCCTATGAGGCAGTGCTTGGTGGCGCAACCTTGCACGGTTGGTTCTCAGCAATCCCCGCCTGGGTCGGTTCCATTGGTTTGCTGACTATATTTGTGCTTACCAACTTGGTCTCTGTACGTGCGTTTGGCGAAGTAGAGTTTTGGTTAGCCAGCATCAAAGTAATTTCCATTGTGGTGTTCCTAGTCACTGGCGCTCTCTTTGTGTTGGGATTGTGGCCCAACGGTAGTTTCCATGTTGATAATTTGTGGACGCACGGGGGTTTCGCTCCCAACGGTGTCAGCGTGGCGTTAACCGGTGTAGCGCTTGTTATTTTCTCGTACTTTGGCACCGAAATTGCCGTCATGGCTGCTGCTGAATCAGAGAATCCCGCTAAAGGGGTGCGGCAGGCGACATCTACCATCATCTGGCGTATCTTGCTGTTTTTTGTGGGGGCCGTAGCAATTATTGTGATGGTTATCCCTTGGAACGAATTGCCCAAACCCACCGATGTGACCGTAGCACCTTTCACCCTCGTCTTTGAAAAACTTGGCGTGCCGGGGGCAGCAATCGTCATGCAGCTCGTAATTTTCACAGCGGTGATTTCGGTGTTGAACTCAGGGTTGTATTCAGCCTCTCGTATGCTTTCAGCTCTTGCGAACGAGGGATTCGCACCCAAGATTGTAGCTAAGAAAACCCGCAATGGTGTGCCCGCTTTGGCGCTGATTGCGTCCACGCTTGGTGGCGTCGTTGCTACCATCGTGAACTTCGCAGCCCCGGATTCGGGCGTCTTTGACTTCATTATGAACTCAGCGGGGTTAGTGGCATTGTTTGTGTACGTATTTATTGCGCTGACTCAAATGAATCTCCGCCGCACCATGAGTGCCGACGAGGTGCGCGGGTTGAACCTCAAAATGTGGCTGACCCCGTGGTCAAACATTTTGCTAATTATAGGTATTGCGTTCGTCTTTGTGGTCATGTTGTTCTCAGAATCAGGACGTACGCAGGTTTACACCTCGCTCATTGCAACCGTTGTGTTGATTGTGCTGTGGCCTCTAGCTAAAAAGGGTGTAGAGAAAAAGCAGGCTGAAAAGGTTGTTTACGGCAGACATTCGAGTACTGATTTGCCCTAACTTGTTAACTTCTTTCATATCGTTATAAAACAACTGAGGTGGGGTGTTTTTTTTATTTTTAATTAAAAAAAAACACAACACCAGCTTTAAAGGTTTTTTTTTGGGGTATGGGGGGCTTTAATAT
>JAUMUA010000001.1:37227-70458 GCA_030530925.1 Rothia sp. (in: high G+C Gram-positive bacteria) | reverse complement strand
TTTTTAAAAACTTTGTTTGTTGTTTTTTTTATTAATATAAAATAAAAACCCCCCCCCCACCTCAGCTATAACGGTTTATTACGCTGGAAGCGGGGCATTAACTCTGAACAAAGGTTGCTTCTTCGCGGTCGAAGTCCAAAGAAACATCAAATGAAGCATCCTTGGGGTCTGCCATTGCATAAGCAACATCGAATGAAAGTGATTTACCTGGTTGGATTTTGGTGGAGGGGGGAGTCGAAATTCCAGTATCAAAAATACGTTCTGCTTCTTTACCACCGGAGTTACCGGTCATCATAAACAGGGTGGGATCTACAGGTTCATCTGAATCGTTTTTGATAGTTACGGTGTACTTTTCAAAATTTTTCAAAGATTTATCATAATTACCGGCAGCATATTCAGTGGGCTTAAACGCCTTGGGTTGTGAAACGGTGACTGAAACGCCGTCGTCCCACGTGTATGTATCACCAATCTTGCCGGTGCCGCTACCGGATGAACGAGAATCATCTGACGCCGATGCGCTAGCTGAAGTGGTGGTATCAGACATTGACCCATCGGTTGTGGTGTCCGCGGCATCAGCGAGAGCACCAAAGACAAAAACTATCGCCACAATCAACGAAATAATAGAACCCAGTACCGAAACCACAATGGCCGCAATACCTGGCCATTTTGCTTTACCCTTTTGGAACAGTGCAATAATGCCGCAAATAAAACCCGCGGCAAGCAGAATCCATCCGAGGAACTGAATAATGGGGATGCATCCTAAAATAAAACCGAAAATGGCCAAGCCTAGCGCAATGAGTCCCAAAACGCTGGTTTGAGGTTTCTGCTGAATGGCGCCGTAACCGTTACCTCCGTACGGATTATTGGTGCTGTAGTTATTAGATCCGTAACCATTCGATCCATAGGAATTAGAGGGGGAGTTATTAGCCCCGTAATTACCTGAATTACTTGGTGCCGCATAGGGGTTATTTTGCCCATTGTTAGGGTTGTAATAATTTTGCGATTGGTTATAGGAACCCTGGTTCGGGGCAGTCTGACCGGTAGCGGGGTACTGTGAGTTCGTCTGGGTGTACGGTTGCTCGTAAGTGCCGGTGGTTTCTTGCGCGGGTGTGTGAGGGCGCTCAGAATCGGAGCTGTAGCTACCGTGAGTGGTGGGCTTTTCGCCGTTCTGAGGATTTTCTGGGGTGTTATTTAGCTGAGTCACATTTACAGCGTAGCGAAATTACATAAAAGAAAATATATATAACCCTCTGTGCCGAATTGAATTTATATTTTAGCTGGTCAAGGCGTTAATAATTTTTCTTCACTATGCGTAGTGTGGGTTAAAAAATTGTTCACCTTCGTCATTGAAGGTGAACAAATTTTATGTGGAATATATTGAGTGCTTTGATGAACTTATAGGCTGTAGTCCTCTTTAGCCGCACGAGCTGCTGCTCGAACACTAAGAGTTCCCACAAATCCAACGATGATAACTCCGGCTGCGAGCATTATCAATGATGGCATGGTGGTGAAATCAGCAAACAAAGATTTGGGCTGGGTAGCTTTTGCGGAGTCCTCGGCGTTGAGTACTGCGTGCTGAACAACCTGCGGCTTGTTCTCATTAGTATCAGCGGCAGATTGGGTGGGGGTCTTTGCACTGATGGAGTATGAAATTGTGGGCGTCAGTTCAGCTGCCTGTGCGGGAGCTACTGACATGCCAGCTGCAAGAGCAATGCCGGCCATGGTTGCGATGAAGCGACGCATCGAAAATTCCTTTCGTAAGCGGCGCGAGTGTTTGTGGTTCAGGCACACCTGGTGGTGTTGCTCCTATCACGTGTTTTATTCTACGGGCAGGATCTGCACATAAAGAAAACGAAAGCGGGAAAAACAGAATATTTTATGACCTCTTTTATTCTCATTTGTAGGGAGTTTAGAGATTGTTTACACAAAATACAGCTTGACTAGCGCAAAGGGGTGTTTTACGCAGGCAAAACACCCCTTCACTTGATCGCAACATAAGTCGCTAGATTCGGCTAGTCTTGCGCGCGTCGAGCAGCTTTACGAATACTGAAACCAGCTACGAGTAGCACCAGCGCCACGCCAACGATCGCAACAACGTTGGTGCCCGTATGCGCCAATAGACCGCCGTCGCTCACCATGGGGGCGCCGGGGTTATTCTCTGAATCGTTGGACCCTGCCACCACAGCATCGCGGGATGATCCTGGATCTGACGGCGCTGAATCTGACGGCGCAACCGGGGCGGACGACGTCGTAGAACCCGTTTCGCTAGCGTTTGGCGCGTTGCTGGGCTCAGCACTTGCGCTGGCTGAAGGTGCCGCGCTGGGGCTCACCGAGTCGGTGGGCGCGGCGCTCGCCGTAGGTTCTGCAGATGCCGACGCCGTGGGTGCGGGCAAAGCCGCGGCGGCGCTGGTTGAAACGTCCCAGTTCTTCTCAAAGAACTCAGTGGGGTCAATGCTCTTGTGGTCAATCGCCCAGTTAATCATGAGGTCACGAACAGTTTTCTGCTCGTTGTACACAATGGGGGCACCGGTTACATGGGGGTAACCCGAACCGCCAGACCAGCGGTAGTTATTGAGCGCCAAGATCACCTGTGCGTCGTCGGCAAGAGGCGTGCCATCGGCAAGGGTGAGGTTTCCAATGCGCTGGCCCACGGGCTGAGAAATATTCACGTGATACTTCACGCCCGACAGCACATCGTAAGAGTAGTCGGGAATCCCGCGAGTATCGCCGGGGTACTGCTCGTTCGTTACGGTTGCCCAATCGCTAATCTGCGCGCCGGGTTCTTGCTGCTTGTAGTAGCGGGCGGACCACTCGAGGTAGTCACGCACCTGCGCGCCGGTAAGCTTCACGCCGTAAAGAGTGTTGTCGTAGGTGTACAGCCCAGCCATGTCGGCAATCGTTACATCGCCCTTTTGAAAGACGGCGGTGCGTGAGAACGGCGAAGCCTCAGCCAAAATAGGGAGGTTTTCGTTTTCGGTACCAGCAACCGCGCGCTTGAGCTCATCGGTCTGCACGCGGTTGATGAAGTCGAGAATCGGGGTATCTTCCCACGCTGAGGTGGCGGCAGACATTGGTTCGGTTGCCTGGGCAACTACCGTTTTAACCCACTTCTGGGTCTCGTCGTGATACGGCTGAATCGCCTGCAAAATTGCAGGGTCAGCGGCGTAGTCAGAGGCATTCAGAGCCTTAGCGGTGGGTTGCTCCTCGCCTGACCACTCCACATCAATCTTGCCGGTGGCGTCATCAATGGTGAGCGGAATATTTACCTCAGACGCAAAACGCGCCCAGTAACCGGGCTGGCTGAACAGTACTTTCTGCCCGTTCTTGTTGGTGAAGTATTCCTGCACCTTATCGGTCACATGCGAGTGCCCGCCAATCACCACATCAACATCGGTGGACTGCTCCGCCACCGAACGCGCTACGTTCTCGGCTTTGGCGTTCGCATCGTAAGTTGCGCCGTCGGCATCTAGACCGGTGTGGGCAAGAACCACCACGACGTCGGCGCCCTCAGCTTTAACCTGGGTGGCGTAGCGTGACGCCGCTGCGGCGGCGTCCTCAAAGTGGAGCTTGCCTTCAACGTTGGCTTTATCCCAGGTAGCAATACCAGGGGTGACCACGCCTACCACGCCCACCTTCACCGTTTTGCCGCCTACGGTTTTCTCAATGATTTTGTAGGGTTCCAGCGCGGGTTTGCCGGTGGCGTCGTCAATGACGTTCGCACCCAACAGCGGCATGTTCAGGTTGGTCTTGTACTGGTTCAGCGCATCGAGGCCGTAGTTAAATTCGTGGTTACCCACCACGCCAGCCTCGTAACCTAGCATGTTGAACACGTTTGCCATGGGGTCAACGGTTCCTGCGCCGCGGTGCAGTTGGTAGTACGAAGCTAGGGATGAACCCTGGTTGGCGTCGCCATTATCCACGGTGAGCAAGGAGTCGCCCTTGGCGGCTTGCTCTGCCTTAATGGCGGTGGCTAGGTGATCCATACCCAAAGCTTTGCTGGGATCTTTAGCGCCGTAGGTTTGCCCGGTGAAGTAATCGTAGTCAGCGGCGTGGGCGTGAATATCGGTGGTTGCCAAAACGGTGAGGTCACCAAGATCGGTTTCAGCTGCCTGGGCGGGGGAGAGAACCAGGACTGTGCCGCAACTGAGAGCTACGGTGATGAGAGAAGCGAAGATGCGTCGCATCGAAATTTCCTTTCGTTGACGGCGCGAGTGATGTGTGTAATAACCCTCATCTTATAAATGCCATCGAAATATGATGCAATGTTGCGCGCGTTCGCAGGTGAAAGAAAATGAAACTCTAGGTGATGCTTAGACTTCTTCGACTGCTAGAACTTCTACCGATTTGGCTGGTTTTTCGGGTTTGCCGCAGGATGCTTTGACGGGCGACGTTGCGCGGGTTTCACAGGTCACCACCCAGGAGCGCCCGTCGCGGTGCCCTACGAGCGTGCGCTCTTGGCGGGGGTGCTGATTAGTGTCACCGGCAGGGACTGGCGCGAAAGTAAGTTCTTGTGCCAAGGGTTCTTCGCCGCATTCTAGTAAGAGTTCGCGCACCGCAACTTCTGCCGCTTGTTGGATGGGGGTCAGCGTGGAACGTCCGCGTAGATTGGCAATATAAGGTACGCCGGTTTCTTCAAGACAGATGGTAGCGGCAAGGGCAGAATGAGCATTCCAGCGCCCGTAAGTGTACCCTGAGGGCAAGAGTATTCCTGTGGGGGCATATCTGTGTCCGCTTAGGTGAGAGCACTCCCATGCAGTGTTGTCGGGGCGAACTTCTGCCAGGAAACGAGCAATTGGACGCCCTCGCAACGCACAGCACTGGTCGCGTTTTGAGTGCGCACACAACAGAGTAATAACCTGCGAATCTAACCGTTCCGCAAAGGGGATTTTTGCCGGATTATCGAGGGGTAGATCCAGCAAATCAGCGGGGCCTTTAACGCAGAAAGTATAAAGAACCTGCTGTGCGCCTTCGGTTGTTGCCAGAAAAACGCGCCGGACGCCGTCCTGAACCAACTGACCCAACCTGCCGGGCTTACGAATCAGCACCAAACGATACCCGCCGCTGGCGGCGATTTTAGTTTTGAGCGCACTGGCAATCTCAATATCAAACGCGGTACCGTCAAGGACGTCGCGGCCCCAACTGCCGGGTTGTTCCAGGGCAATCCAGCCTGGTTCGTGCGACGCGGTACCTGCCAGATTGCCTTCTTGATTGAGAGAGCAGGAACCTGTTGGTACTTCGGGAAAGCGAATGCTGCTCAGCACGCGCTGGGCGTGGGCGTTGAGTTGAAAAGTGTTGTCACGGGAATGAGCGCTCATTCTTCAAGTGTAAGTGGCGAAAATGGGCGAGCACTGGCATTCTTTGGCGCAAAGCGTATCGTTGAAAATAGGCAAGGTGAGCGGGCTCATACGCCCGCTACTTGATGCCCAGATGTAAGAGAAATTTATACACAAAGGAGCTCGCACTATGGCAAATGCGCAGAAAATTCTTGAACAGTACTCACAGATTTCGTCATGGCAAGAAGAGCTCTACAAGCATTTTCACCGCAACCCTGAGCTTTCGCTCAAAGAATTTAATACCGCTGAGCGCATTGAAGATGAACTGAAAAACTTAGGGTTAGAACCTCAGCGCATTGGCGAAACCGGCGTGGTTGCCGTGATTGAAAACGGTGAAGGTAAAACCGTTCTTGCCCGCGCAGATATTGATGCGCTTCCCGTCACTGAAAACACCGGGCTGGATTACGCATCGGAGAACTCCGGTGTGATGCACGCGTGCGGGCATGACGGCCATATTTCTGCGCTGATGGGCGCCGTGCGTCTGTTGGTTGAGAACAAAGACCAGTGGAGCGGCACTTACCTTGCTCTCTTTCAGCCAGCCGAAGAGCTCGCTGCCGGTGCGCAAAAGATGGTGGACGACGGCTTGGTTGAGAAACTGCCCAAACCAGAGATCGCGTTTTCGCAGCACCTCATGGTGGGTCCTGCCGGTGCTGTTGCTACTAAGAGTGGTCCGATTATGTCTGCCGCTGACTCGATAAAAATTACGGTTCACGGCCGCGGCGCCCACGGTTCTATGCCGCAAAATTCGGTGGATGCGGTGGTTTTGGCGTCGTCGATTGTGGTGCGTTTGCAGTCTATTGTTGCGCGTGAAGTTCAGCCCGGCGTGTTTGCTGTGGTGACTGTTGGTGCCATTAATGCCGGTAGTAAATCGAACATTATTCCTGATTCAGCAGAGCTTCTGGTGAACATTCGCACCTACGATAACCAGGTGCGCGAGCACATTATCAACGCCCTTGAGCGCATTGTGAAAGCGGAGTGCGACGCCGCGCAATCGCCCAAGGCGCCCGAATTTGAGTATTACGATCAGTTCCCGCTCACCGATAACAGCGAAGACGTGAACGAGCACGTCACCAAGGCGTTCAAAGAAGCCTTTGGCGAGGACGTTCAAAGTGGTGAACCGGCTTCTGCTTCAGAAGATTTCAGTAAAGTTCCCGACGCTTTTGGCACACCGTATGCGTACTGGTTTGTAGGATGCACGGACCCCAAGGTGTGGGAAAAGGCAGTGGAGAGCGGCACAGTTTCACAAGATATTCCCACTAATCACAACCCCGGTTTTGCCCCGGTACTTCAGCCAACTCTCGAACGAGCAACCGGTGCGCAGGTGGTTGCAGCTCTTTCGTACTTAGGAAAGCAGGGATAAATCATGAGCTCCTCAGCGGTGCGGGCACCTTCGGCACAGAGGTTTCAGGGCAACGATAAGTTGTTGCTGGGCCTGGTTTTAGCACTTCTCACGTTTTGGTTGTTTGCCGCCTCGATGGGCACGGTTGCCCCGAGCATTTTGGCAGACATCAATAAAAACGGCACGTTTATTAGCCCTGCCGGAATGAACTTGGCAGTTTCTATTACGTCGCTAATTTCTGGTTTGTTGATTGTGCTGATGGGTGGTCTTGCCGACCGCGTGGGGCGCGTAAAAATCGCGCTCATTGGAACCCTCACCGGTATTGTGGGCTCGCTCTTTTTGCTGTTCGCTGCAGGACCCTTGGCGCTACCCTTTTTGGTCATTGGGCGCGCAATTCAAGGGTTCTCTGCGGCGTGCATCATGCCCTCCACCCTGGCGATAGTTAAGGCATATTGGGACGGCGCCGCACGTCAGCGCGCAGTATCTATGTGGTCTATTGGCACCTGGGGTGGCTCTGGTCTTGCCGCGATTTTTGGCGGTTCGGTGGTGCAATTTATCGGCTGGAAAGGGCTCTTTATTGCCCATATTCTGCTGTGCATCGCTGCTTTCTTGCTGATTCGCCCCACCCCCGAAACTAAGGCGGAACCGACGGCGCGGCATCGTTTTGATTTTGTGGGACTGGCGCTGTTTATTGTGGCTACCTTAACGCTCATGATCGTGGTGCTCTTTGGTAGCAAGCTGGGGTCGACGAGCGCAAGCGTGATCGTCTTAGTGGCAATTTCAGCAATTTTCTGGATTCTGTTTGTACTTTTTGAACGCCGTCATGCGTACCCCTTTATCGATTTCGCGCTGTTCAAGAACAAAACGTTTTCGGGCGCCACGCTCTCAAATTTCTTGCTGAACTGCTCAATCGGCACGCTCATTGTGTCGCAGCAATTGTTGCAATTAGGCATGCTAAAAAGTGACGGTTCTAAGTACACGGCGTTTGAAGCCAGCCTTCTCACTATCGGGTACGCGGTGTGCATTATTGCGTTTATTCGCGTGGGCGAGAAACTTTTGCAGCGATTCGGGCCTCGCAAACCCATGATGTGGGGCATCCTGATTGTGCTGGTGGTATCGCTTCTGTTTATGCAGACCTACCTGCTCTCGGGTGCGTATCGTGCGCTTGCCATTGTGGCGTACTGCCTCTTCGGTGTGGGTCTGGCGTTTTACGCGACGCCGTCAACCGACGCCGCGCTTTCAAATCTGCCGCCGGAACAGTCCGGTGCAGGTGCCGGCATTTATAAAATGGCGTCTTCACTAGGAGCTGCGGTAGGTACTGCGGTTTCTCTCACGGTGTTTACCGCCGTGGCGGCGTCGGGTGCGCCCTGGCTTGCAGATATTTCCCACTTCTCTGGCACTCAGGCAAATATTGCGGTGCGCGAGGCGGGTATGCTCACCTTCGCCGTCAATGCGGCGTTGCTCTTGCTGGCACTTGGGTCGGTCATTATTACCGTGCCCAAAACTAGCGCGGCGCCTAAAAATAGCACCGCGCCTAAAACCAGCGCTGCGCCTCAACCTAAAAAGTAGCCAATGGTGCAATTTCTTTTTAGATAGGGTGGTTCTATGACCCAATCGAACACCTCATCTGAGCAAGCCCCAGAGCCACAGTTACCTGTTCGAGTGGACGTGTGGTTGTGGGCGGTGCGTATTTTTAAGACGCGCTCGCTGGCGAATGACGAAGTCAAAGCGGGGCACATTCGAGTCAACGATGCCCACGTGAAGCCTTCGTTTAAGGTGCGCCCGGGGGATGTTATTCGCGTGCGCTACCCCGGTTACGAGCGGGTTTTTGCGGTGAAAAAGACGCTAGCAAAACGCGTGGGCGCTCCCATTGCGGTGACGTGCTACGACGACCGCTCAGAACCTAAACCTGCCTACCTTGCGGCGGGTGCGGTGGCTAGGCGCGATCGTGGCGCCGGGCGTCCAACCAAGAAAGAACGCCGGGAGCTCGATAAACTGCGAGGACTATCTTAGCTACCGCGCTATGTGTGAGGTGAATTACTATAAACTTGCGCATATGACAGACTTTAAAATTCGTGAAATCAATGTAGATTCCGATGATGATATGCGCATGCTCAATGAACTAGATGAAGCCTGCGATTTAGAAGCGTACGGGGCGATTTCGCCCATGACTGTGCAAGAGCGCCGCGCAATGTTCGCCCCGAGTAACTATAAAAAGAGCCAGCATTTTGTGGCTGAGGTGGCAGAAGATTCAGGTGTTCGCATTGTGGGTATTGGTGTCTGCGGAATGCCCCTGAATGAGAATAAAGAGACCGCCTACGTGGGTTTGGCGGTTCACCCACAGTATCGCGGGTGCGGGATTGGTTCCGCTCTAGCTAATCAGCTAGTGCAAGCGGCTCGAGAAAACGAGCGCACCCGCCTGAGCGGCTGGGGTAGTACCACCGTGGACGCCGATGCAAATGACCCCTCGCTACCATGGAATCGTCTTGCGGTGCGTATGGGAATGCAGAAGAAAAACATCGCCCACCAAAAGACACTTAAGCTACCTCTTGACCCCAAATTGCTACAAGAACTCGATGCTAAAGTTGCCGAAAAAATCGGTGATTACCGCATTGAGCTTTGGCCAGATGGCATACCCGAAGACCAGCTAGAAAATTACGGCCTGTTGATGCGCCAACTGGACTTGGACGAGCCGACAGGTGAGCACCAGTTAGAAGCACCGGAGTATCCTGCCGATCGCGTGCGAGAAATTTATGAGAAACAGAAGGCAATGGGTTGCCAAAATGTTATTGCGGTTGCTTTTTCGCCTGAAGGTGAGATTGCCGGCCAGAGCGAGATCATGATTAAAACAACCCCCGGTACTTCGATGGGATATCAAGAGAATACTTTGGTGATGCCCGGGCACCGCGGCCACGCGCTGGGGTTGGCAATGAAGCTTGCGAATCATCGTCAACTTGCGAAGGTCGCACCGCATATCAAGGTGTTGATTACCGGTAATTCCTCGTTGAACACTCAGATGAATGCTATTAACAAGCAATTGGGGTATGAAGCTGCGGTGCAAGAGTTGGCTTATCAGGGGGATATTGCGTGAGTGAAGAACCGTCACGCAATCTAAACGCGTGGGAGGCAAACGATCCGAGCAATAAGCTTTCCCACGAGAAAATCACCCTTCCTGCAGCCTCTGCTACTGCTAAGAAACTCTGGTGGTTAGCTTGTGTAAGTACATGTGTGATGTTGACACTCTATATCCCTGCCTTGGTGGGGGGCAGCTTTAATGAGGCGGAAACTGGGAATCCCCTCATGCTCATGGGAGGTCTGTTGGTTCTGTTGTGGATTGCCAGGCGTCCACCGCGCCACAAGAGATTCTGGGATGAGAAGTTGCCAGAAAACTGGCAAGAAAAAGTGGAATATGAAAGACGGTCGGACGCCGTATACGTCACGATTTTTAGCCTTGCTTTTACTCTGATGAGCGCTTTTCGATTGTTGTTTGGAAAAGAAGTCTTAGGCGCTGTGTGGCTGTTTCTGCTGGTGATAGCTATGGGATGGTCTGCAGTTTTACTTTATAAACGCAAGTATCCCGAGCCTCAGTAAACCTTTCGCTCACTCTGTAACTTCGGTAGAATAATAAGCGTACTGATTTTATTCTCAATAAAGGAGTTAATATGTCTGAGTTAACCCAGGAAAAAGTTGTAGAAATAATGCGCGACGAGCGTTTCGTCATGATGGGTTCCGTTTCTGAATCAGGCAAAATTCAGACTCACCCCATGATGCCCCAAGAAGTTACTGACGACGCCGATGTATGGTTCTTCATCGGGTTACAGGGCGATCAAGCTAAGCAACTAAAGGCCAACCCCGTTGCTAACTTGGCATTCGCAGAAACCGGTTCATGGCTCTCTGTTTCCGGACAGGTTGAATTCGTCAATGACCGCGCAAAGGTAGAAGAGCTGTGGAATGAGGGTGTCTCTGCATACTTTGATAGCAAGGATGACCCCAACCTCGGTCTCGTTCGTTTCGTGAGCGAGTCCGCGCAGTACTGGGGTACCCCTGGCGGTAAGGTTGCGGCGCTAGCAACCATCGTCAAGAACCGCGTGACGGGCAATAAGCCTTCTGGTTCTAGCGACACTGTTGAGCTCTAAAGGTCAGCTTCTCTAAAACAGAGCTCTTCTAAAGCTCAGCGCATTTAGCGCCACCATAAAACGATGGCGGGGTTATCGGTAAAAAGCCGAAAACCTCGCCGTTGTTTTATCTGTTCTTGTCAAGGCTCCCTCACGCCACGGCGCTTAAACCCACTTCATAATCTGCTCACCCAATAGGAGTAGCCCAATAATCACCATCGCTATCCCAGAAAATAAACCGATTGGACGAGCGGCGCCGGGGCGCGCCGTTAAAATCTTGCGCGTGGAATACCCCACGATGATGTAAATGACGCCGCAGTTCACCATGTGCACTACACCTAATAGGGTGAGCTGAGCAACCATAGGGAACACCGCGTTCGTTTGGGTGAACTGGGGGAGTAGCACCAGGTAAGTCAAGAGCGCTTTGGGGTTTAGAAAACTTACCCCGGCACCGCTCCAAAACTGAGATACGTCGGAGGCGGGAACCGCTGTATCGGCAGTATGAGGCTGAGGTGGGTGAAGAAAAGTCGTGACGCCAATCCAGATAAGATACAGCGCGCCCACCACGGTGAGCACAGCTAACGCACCCGGAATACTCGCGATAAGCGCCGCCGCACCCACTGCCACAATGGCAACTAGACCCAAATATCCCATCAAAAGCCCAGCCACCGCAGGTACCGGCGACTTATGTTTGATAGTGGAGCTCATGACGTACGCCCAGTCAGCGCCGGGAGTGCACACCAGCAAAAACGAGACGAGCCCAAAAGCGAAAATGAGTGAAGCGGGCATAAATTTTCTTAGATGTTAGAGCGGAACTGGATAAAGCAATAGAGTATCGCACCAATCGCAATCACATATTGCAGTTTTGAATAATGAGCTCATGCAGAGCAACCCTAGGGTGTTCGGTAAAGTAGCTTCATGCCTTCCTCGTCCTCACCTTCACTCGCACGCCCGTCCGCTTTATCAACGCGCAGCCTGAATCGGCAGATTTTGGCGCTCGCCGTCCCCGCCTTTGGTGCTTTGGTGGCGGAACCGCTGTTTGTGTTGGGTGATACTGCGATTGTGGGGCATCTTGGTACTGAGCCCCTAGCTGGTCTGACTCTGGGCGCTACCGTGATTCAAACGTTGGTGGGGCTCATGATTTTCTTGTCGTACTCCACCACCCCTGCGGTGGCACGCGCATTCGGTGCGGGTGATCTGCACGCGGCGTATGTTTCTGCACGCGATGGTTTATGGGCAGCGTTGTTAGTAGGCGTGGTGTTGGCGCTGGGCATGTGGTTTTTTGCAGAACCGCTCCTGCGAGCAATGGGCGGCGGTGGGGAAGTTCTGGGGTTTGCGCTGGATTATTTGCGTCTTTCACTCCTTGGTTTGCCCGCCATGCTTATAGTTCTTGCTGCTGTCGGTACTTTGCGCGGGTTGCAAGACACTAAAACTCCGCTGTATGTGGCGTCAGTTGGCGCGCTCATTAACCTCTTGTTGAGCTGGTTTTTCGTGTATCCGGTAGGGCTGGGGGTGGCAGGTTCTGCCATTGCAACTGCAACAGTGCAGTGGGGCATGGCCGCGGTGATGGGTTGGATAGTCTTACGTGGCATGCACCGTCACGGTGTGGGCGTGGAGACGCATTTTGCCGGCATATTCTCGGTCTTTCGAGTGGGTTCATGGCTGATGTTGCGCACGCTCACCATGCGTATCGCGCTATTGGCCACGGTATTTGTGGTGACGGCGCAGGGTTCTGAGAATTTGGCAGCCTATCAGCTCACCATGAGCTTTTTTAATCTCTTAGCGTTTTCTCTTGATTCGTTGGCTATTGCCGCCCAGGCACTTTTAGGTAAAGAGATGGGTGCTCAAGACCTCGGTACAGAACAGGGTAGGGCCGCCGTCATTGAACTCAAAAATCGACTTATTCGGTGGAGCTTGGGATTTGGTGTAATTTTAGGGATTCTGTGCCCGATCATTGGTTTTGCAGGTGGTTGGATTTTTACTCCTGATCCTGCTGTCCAGCACTTATTTGCGCTTGCCACACTGGTAATTGCTGTGGGTCAGCCCATTGCGGCGTATGTGTTTATTCTTGACGGTGTACTCATTGGTGCCCAAGATGTTCGGTACTTAGCGCTCGTCTCGATTGCAACACTGGCGTTTTACGTACCCCTGCTGGCGGCGGTTCATCTCGTGTTTGCAAAGAACTCGCACGAGGCCGGTTCTATCGCGTTCGTGGCGTTGTGGATTAGTTACGCGCTGGGTTATATGGGTGCTCGCGCGTTAACTTTGGGCTTGCGCGCGCGTCAAGCTGCATGGGTAAAGTAATAGGAGTGTTAGTTTCCTTATCAAGTGAAGATCATTTCTAAAATAGATGTACTTTTGCCGGGTATCATGGCAGGGTAGAAGTCATCTGTAGTCTAAAAGTTGAAAGTTGGGTTATGAAAAAGGGTGGTTGGGCATCTTCGATGCATCCGTTTACCCTTTTGATTCTAATTTTTGCTCTCTTTGCGAGTGGGTTCTCTAGTGCTGCGGCATTTTCCGATAAACAGTACCTCTCTGAGGGTGGGGGAGAAGAGGCCGCCATTCCTGAGTATCCCGCTAAAGGTCACGTGGTTGATTCTGCTGATGCACTAACCTCAGCAGAGGAAGAAAGTATCAATCAACAAATTGAGAGTCTGAGATCTCAGTCTCAAAACAACCTCAATATAGATGTATATCTCTACCGGAATAGCTCAATTGATAGCCAGCTTTATACCAATCAAATTGCTGAAAATTGGTACGGGAATAACGCTCATCAGGGTGACCATACTACTTTAATTGCAGTTAACTTAGGGTTGGATGAGGGATATATTGATGCGGCCCCCAAAGCTAATATCCCAGATGAGCAGAAGGTTGACATTATGGTCAATCGCATGGGTCCCTATTACCTTCGCGATGAGAACTTTAAGGGAACTCAGGTAGGGATTGATGAGCTTTACAAGGCCACTATGAAGGCAGAAGCAGATAGGCAAGCAGCTGCGATGCAAGAGCGGCTTAAGCGAATTTGGCTGGTTCTTCTTATTCTTGGGGTGGTACTCGTCTATCTGGGTATCGTGAGATATCTTATTATTCGTCGACGCCGCGAGCGGTACCGATTTGCTGATGCGCAAATTTATGATGCACTTAGTGCTAATCCTGGTCTTGAGGTGAGCGATGAGATGCGTAATGCATATCGTTCATACCGCGCGTATTACCACCATGATCCGGCGGGGGGGACAGATTGCTTATAATGCGCGATTGCGCACTAAATCTCTTGAAGATGAGCAACCTTATACCTTCTACGTGCCTAATTTTGAGCAGTGGTTACCGCTGTATCAAAAATACCCTGAACTCTATGCAGGTAAGGGTCGAAATCCTGACGGTCGTTTCTCTTAGCCAAATTATTGTGCTTACTCCGGTAACAGTGCAAAAGCGTCTTCCATAAATTCTGTTCGGTTCACTGTGGAATCTACGGTGAGTCTAAAAATACATCCGTGAACTATAACCATGACGATGCGCGCAGTGCGCCGCGAAAAAACTTCAGGGTTCTGGTTCTTGGGTGTATTTTTTTCTGCCCAAGGAAGTAGAAGCTCTCCAAAATAGTTGTTGATTTCATTGATGGTTGAGGAGGTGATTTGGGCAGTTTCTATGTTGCTAGCTGCCTCGCCCCAAATGGCAAACATGAGACGTGCGCCCATGCTGATTTCGAGTTTTTTTGAGAAAGCGGTAGCTAGCTGACGCGGTGAAAAATAGTTTTCTTGAGGTTTGTATGTGTTTTTCACAACTTGAATGTTGGCGGAAATAACCTCTTGTAAGATCTCTTCTTTACTGGCGAAGTGTGAGTAGATTGAACCGCTTGAAAGCCCTGATTTTTCAATGATTTGTGACATGGATGTGGTGCTGAATCCGTGGTCCACAATGCACGCTGTGGCGGCCTCTAGAATCTGGGTTCGGCGGGCTTCTCTGGTGGCTTCGGTTAATTTAGGCATACAAACAGAATACATAATCTGTTAGTATTTTTCTCGAGTAAACAAAACAATCATTTTGTTTGGAGATTTGGATGAAAGAAATAACCGTCCGGGAGAACCTCGTTCACAGCCCGATGGCAAAGATTGTGCGTGCAGCGCTTATCGCCACCACAATCGTTACCCTTCTGGTGCTGGCATTTACCTGGCCCACCAAAACCACTGAAACCAAAGACCTTCCCATTTCTATTTCTGGCCCCTCGGCCATGGTGGATAAGGTCAAAAGCACTCTCGATGAGAAATTGCCGGGAACCTTCGATTTCGTTGACGCTGATTCACGCGAGCAAGCAGAACAGCAAATCAAAGAGCGCGACACCTATGGTGCAATTATTTTGACCGATGGTGCAGCACCTGAAGTATTGACTGCTAGCGCGGCAAGCACCGCTACTAACAACATGTTGACCAACATGGCAACTCAGCTCACCGCGCAGACTCAGGCGGTGGCATCTGAAGCTAAGGCAACCGCTTTGAAAGACGGCATTGCTAAGGGCAACAAAGGTGTAGCCGCATTACAAAGCAAGGTTGACGCCGCACAGAAAGTAGTGGCTGAGGGTAAGACTAAAGCTACCCAGGCAAGCGCTTCGCTAGAGACTCTCAAACCTCAGCTTGCACAGTCACAGGCTCAGCTTGACGTTGCGCAACAGCAAATCGATGCGCTCAAACCCGCTGCTGAGGGCAAAGGTGATGCAGCTAAGCTTGCTCGGACTCAGATTGATGCGTTGACTAAGACTGTTGATGAAACCACCCCGCAGGTGGCTAATCTTCAGAAGCAGATTGATGAGGCGCAAAAGATCGTTGATAACGGTGGTGGGGACGGCGTCAAGGGTGCTCAGCAACAACTAGCAAAGCTTACCCCTCAGCTTCAAAAAGCTAAGGGGTCTGTGGCTCAGGCGCAGGGGCAGCTTGATGCAATGGGCGCCCAAGGCAAGATGAAAGAAGCAACCACAGCTAAAGTAACTAATGTTGTGGAGCTTTCTGATGATGATTCCACCGGTGCTGGTCTTACCGTAGCGGCGTTCCCATTGGTTATGGGCGGTATGCTCGGTGGTATTTTAATGATGACCTTGGTGCAAGGCGTATGGGCTCGTCTGGGTGCCTCCACTCTTTACGCCATTATGAGTGGTCTGGTTCTAACTCTTGTATTGCATACCTGGTTTGGATTCCTTGAAGGGCATTTCAACGTCTTGTGGCTAGCCTTTATGCTCTCAAATATGGCAACCAGTTTCTTCATTATTGGTCTTGGTTC
Organism: Rothia sp. (in: high G+C Gram-positive bacteria); assembly: GCA_030530925.1. Lineage (GTDB taxonomy): Bacteria > Actinomycetota > Actinomycetes > Actinomycetales > Micrococcaceae > Rothia. The sequence goes on along the minus strand of JAUMUA010000001.1, from coordinate 54,403 downwards.
AGTTTTAGGTAAGGGGGCCGGTATTGCGTTAGGTGCGATTACCACCATGTTTATTGCTAACCCAATCTCGGCGGCATCGTCACCTTGGGAATTCATTCTCAAGCCCTGGGGTGCGATTGGCCAGCACATGGTGCCGGGTGCATCGGCTCACTTGCTCCGTTCGCTCAGCTACTTCCCTGATGCGAACACCGCGCCCCAGTGGTGGACCCTGGTTATTTGGGCGCTGGTTGGTCTAATCCTTGCAACTATCGGTTTTGTGGTGGCTCGAAAGAACAAGCACCACATTGCTGAACCTCATATGATTACCCAGACTATCTAATACGTCAAAATCTCTGAACAGAAATCGGCGTTTCACCCTTAGCGGGTGGGGCGCCGATTGTTGTTAAGCTGAGATTTAGTTAAAGGAGATTGTGGTGTTTTTGCGGGAATGGCGTGCTGAGGATGCTTTGGATTTATTGCAGATTTACAGTAGCAACGCGGATTTAGAGCGCCAAATGCCTCGCTTGCGCTCATTGGAAGATGCCGAACGGTTTATTACCCAAGCGTATGTACCAGCTGTGGATCGTGCCGCATTTTGTTTAGACAGCGGTTCTGGTGTGCAAGGTTGTGTGCTCATCGATTTCACCGCAAAGGATGACGCGGGGGCGTGGGATCGCGCCTGGGTATCGTATTGGAGTGTTTCAGCTCTTCGTGGAACCGGTGTTATGAAACAAATGGTGCGCGCTGTGTGTGATTGGGCGTTGGAAGAGGCCAAAGCCAGTGTGGACTCCTCTATTGACTGTTTAGTGCTAGAAGAAAAGGATTCACCCCGGTTGCGTCGTCTCGAATTGGGGTATCGAACAAATAATCCCGCCTCTGGAAAAGTAGCCCGCTACGCAGGCTTTGTAGTGGAGGGGCTTGAGCGAGAAAAGTTTCTCTATAAGGGTCAAACTTATGATGCCGTGACAGCGGCAAGAGTTAAGTGAGAAGGCTTCGTGGTACGCCCTGGTTCTCATTCATTCGTGTGTAATGCGCCTCAGTTTTCACGGTGGGTATCTCAATTAGTGACAATTCTCTGCTCGCCTAAATCTGTTGTAATTACAAGGAAATAAATCCCAAACCTCCCTATATTCCGAATGAGGAATACTTATTAGTCGTTGTAAAACTAGCTATTTTGAAAGCGCACCGGCGTGTGCAGACGTTCTGCTATTCAGTAACGCGTTGTATGCTTAAGTTCCATGGTGAATAAGATTGGCTTTGACCGTGAGAAATACATTGAGACACAGTCTCAACACATCCAGGCTCGCCGCGAAGAACTAGGCGGCAAGCTCTACCTCGAAATGGGCGGTAAGCTCTTCGACGATATGCACGCCTCCCGTGTGCTTCCCGGATTTACTCCTGATAACAAAATCGCGATGCTTGAAAAGATCCGCGATGAAGTAGAAATCCTGATCTGCATTAATGCAAAAGACCTAGAGCGTCATAAAGTGCGCGCTGACTTAGGTATTACCTACGAAGACGACGTCCTGCGCCTCATTGACGTCTTCCGCGATCGCGGTTTCCTCGTAGAGCACGTTGTGCTCACCCAGATGGACGATGAAGACCGCCTAGCAGTGGCTTTCAAAGAACGCCTAGAACGCCTCGGCATGAAGGTTTCTCGCCACCGCGTAATCCCCGGTTACCCCACCAACATGGACCTCATCGTTTCAGAAGAAGGCTTAGGTAAAAACGAATTCGCAGAGACTACTCGCGACCTCGTCGTTGTAACCGCACCTGGTCCCGGTTCAGGCAAACTTGCCACCGCGCTCAGCCAGGTTTACCACGAAAACAAGCGTGGAACTAAAGCTGGTTACGCAAAGTTTGAGACCTTCCCCATCTGGAACCTGCCACTCGAGCACCCCGTAAACCTGGCGTACGAGGCAGCAACCGTTGATCTCAACGACGCCAACGTGATTGATCACTTCCACCTCTCGGCACACGGCGAATCAACTGTGAACTATAACCGCGACGTCGAGGCTTTCCCGCTTCTCAAAACCCTTCTTGAGCGCGTCACTGGAACTACCCCCTACCAGTCACCCACCGACATGGGTGTGAACATGGCCGGTAACTGCATTACTGACGACGATGCATGCCGCCAGGCAAGTCAGCAGGAAATTATCCGCCGCTACTTCAAGACTTTGGTTGATGAAGCACGTGAAGGTTTGGATTCAACCCAGTCGGACCGTGCCGCAGTGGTGATGGCTAAGGCTGGTTTGAAGGCAGAAGACCGCGTGGTAATTGAACCTGCTCGTGCTCGTGAAGAAGAAACAGGTTTGCCCGCAGCCGCTATTGAACTGCCTGACGGCAAGATTGTCACCGGCCGTACTACTGATTTGCTGGGTTGCTCATCAGCTATGTTACTTAACGCCCTCAAACATTTGGCGGGCATTGCCGATGAGAGCCATTTGCTCTCTGCTGAGTCGATTGCTCCTATTCAGAAGCTCAAGACCGTTCATTTGGGTAGCCAGAACCCTCGCCTTCATACCGACGAGGTTTTGATTGCGCTCTCGGTTTCGGCAGCGGATAACGAGGACGCACAGCGCGCCCTTGAACAGTTGCAGAACCTTCGCGGTTGCGACATTCACACCACCACCATTCTTGGTTCGGTGGACGAAGGGATCTTCCGCAACCTTGGCGTATTGGTTACTTCTGATCCTAAGTTCCAGCGTAAATCGCTGTACCAGAAGCGTTAACGGGAAGGTTTGCCGATTTTTGCAGTGAGCTGGCTCGTGATTTTGATGAACTCATGGAATCGCATAGCTATTCACAGCCACTACCCGGTAGCCCCTGGCAAATAAGTTTTAATAAACCGCCAGTGCTAACCAATAGAGTTTGCACCAGATACGCCCCTTGTACCTCATCTTTTGAGGGAAAAATCGGCATATCTGGTGCAAACTCTTTTTTATACCCCAGAAATCGCAAAGTAATATTTGCTGAAGGACTACCGCCCGCGCGTCCGGCTTTTGTACAGTGGAGTAACAGAACACACATCAATTGCTAGGAGCCAGCTTTATGACAGCCGCACTTGTGGGCCTTATGTTTCTTATTATTCTTGCAGTGGTTGCATTTATTTTGTTGCTGTCCTGCATACTGGTGGTTCCGCAATCTGATGTTTATGTGATTGAAAAACTAGGTAAATTTAGCCGAATTCTTTCATCCGGTTTGCATTTTCGCATTCCTTTTATTGAGCGCGTTGCATACCGCCAAACCCTGCGAATCCGTGAACTCGATCTGCTGGTTGCTACCAAAACCCAAGACAACGTGTTTGTGCAGGTGCCGGTGAACGTGCAGTACTTTGTGAACGAGAATGAGCAGGACGTTAAAAACGCTGTTTATAAGCTGTCGAATCCAGAGAATCAGATGCGCTCGTACATCCAGCAGAACATTGTGGGTTCGCTGTCTAAACTCGATTTGGATGAGGCATACGGTTCGTTGCACCAGGTGGGTTTGGCGCTACAGGGTGAGCTAACCGAGAAGATCGGTGAATACGGCTATGTCATCAAAGATACCAACGTGATTGACGTTGAACCTGCCCCTGAAGTTAAAGAGGCCATGAACCGTGTGAACGCCTCCGAACGTAAGCGCCAGGCGCAAATCCTCACCGCCGAGGGCAACAAGCAGGCCGCAATTCTAGACGCCGAAGCAGAACGTGACGCGCGCCGTCTACGCGGTGAAGGTATCGCTCAAGAGGGCGACGAAATTGCTAAGGGTATGAAAGAGCGTATTGATAAATTGCGCGACGCTGGGCTCAGCGCGGAAGCTGCCGTGGAGTGGCTCAAATTCAACGATGGTATTGCGGTTTACACCGCTCTGGCAAGCAGTAACAACGCCAAGGTCATTATGATGGACAACAATCTTGGCCCAAATAGTAACCGCCCCATGACTGCCGAGGACATTACCAAGAGCATTATTCAAGCAGACGAGGTTCAAGGCGGTAGCCAGCGAGTTTAACTTCGCACCTCAACCAGATAGCGGTAGATGGTTGGCTCTGAAACACCTAGACGCTTAGCCGCTGCCGCTATTCCGCCTTTAAGAAGGAAGAACCCGGTTTCCTCAAGATCGTGAACTACTTGGACTCGTTCGTCGCGTTGCATTCGATCGGGGGTGACATCGCGTTCAGCAATTGCTTTATCGAGCATGGATTTCAAAAGAGTCTGCACGTTAGAACGCAGTGACTTTACTACGGCCTCTTCATCGGTTGGAACAGGTTTTTCATACACTGCCGAGACCAGCAAGGGTGTTTGAATAGAGGATTGTTGAATAAAGCTCTGAATATTTGGGGGCAAGATTGTTTCTGTTGCGGCATCGTGCAAGGGTAATGACTCAGCGCCGGGGTAGTCACCGAATGCTTGAGTCTTGCTCTGTGCTGTAGTTTCTGTGGTTCCGATCATTTGTGCGGTGAGGTTTCTAATTTGAATCCAGTCGCTTACATCAACATTGATACAGAGCATCCCACGCATTACATTGCTTTCATCGCGCAAAAAGTAGCTAGAGGAGCGGCATACGCGCCCTTCAGCGTTTATTGCTCGGTACCCCGTCATCGTCGGCACCTGCGTGGTGTCCCCTTGTTGCATAAACCACAGCGCAAAATCGGTCACGGGCCCGCCAATTTGCCGCCCACTAATGTGACTGTTGCTAATAGCAATAATCGATTTATCGGGCACATCAAGATCGTGTAACACTACCTCAACATTGGATCCCATCGATTGACCAAGAAAATCAACGAGCGGAATATACTGCGCTAAAAAGCTTGAAGAGGGGTTAACCGGAGCGTTCACGCGGCATCCTTGTCTAACAAAAGCGGCCGGAGACATTGCCGGGCGCTGGTTCGATACTTCATCAATACACTAGAGCTAGGCGAAACCATATCTGAGCAAGGTGGTTGGGCGTCTCGTATTTTGGGACGTCGCGCTGTTCCTGTGTTGTTACTGCCTTCTTGATGGATGCCGGTGTGGCAGTTCAGATGTGGTGCGGCGTCCGTCCTGCGACTAAAAAGCCTGGAATATGCTGTAGACGATGGTTGCCAGCGCTACCAAACCCATGAAGAATGTGAAGTAGTTTGAGGGTTTGCCCTTAAAGCGGCGTAGTGCGGGGACATTGTGGATTGCCCACATGGGCATGAGGAAGAGCAAGATGGCGATGGTGGGGCCGCACAGGGTTTCAATCATGCCTAAGACCGAAGGGTCAGCCCAGGCAACCAACCATGCAGTAATTAACATGAAAAAGAGGGTTGCAGTTGAGAGTGCCTTGTTGTGCGTGATGTTGCGTTTACCACCGGCATTTGCTGCCTTGATAACAAGGCCCTCAAAACCTTCTGCGGCACCTAAGTAGTGGCCCAAGAATGATTTTGCAACAGCAATCATGGCGATAATCGGTGCTGCCCACGAAATAACAGGGTTGTTGAAATGATTGGCTAGGTAAGACAAAATGGTGAGGTTTTGCGCCTTCGCCTCTGCCATGTCTGTGGGGCTGAGTGCCAGCGCGCAGGAGAACACAAAGAACATGACTACTACGACCATGAGTGCTTCGGCGCGGCGTAGAATCTGCCCGGTTTTTGCATCGGCTTGCTCACCGTATTTTTGACGACGATCAACGGCGAACGAAGAAATCATGGGTGAGTGGTTAAACGAGAACACCATAACCGGCACCAATAACATGAGCGTCACGCCTAGACCGTGACCGGATGCTTGCGCGGCTACCTCGGGATCAAAGGTCTGAAAGATTGCACCGTTCCACTTGGGAACCAGGTAAAGAGCCAACAAAATGAGGACGGCAATAAAGGGGTACACCAGATACGACATCACTCGCACAATGATTTCTTTACCCATACGAACTACCAGAATGAGCCCGCCGACCAGCACCAGTGCCATGAGCCAGCGGGGAAGTGGCTGAACGCCGATTTGGTGTTCTAGAAAGGAGTTGACTGTATTGGTGATGGTTACTGAGTACACCAGCAAAATGGGGTACACCGAGAGAAAATAGAGCACGTTGATGATGGTGCCTGCTTTGGTGCCAAAGTGTTCGCTGACGGTTTCGGTGAGGTCTTCATCTTTGCGTGATCCCGAAAGAATAAAGCGGGTAAGACCACGGTGTGCCCAGTGAGTCATGGGAAATGCCAAAACAGCCATGAGAAGTAGCGGAATAATACCGCCAATACCTGCATTGATAGGCAAGAAAAGGACGCCAGCACCGATGGCGGTGCCAAAAAGGCTGAGAGTCCAGAGGGTGTCGGTTTTATTCCACTGGAGGTCTTTTGGGCTGGACGAGTTCTGTGGATTAGCTACTACAGGCAGACTTTGAGTGTCTGGTGCAGACTGAGCTGCAACGGAGCTTGGCATGTTATTCTCCATGGTTAGAGGGACACGAACCTGAGAATAGGGAATCTTGCGCGGTAAATAAGATGAAAATTTTTTCTCCACACTTGTGGGTTGTAGGTGTGTTGCAGATAATTTTCTCTCAGTATTTTTACCTGCCAGGCGGTTATTGTTGAACAATATCCCATTTTCTTGGGCACTATTCGGTGATTTGATACACCTCACAGTACTATCTGCAATTTATTTTCTCAAACTGAGAATAATTTATTAGTCAAGGGAGGTGTCGGTGGGGAGAGGGGGAGGTGTAGTTCAAATATGCCGGGAAAATATTCTGCAGGTTCGGGATGCCTCCTCGATTCGCGATGAAGGAAAATCTAAGCTGCTTTTAACAAGATTCTCTGTTGAAAGCAGTCTCGTGAAAAAACGTATCAATGTTGTAGGTGCAGTGTTGCGCCGCGATGGAAAAATTTTATGCGCTCGCCGTAGCGAAAAAATGAGTCTCCCCCTGATGTGGGAATTCCCCGGTGGAAAGATTGAACTAGAGGAGACCCCAGAACAAGCCCTAAAACGTGAACTTGCCGAAGAACTACGAATCGAAGCGGTTGTTGGCGAAAAAATCGAAACTACCGAATATGAATATGACTTTGGGGTAGTAGTGCTAACTACCTTCTACTGCGCGATTCAGGACGGCGCACCTCAGCTTACCGAGCATGCGGAAATCCGGTGGGTAGAACCTTCTCAATTAGACACCTTGCAATGGGCTCCAGCAGACATTCCGGCTGTTGAGAAGATCATGAAGGCGGCAGGCTGAGCGTGAGCGAAAAAATAACCTCTGGTGTCCTGAGTGCAGATAACGCTTACGGTTTTATCGATAAAGAAACACCTTCACAAAGAATATATAATCCCAGTCTGCTTAATAATTCATTTGAGAAGAACATGGTTCGCGCTATCAAAGATGAATTAACACGGTCTGAAAGTTTCAAATTCTCGGTGGCTTTTATTAATAGTTCCGGACTGGGGCTTCTCAAACAGCACTTACTGGATTTCAAAGGTCACGGTGTTATCTACACTTCCACGTACCTTGACTTTAATGACCCGGGTGTTTTTGAAGAACTACTGAAACTCGAAAACATTGAAGTAAGAGTACTTAATGACGCTATAGATGCTTTTCACACCAAAGGTTATGTATTTAAACAACAAGAAACAACAACGGCGATCATAGGAAGTTCCAACCTAACCCGAGGTGCGCTTACTCAGAACGAAGAGTGGAATATTCGTTTCTCGGCTATGCCCGATGGACATATTGTGGAACAGCTTGATGCTGCTATTGATCGTTTAGAAGCTGTATCTGAGGAGCTAACTCCTGAATGGATCCGGCAGTATGAAGGCGTTCGAAATCCGAAGATCATCCCCACAGCTTTTGATGTTGAGACTGGCCCAATTGTTCCGGTGGGACAGGTGCGCCCTAACGAGATGCAGCAAAAAGCGCTCGCTAAATTGAAAGATGCCTGGGGTAAGGGGAACAGGGCGTTAGTTATTTCTGCTACGGGCACAGGGAAAACAATTTTGGCAGCTCTAGCTGTGAGGCAAGAACGCGTGCAACGGGTGTTGTTCGTGGTGCACAGAGAGCAAATACTTCGGAAAGCTCGAGATGAATTTCAAAAAGTCATTGACTTACCAGAAAAAGAATTCGGATTATTCGTTGGAAGCCAGCGAGAACTGAGTTGCCGGTTCGTATTTGCTACAGTTCAAACGTTATCAAAAACTCATACTCTAGAAAATATTCCAGCGGATTATTTTGACTATATTATTATCGATGAAGCTCATCGTTCCGGCTCACCTTCTTATCAAAAATTAATTAATTATTTTTCGCCGCAATATTTATTAGGTTTAACAGCTACTCCAGAACGTACTGACCACATAAGCGTTTACGAAGTTTTTAACCATAACGTTGCTTATGAGATTAGATTACAAGAAGCTCTTGAAGCTAAAATGCTAGTGCCATTCAGTTATTACGGAATTAGCGATTATACTGACAGCAATAATAAGACGATAGATGATAACTCAGAATTAGCTCGTCTTATATTGCCTGAACGAGTTGATTATATTGTTCAAATGGTCGAAGAATATGGGCATCCTCGAAATGTAAAAGGGTTGATATTCTGCGGTAGTAAAGACGAAGCGCGAAAAATTTCTACCGAGCTTAATAATAGGCAAGTAAACGGGAAAAAACTTCGGACTATAGCTCTAGATGGTGATACTACCCAGCAAGAGCGCGCTGTAGCAGTGCAAAATTTGCAAAATGGAGAATTAGATTATCTAATTACCATTGATATTTTCAATGAAGGTATAGATATTCCCTCCATTAATCAGGTAGTAATGCTAAGGCATACTAAGTCCTCTATTATTTTTACCCAGCAACTTGGGCGTGGTTTGCGAAAATATGAAGGCAAAGACCATTTGAGAGTTCTGGACTTTATAGGAAATTATGAAAATAACTTTCTTATCCCTATTGCGCTATTTGGAGATAATTCATCAAACAAGGATTCAATCCGTCGCAAGATGATTCATGCACAAGAGGCTGGTCTAATCGCAGGCGTTTCTAGTGTTACTTTCGACGAGGTTGCTCAAGAAAGAATTTTCAAGGCTCTCTATAACGCCAAACTAGATAACATGAGGCGTCTTCGGGATCACTACTGGGAACTAGAAAATCGATTGGGTCGAGTACCTAACCGATACGACTTCGCCAATGCCGATACGGTGGATCCAAATATTTTTCTGAGCGCCAAAAAAGGTAGCTACTGGGGCTTTTTGAAATACTTAAAGAAAGTAACGGATGCAATTTCGAACACGGAAGAAGCTTATTTGCTATACCTAGATAAAGAGTTTCTAAACGGTAAACGACCGCACGAGCTTCTGATTCTTGAAGAGCTTCTTAAGAATGGTGTAGTGAGTAAACAACGTGCTCAGGAAATTTTTAGAGATTATGGTGCGCATGAAAATGAGTTCGTTTACGATTCGGTAGCTAACTTCTTGAACTTGGAGTATTTTGACGCTATAGATCGGAAGAACTATATGGGTAACCCACTGGCGTCCTATCAAAACGAAACATATATTCTTGATTCGAAATTTAAGAATACCTATTTATCCAAAGATGATTTTGCGGCACAAGTCCGCGATGTGATTTCAACCGGTCTTTACATCAATCAGCACAAGTATTCGAGAGCAGGTGAGCTGCTGGTAGAAAGAAACTACACGAGGAGAGATGTTGGAAGACTCCTAAACTGGCTGAAATATCCAGGACATCAAAATGTGGGTGGATACTTTAGAGATAAAAGAACAGGAACTTGCCCAATCTTTATTACCTATCACAAGGGTGAAGATGTAGACGCGAGTGTGAATTACGCAGATAGGCTTGAAGACGAGCATACTCTTTCATGGTTTACGAAAAACCAACGTCGTATTACGAGCGATGTTGAGAGCGGCATTATTAAAGGTAATTACCAACTCGATATATTTGTTCGGAAGAGTAGGGAAGATACTTTTGTGTATTTGGGTCGTTCTCGTAAACCTAGAGAAGTTGAAGAAACACAGATTGCTAATAAACCGGTTGTGAGCATGAAACTCGACTTTGTCATGCCACTAAAACCTGTTCTGGTGGATTATCTTAAGACTAAAGAGCAAGTTTCTTAGCGCTGGGTGGAGCATCTGAAACTCTGATGAACGGCGCCCGTCATTGCTACTTTTTGCGCCCTGGTAGTTTCAATCTTCCCACAATCATCAAAGAACCCCCGATAATCGCGAGATATCCAAAGAGAGTGAGGGCGAACCGTTCCGTCCCGGTGGTCTCAAAGTCAGCGATGAGCGCGCTCGGAAAACAAAGAGCGCTGCTCCGAGGAGCACTGAGAAAACTCCAGTTAGTAGGCTGAATTTCTTATACATCTATTCAGTAAACCACTGTATTTGAGCTAGCCAGCTACAAGTCTTATTATTTCTTCTGCGCTAAACTCAGTAATTCCTGATGCAAAGCAGTCTCGCCGCAAAGTTCGGGGTGAAACGCAATTCCGAGCACATTGCCTGCGCGCACACCCACAATCTCATCGTGATAGCGGGCAGTGATTTCGACGTCGTCGCCAGTATGCACCACGCGCGGGGCGCGAATAAAAGCCGCCTTGACTTGGTGCGATTCCCCGCTGGGACTCTGCCAATCCAGCACGGTTTCTGCAGAGGCAACCTGTGAACCAAACGCATTGCGATCCACCGTAATATCCAGGACGCCGAGCGACTGCTGCCCCGGGGCGGGGTCGGTAATTTCGCGAGCGAGCATAATTAATCCGGCACACGTGCCCAAGGTAGGCAGACCGCTAGAAATCGCCTCGATAAGTGCCTCACGCACCCCCAAAATGCGGGTGAGTCGGTCAATCGTGGAGGACTCGCCACCGGGCAACACGAGCGCATCAAGACCTTCAAGCTGGACGGATTTCTTAACCAGAACAACCTCTGCGCCCAACTCCTGCAGCATTGCTGCGTGCTCGGAAACTCCACCTTGAAGTGCGAGGACGCCTACTCGCCTGCCGGTGCCGGGAAGTTGCTGCATGAAAACCTCACAAAGAGAAAACTTGTGTAATTACAAAAATGTTGAGTTGGAGGAGGTGGGTTAGGCGGGGTAAGCGCATAGGTTGCCCATGCCGGCTCGGGAGTGCCCCTGTTCAGTTTCTGCAGGTCGCGGGCGACCTGGGGAAAACATGAACAGGCGGAACCCTCGCCCTGCATGCGCAACTCACGAGCTCAATAGAAAACTCGAGAACCCACTAGATCACCTCAACGGGCGAAGAGAAACGGTGAGGGAGGGCTCTGTCTGCCCAGGTTTCTCGTGGTCGTTCGCGACCACTAAGAAACTGGGCAGGAGCACTCCCTCCCGAACCGTTTCTCGCAGACCGTCTGCGTATTTACCAGCCGCGCTCTGCCAGGCGGTGTGGTGCGGGAAGGTCAGCCACGTTGATGCCAACCATTGCTTCGCCGAGTCCGCGGGAGGCGTCGGCTACTGCTGCGGCATCATCGTATTGTGCGGTTGCTTTGACGATTGCTTTTGCGCGCGCTTCGGGGTTACCGGACTTGAAGATGCCGGAGCCTACGAAAACGCCGTCGGCACCGAGCTGCATCATCATGGCGGCGTCGGCGGGGGTTGCTACACCGCCTGCGGTGAAAAGTACAACGGGGAGCTTGCCGGTCTTGGCAACTTCGAGGACGATGTCGTAAGGTGCGGCGAGCTCTTTTGCCTTCACATAGAGAAGATCAGGTGAGACGGCATAAAGTGCCTGCAATTCGGCGATTTGGCTCTTGATGGTGCGGATATGTTTGGTGGCTTCGGAGACGTCACCGGTGCCAGCTTCACCCTTGGAGCGGATCATTGCGGCGCCTTCTGCGATGCGACGCAAAGCTTCACCTAGGTTGGTTGCACCGCACACGAAAGGAACTTTGAAGTTTTGCTTGTCGATGTGATTGACGTAGTCAGCGGGGGAAAGTACCTCGGATTCGTCGATGTAATCAACCTTGAGGGCTTCAAGAATCTGCGCTTCAACAAAGTGCCCGATGCGTGCTTTTGCCATGACAGGAATGGATACAGCGTCGATGATTCCCTCAATCATGTCGGGGTCAGACATGCGAGCCACGCCGCCTTGCGCGCGAATGTCGGCGGGTACGCGTTCGAGTGCCATGACGGCTACTGCGCCGGCGTCCTCGGCAATTTTTGCTTGTTCGGGGGTGACGACGTCCATGATGACGCCGCCTTTGAGCATGTCTGCGAGTCCGCGTTTGACGAGCGGTGAGCCGGTTACGTTGTTGTTTTCAGTCATGTTCATAACCATGCACTGTTTCCGTGGTCTATTACAGTGCCAGAATTTACAAAAATTTTTAGACCATCACCTGACTAGGTGACTATGCTAAAAACATGGCGCGCTCCTCAACTCCGGCAGACTTGCCGTTGCAGATTCAAAAGAACTCTCCGATTTCGTTGCCTTCGCAGCTAGCGGAGCAGATTCGCGGGCTCATTCTTTCGCAAACCCTCACCCCGGGTGACTCTCTGCCCGCCACGCGCACGCTTTCTGCGCGGTTGGCCATTTCGCGCGGATCGGTGGTTGCCGCCTACGAACAATTAGCGGGGGAGGGGTATGTGAGCACTGGTCGCAGCGGCACTAAAGTCAGTGCTGACCTACAAGAACTGGACGCCGCACCGCGCCAGGCTCTTGCGCCGGGCTCGCATCTTAACCCGCGCCCGTCTGCAGCGTCGCCGATAGTATCTGCGCAAACCCAGCGCGCCCGCACACCGGTAATGCACACCCCAGCCCCCGACGAGGTTCCCCGTCGTATAGGGCGTGCCACACCCATGAAACTGCCCACTAAAAATATTATTGACCTGCGCCCGGGCAGTCCCGATACCGCAACTATTGCTACTGCCCCCTGGCGTGCCGCATGGCGTAAAGCCGCCGCAGACCCCAGCAAAACCTACCCCGCGATGGGCTCCCCTGCGCTGCAACAACAACTGGCAGAACACCTACGACTCATGCGGTCTGTGGTGCGGGAGCCCGAAACCATTATGGTGACCGCCGGTGCCCGCGATGCCTTTCGCCTGGTGCTCTCAACTTTGCGCCGCGAACGCAGAAACCGCCCCCTGCGCGTGGCGGTGGAAAACCCCGGGTACCCCTCGTTGCACAAAATTCCGGCAACGTTTGGGCACGAAATTTTGCCCATTGCGGTCGATGAAAATGGACTCAATCCCGCAGGGCTACCTACTCGCCATAAACCCGATCTTGTACTCGTTGCCCCTAGTCATCAATACCCGCTGGGTGCCTCGATGCCCGTTGCGCGGCGTCTAGAACTGCTCACCTGGGCGGCAGAACATGACGCCTATATTGTGGAGGACGACTACGATTCAGAACTTCGTTACGTGGGTGAGCCACTGCCCGCGTTGGCGGCGCTTGCACGCCCCGCACAGAACAACCACACCTCACACATAGGGCAAATAGAGCGCGCAGACGATCTTGACCGTGTCATCACTCTTGGCTCGTTCGCAAAAACCCTCACCCCCGGCTTGGGTTTGGGGTACATGCTGGCACCGGCGCAACTGACGCCGGCGCTCGCCGGGTTGCGTGCCGATTTAGGCTCACCGGTTTCTGCCATGGTGCAAGATGCCATAAGTCAATTTATGCTCGACGGCGGGGTACGACGACACATCGCTAGAATGCGCCGGGTATATAAAGCTCGACGCAACGTGTTGTTAACCGCGTTGGAACAGGAACACTTGCCCGGGTGGGTACAAGTTTTACCTATGGACGGCGGGTTGCATGTGGTGCTGAAATTTGCCCCTGATTTTGCGAACGAAAACACCGAACAATTCGTGGTTGAGAAGGCAGAACAGGCAGGGGTGCGCGTGGCTGCCCTGGGGGATTACTGGGCACACTCAGGTGCTGCAGAAAACGAACGAGCATTCGGGGTTGTGGTGGGCTTTGGTGGTGTGACAGAACGCGCCTTAGAACGCGGCGTTCATTTGGTTGCCCAGAGTGTGCGCGGTGCAGAAGTCACGTCGCTAAAGAACAACCCGCTAAAATAACCCTCTTGAACAAAGCCCTTGAGAACGCGATGAGCTGAAATCGCGGCGTCGTTCGCCAGCGTTCAGCTTTCTTCGATACTCTAGACAACGTGACTTCACCCCACAACGAGTTTTCAGAAAACCACGCATCCCAGCAACCGCGCATCAGCCCACCCGCGCCCGGTAGCGGACGCGGCAAGCACGACGGCGCACGTCATGGCGCCCCCGCCCTTGCCACCGCGCTCGTCTACCTGGTGTTTGGGCTTATCACGGTGTTTTGGCAGCAGCCTCACCTGCACGGAGTAACCATTGCATGCGGTGTATTTATGCTGGCTCTTGGATTAGCCAATGTTTTCTTTGCAACCCGAGTAAAGTTCGACGACGCTCCCGCCGCGCAATCCCTCAATTCCATGGCAATGATGCTGGGCGGTGCCGCGGTACTTTTGATGTTGCTAAGTGGCAATACTTTCTTCTTTGCCCTGATTACCGCAGTGGCACTTGGAATAGCCAGTGTGCTCAAACTGGTTTTGGGTATGCGCACCAAAGAAAAACTGGCAATCGGCAAAGACTGGCAGCTAGAAGGCCTGATTATGACCATCACTGCCGCTGCGCTAGTTGTGACCAGCGGAATTGGCGACAAAGCTATGCTCGGAACCATTGGTGGCGGCGCCATTATTACCGGTGTCTTTTTGCTACTCGGCGCTCTTGCCCTTGGCGCAGATGAAAAGAAGAACACGGAGCATGCTACGAACGAGTTACGTTAGTTCGTTCACTGTCAGGCGTAAGAGCTCGCTCTTTATCCCGCACAGCGTAGACTAATACGGAATACTTCAGGAGGAATTTTAGTGGCTGAAAAGCGCCCCCACGGCATTAAAGAACAAGTAACTGGCCCACTGATTGTGGCAGCAGTTCTTGCCCTCGTGGCATTTTTTATAACCTTCATTACCGCAACCGGTGGTACTAACAACCGCCCTAATGGTCTGCTTGCACTCACCATTGCGGGTGCCGTCTTTGTGGTGACCTTGGTGGTTTGCGCAACTCTCATTTTGGTTGAGAAACCCAATAACCCAGAACTGGGGCAGGGTACCGGCATCAACCGTTCCTCGGCAAAACTCTATGCAGAAGCACGCGCAAAGCGCGAAGCGCAAGCACGCCAGAACAAGGCAGAAAACGGTGTTAATACCACCGCATCCAAGGCGGGTTCAACCAAGACCGGATCGGCCAAACCTGCTTCAACTTCTCCACAGGGTTCAGCAACCAAATCAGGTTCAACTGCGAACGAGAAGAAGAACTAAGCGTTCACAACCTCAAGCATGATAGCCACGTTCTCGCCCAATACTTCGCGCACGGTTCGCGTGATTTCTTGAGCGAGCTCGGGTACTACGGCGTCAGGCTGTACCCCTAAACGAATAAAAACATTAACTCGATGCCTCGAATTGGCATCGAGTTGTTTTTCTTGGGGGGAGTCATGAGGTGCCATCTCTAAATCATCCACTGACTCACTGCCTGAATCAGTAGCATCAGCCGCTGGCTTGATAAAGTTTTCAACCGCTCCGCGCAACGCCACCGCCACATTAGTTACCGCGCGCGCAAATTTTTCAGGCGCATTAGCGCGCGGGTAGAGCCGCGCGACGCCGTCCAGCGCCAAGACTGCCTCACGAACTTTGTGCGCCTCAACGGCCTCAGAGCTCACCAGCTCTTGATCATCAAATTCAATGGGCTCAATATAAAGGTCGGTTAATATGCTCATAGCTTTTCTTTTTCAGCAGAAGAAGGCGCGTCAAGATCTTGAACCTCAACGTTAATATCTTGCACGTTGAGTTCTGAGAGACGGTTAACTTGCTCGGCAATAATTTCACGCAGACAATCGGCAGCATCTTCAATGACTACACCATGGCGAACCGACGCAGTGGCATTGATAATCACCGGTTCACCAGGGGTGTCTATATCGCCTACCAGGCGGCACCTACCAATGAATGTATTATCTAGCGCATCAGCGGCGTCACGAATTGCCGCAATAATGGCGCCTTCGGTAATCGACAGCTGATCGACATCATATTCTGCACTAAGTGGCACGTTACGCCCGGCACGAGTTTCGAGCACAATATTATCCAGTAGCTGATCTAACCAGGTAATATCTTGCTCTTGTTCCGCAATCTCAGCAGAAACCATGCCTTCAGTGGCCTGCTCCAAACGACGCAACGCGGCAAGGCGCTGGGTGCAAGTGGGGCAATTGTTAATGTGAGCCGTCAGTTCTTGATGCTCCGGCGGGTTTAACCCGTCTTTTTCATCTTGTAACCACAGGCTCAGTGAATCGAGGGTGTTGGCACAATCTTGACTCATGGCTAGTTCCATCCCTCCATTCCTTTAGTCAACGTAACTCGCGCCCGCGCAAGGCGACCACGAACGGTTGCTTCTGGCACATCTAAAGCTTCTGCAATCTCTTTATAAGAGGAGCCCCCCATCTCTCGCATCACCCAAATTTGGCGTTGGTCTTGCGGGAGTTTCTGCAAAAGCTTGTTAAGCTCACCCATCTGCGAGCTGGTAATCGCATTATCTTCAGGGCTAGAACCGCGACTTTGCGAGTCTCTTGCTGAATCAAGATCATAGGTGGGCTTACGGGATCTAATGAGGTCAATGGATTTATTGCTGGTGAGGGTCATGAGCCAGCTTTTCACCTTGGCAGGTTCAAGAACGGTGTCGACCTTTTTCCATGCTTGAAGAAAGGTTTCTTGCAGGACGTCGTCGGCATCAGAACGGCTACCGGTTAGGCGAATAGCATAGGCACGCATCATAGGCGCATACCGCCTAATAAGCGATTGGAAAGCGGCAACATCGCCGCTACTGGCGCGCTCACAGAGAACAGAATCAGGAAGATCTGATAACTGTGTGGCGTCGGGGGAATAAGGAGCCACAGACCGCCCTCTCTGGGTAAAAATTTGTTGTCAGTAATCGTGCGCCGGGCGCACCGAAAATGATTATACAACTTGGAAGTAAAGTCCATGAGTGCCGCAGGATTTAAAATACTCACCACGGCTCCTTCAACTGCAGGTGGTTCTTGCGAAGTTTTAGGCGACGGTACCTCTTAAGGGCAATTGGTCGAAGCGTCAAAGGGTACCGTCTGCTAATAAGACGAGCGCTCACGTAGTTTCGTCACAAATTTTTTGAATTTAATTTTTAACAGCGTTCAAAACGGTGCAGACGCAATGAATTGAGCACCACAAATACCGAGCTAAAAGCCATGGCGGCACCGGCG
>JAUMUA010000001.1:31618-37217 GCA_030530925.1 Rothia sp. (in: high G+C Gram-positive bacteria) | reverse complement strand
ATCATGGGGTTAAGAAGCCCCGCGGCGGCTATCGGAATAGCAATCACGTTGTAACCGAACGCCCAAAGAAGATTTGACCTAATGAGCTTCAGAGTCGCTTGAGATAGCAGAATTGCCGTGGGGATCGATTCTAAATCGCTACGCATAATGGTGAGGTCAGCGGCTTGCATTGCCACATCGGTGCCTGAGCCCATTGCAATGCCCAAGTCGGCACGTGCCAGCGCGGCGGCGTCGTTGACTCCATCGCCCACCATGGCAACTACTTTGCCTTCGTGCTGAAGTTGTTCAATTTTCTCCACCTTCTGCTGGGGTGAAACGCCGGCAAAAACGTTGGCGGGGTCAATGCCCACCTGAGGTGCGACGGCGCGAGCCACCGGTTCGGCGTCGCCGGTCAGAAGGACCGGGCGCAACCCCAGGCTTTTGAGCTGCTCGATTGCAGTGGCGGCAGTTGTCTTGGGGGTATCTTGTAGGCACAAGAGCCCAGCGGGGGTGTTATCTATTGCCACAATAACGGTGGTGAAGCCTTGTTCTTGTTGTATCCGGAGCTGCTCCTGTTGCTGAGGTGAAAGTTCAACTCCTGCGGCGGCAAGAAATGATTGCTGGCCCACAAGAGTCGAGTGGACGCCGCTGGGTAGCTGAACATCGCCGCGCACACCACCACCGGTGCTCGACTCAAAATTTTGCACTGTGGCAAGAGAATCGCGAGCAGATTTACCTGCTGTAGCAATTGCTACAGCAATAGGGTGTTCAGAACGAGACTCTACAGCGGCGGCAACGCAAAGGACGTCATCGCTCGTCAGCGGGGTGTTATTTGGGTTAGGAGCGGTGGATTCTTCGAAAACCAGCGTGCGCATGAGTTGAAGCTTGCCCTCGGTGACGGTGCCGGTTTTATCCAGAACGATCGTGTTGACATCGCGGGTGTCTTCAAGAACCTGTGCCGAACGGATCAAAATACCCATCTGAGAACCACGGCTGGTGCCCGCCAACAGGGCAGTGGGAGTAGCTAAGCCAAGCGCGCACGGGCACGCGATGACCAGCACCGAAACGGCGGCAACGAAAGCCGCGTTGAGATCCCCACTAAACACCAACCAGCCGATAAAAGTGAGCACCGAAATTCCCATGACTACTGGTACAAACACTGCCGAAATGCGATCGGCTAGGCGAGCAATAGGAGCCTTAGTGGACTGAGCCTGCGCCACCATATACCCCATCTGCGAAAGAACGGTTTCTAACCCCACATGCGTGGCACGCACGGTCAGCGCGCCTGAAGTATTAATAGTTGCACCCACCACAGTGCTTTCTGGTCCTACTTCTTGTGGTACCGATTCGCCGGTGAGTAGCGAGGTGTCTACCGCAGAACGTCCGCTGACCACTACGCCATCGGTGGCAATTTTCTCACCGGGACGCACCAAAAACTCATCACCGGGCAAAAGGTCTTTCACGGGCAACGAAATTTCTCGCCCATTTTGAATCACTGTGGCAGTTTTGGCGCCCAAATCTAAAAGGGTTCGCAAAGCTTCGGACGAGCGGCGCGAAGTGCGGGCCTCAATGTAACGCCCAATCAGAAGAAAGACCGCCACCATGGTTGAAGAATCGAAATACAGCATGTGATCCATGCCGTGACTAGCCGAAACATGCGCCGTCATAGCGGGGTGGAGTATGAGCTGCCCCAGCGAAAAGAGGTAACTGGCGGCAATGCCCAAAGAAATCAGGGTGTCCATGGTGAAACTGCCGTGACGCAAATTCACCAGCGCAGATTTATGGAACGGCCACGCCGCCCACGTTGCCACCGGCAATGCCAACACGGCAACAACCCAGCCCCACTGCGAAAACTGAAAAACCGCGAACATCGAGATCAGAAAAACCGGCACCGCAAAAAGTACCGAAACCCCAATGCGCTTTTTGAGCGAACCCAACGAGCGCAGGCCGTCCTCATCCTCTTCTGCGGCGTTATCTGCATCAGTTTTGATGTGTGCCGAATACCCCGCGCCCTCAACGGTGCTCACAATTTGTTCGTCGGTAATCTCTGCCGGAACCAACACGCGCGCCGATTCCAGCGGCAGGTTGACTGAGGGCTCTACGCCCTCAATTTTGCGAAGTTTACGCTCAACGCGCCCCACGCACGACGCGCATGTCATGCCCCCAATATCAAGATTTAGAACACGCTTCCCTTCGGCGGTAGTAAAAATTTCTTCAGTAGAAGAGGGCATGTTCTTTCTCCTGTTCAGGGGTGCGGCGGCGTTGAGCGTTATCTAAACGGTTTTATTTGACGACGTTAAAACCGGCTTCTGCGATAGCTGCTTCAACCTGTGCGGAGTCGAGTTCGCCGTCGTGATTGATGGTGACAGTGGATTCGCCGCCGTTGATGACCTCAACGTTCACCTCGTTGACGTTCTCAATTTCGCTGACTTCTTCGCGAACGCTCATAGCGCAGTGCTCGCAGGTGAGTCCGGTTGCTTTGACGGTAGTTGCAGACATTGTTACTCCTTGTGAAATAGTGGTTTTCGGTGCTTTACTTCGCGGTGCATAACTGTGTGAAATTAGTAGCTCAGCCCGCGAAGATTCTGAATTAGCTGCGCAAAAGGCGCGAAATAGCCGCCGTTGCCTCAGCAACTTTTTCGTTGACGGCGGTGGGATCGCCCGTTTCGTGGCTTTCGGCTGCGGCATTGACAACGCAGTGCCCAATATGTTCTTCGAGTAGCCCAATAGAAACGCCGTGTAGCGCCTTATTGATAGCGGCAACCTGGGTGAGAATATCGATGCAGTATTGGTCTTCATCGATCATGCGCTGAATGCCGCGCACCTGCCCCTCGATGCGTCGTAGGCGCTTGAGGTAGGCGTCTTTTTGCGGTGAGTAGCCGTGTTTGCCGCAATCTGCGGGATGCTCTGCTGGGGGCTGTGTCTCAGCGGGACCTGCGGTAGAAGCCGGCGTCATGATGCGTTCGCTCCTTAGTGTGGGTGCGCTAACGACGTTAAGCATATACCCCTAGGGGGTATAGTTCAAGAGGTGCTGTGCGATAGGCTTTATAGCATGGCTTCTTTTATTGAGGATTACGCTCTGCTTTCAGACATGAATACTGCTGCGCTTGTTTCGCGCGCCGGTTCCATTGACTGGTTTTGCGCACCGCGTTTCGATTCCGGCGCCGTCTTTGCTGCCCTGCTGGGCGATCGCGAACACGGGCGCTGGCTTTTGGCACCACTGGAATCGGTGAATCCATCCCCGATTGAAGAAGTCCGCACCGAACGTTCATACCGCGAAAACACGTTTATTCTGCAGACCGTGTGGCATGTGGGTGAAGCGAGCGTGCGTGTCACCGACTTCATGCCGCTCTCAGGTGGCACCGCCATTGTGCGTAACGTTGAGGGTCTGACGGGCGAGGTCACTATGCTTCAAGAACTCACCCTGCGCGTGGATAACGGGAAGACGACGCCGTGGGTTACTCAATACGACGGCCCCACCGACGCTACCGGTGCGATTGACGCCTCGCAGTCCATGTTGGTGGGTATGGCAGGACCGCACGCGCTAGTGTTCCGCGGCGATTCGATTCCTGAGGGCCAGTATGGCAACCACACTGACACCTTTACTGTTTCTGCTGGTCAGAATTATGTTTTCTCGCTGAGCTATTTTGCATCGAACCATAATCCACCCGCTGCTATTGATTATTCGCAGGCGATTACTTTTACTGCTGAGCAGTGGAGCGAATGGTCAGATTTGTACGTACCAAATATAGCCCCCGAAGCGGTTGAAGCCATCAGCCCCGAGCCCGCTCCCGGTGAGTTAGCCCAACCCGCTACGAACCCGATTGATGCCGTGAATCCGCCCGCTGCGGCGTCGAACCCCGCCGAAGAAATTTCGGCAACCCGAACCGTTTCCGAAGAAACTGTAATCAACACGCAACTACCCGAAATTGACTTGCAGACTTACCATGAACTGGCACAGACGGCGATGCAGCCGATCGTGCCCAACACTGCGGTGCAGGTGCAAACAGAAAATGAGGAGTTGTATCGCGAGGCTCGCCTGCGATCCCTACTCGTTCTGCGCGCGCTCATCTCCCGCGAAACCGGCGGCCTGGTGGCTGCGGCAACCACCTCGCTCCCCGAAGTCATTGGGGGCCAGCGCAACCGCGACTTCCGCTTTGCCTGGTTGCGCGACGTCGCCATGGCAATGGATGTAACCCTCACGCACGGTCACGAACGCGAAACCGCGCAGTTGCGCAACTGGATTCTGCGCGCAGTAGCTAACAACCCCTTTAACCTCCATGCCGTGTACGGCGTAGCGGGTGAAATCGACGACTACAACCGCCGTCTTTCCCTGCCCGGTTACGAAAATTCACAGCCCGTACGCTGGGGCAACGGTAGCGACAATTACTTCCAAGGCGACGCGATTGGGCAGGTCATGGCAACCTTTGCCAACCTGCGTAAGAACGGTGTGGGCGAAGATCACCTCTCGTGGTCCCTGCAAAAAGCCATTCTGAATACTGCCGCTGAAAAGATTGGTCAGCCCGACCGCTCCATCTGGGAAATCGCGGGTGAGCCGAAGGTTTTTACGCACTCACAAGCAATGTTGTGGGCGGCGTTTGATGCCGGTGTTTCGGCAGTTCATGAACACGGCATGGACGGTGATGCGGAGCTTTGGTCCGCAAGCCGTGACCGTTTGGCACAAGAAATTTTGACCCATGGTTTCAACACCGAACTGAACTCGTTTGTGCAGACCTATGGTGGTGTGCATGCCGATGCGTCACTGTTGCAACTGGCGCAGGTGGGCATTGTGAAGTGGAACGACCCGCGTATGCTCGGCACCGTAGAGTTGATTGAACGCGAATTGCAGCATGAATCGGGAATGATTTACCGTTACATCAACCACCGCGGATTCGACGGTTTTGAGGGGCAAGATAACCTGCACTTTGCCGCCTCGCTGTGGCTGGCAGAGCAGTATATTCGCTCGGATCGTGAAGCTGAAGGACGCGCGGTGCTCGACACCGTGCTGAACTCAGCCAACGACCTAGGGTTGATGAGCTCGGAATACTCTTTTGACGCCGATCGCCAAACCGGTAACTTCCCGCACACCCTGGCACACATCGCGCTCGTGCGCGCGGTGGAGGCGCTGGGGGTTTAAGAGTTGTAGAAACTGGGGGGGGCGAGGGAGCGGGACAGGGAAACGATGCACGCACTTCGCGTATAACCCGATTCGTCTCGTTTAACTCGGTTACATGTTTTATGGTTCCTCGGGTGATGATTCACTGGATTCACGCGCATAGCGGGCGGCGCGCAGTGCGCACATCATGAGCTGAACCTGATGAAAAAGCATCAGCGGCAAAATCACCAGCCCCGCCTCGGCGCCACCAAAAATGACGGCGGCCATGGGCAGACCGGTTGCCAACGATTTCTTGGTGCCGCAAAACTGAATCGCCACGCGATCGGCGCGAGAAAAGCCCAACTTGCGAGCCGCAAAACCGGTCAGCCACAGCATGCCCTGCACCATAATTCCGGCAACGACGATTAGGAAAAGTAGCTGCCACCAGTCAATACGTGCCCACACGCCATCCACAATTCCCTCAGAAAATGCCGAATATACAACCATCGCAATAGAGAGCCGATC
>JAUMUA010000001.1:0-31598 GCA_030530925.1 Rothia sp. (in: high G+C Gram-positive bacteria) | reverse complement strand
TAGCGGTCCAGCGCCGCGATAACTGACCCACCACAAAGGGCAGAAGCAACTGAATCGCAATATCGAGAAAAACGTTGCCGCTGATTTTCACCCCATCCGAACCCATGAGGAGCATCACGAGTAGGGGAGTAACAACAATGCCTAAAAGATTCGACGCCGACGCCGAAACGATAGCGCCGGGCACGTTGCCGCGGCCAATCGAGGTGAACGCCACCGAAGACTGCACCGTGGACGGTACCAACGTGAGGTACAGCAAACCTAAGTAAAGCTCGTTGCCGATGAGGTATCTCAGCGGGAAAAGAGCCATTCCCACTAGTGGAAACACCAGATAGGTAAAGCTCAAAATGGTGGCGTGTAACTTCCAATGCTTGAGCCCGGCAAGCGCTTCTTGCGGTGAAAGGCGAGCACCGTAGAGAAAGAAGAGGAACGCAACCGCGATGTTGGTAGCCACCGAAAACCCGTGCGCAAATTCCCCGCGCGCCGGCACAACAATCGCAACGACGACGGCACTCAAAATCAGCGCAATCAGCGGATCAATTTTGAAACGGGGCAGGCGATACGGCATGGTTTGAGTTTAGCGGGTGAAAGAATAAGTGGTTGGGGTTGTGGTGGTGGCAGGTCTACTGAGCTCTTCAGAAGTTAAGGATTTTTCATGAAAATTGCTGTCATTGGGTCAAACAACGTTGATCTGATTTCGTACATTCACCGCATGCCAGAGCAGGGCGAGACAATCGAAGCCCCCGATTTTCGCCTGGGCTGCGGGGGTAAAGGCGCTAATCAGGCGGTGGCTGCCGCGCGTCTGGGGTCAGAGGTGCTGATGCTGACGCGCGTCGGTAACGACCTTTTTGCCGCAAACACCATTCAGAACTTTCGCGATAACGGCATCGACGACAAGTACATTTTGCGCACCGACGCCACCTCGGGCGTTGCGCCAATCTTTGTGGATGAGAAATCGAATAACTCCATCATCATCGTCAAAGGTGCCAACGCGTTGCTCTCGCGTGAAGATTTAGAGAACGCCCGCGAGGACATCGCCGAGTGCCAGCTAATCGTTTTGCAGTTAGAGATTTCGTTAGAAACTGTCTATGCCGCCGTCGAGCTCGGGGAGGAACTGGGTATTCCCGTTTTGCTCAACCCGGCGCCGGCAACATCTGAGCTTTCCCTCGAGCGCGTCAAGGGAGTGGAGTTCATTGTGCCTAATGAAACCGAACTTTCCTTGCTCTCCGGCATGCCCGTTGAAACCCTCGAAGACATCTCGAACGCTGCGCACGTGCTGCTCAATGTAGGCATCAAAAACGTGATTGTGACGCTCGGGGCGCGCGGCGTCCTGTGGATTACCGAGGACGGCGAACAGCTCATCGAAGCGAACAAAGTGGCGGCAAAAGACACCACCGGCGCGGGTGATGCGTTTATCGGTTGCTTTAGCCACAGCTGGACGAAGACCGGCGACATCGCTGAATCCTTGCGTGTGGCGAACATTTACGCTGGCGATTCGGTGACGCGATTTGGCACTCAGACCTCCTACGCTACTGCCGCTGAGTTTGAGAAGAATACCGGCGTGAAGTTGTAGGTTCTGCCGTTTTGGGTATTTGCCGCGCTAGGTACATCCAAACCGGTGATTGTTCATCTATATAGGTGAGCAATCACCGGTTTGAGTGTATTTAGGCAAGGTTTAACCAGCCAGGTTCGCTCGGCGTCATTGCTCCCAGCAACATCTCAGGAATCGGTGCCTACAATGAAATTTCTACTACTTAGAAGGAGCTTCATAACATGGCAACCACTCTAAAATCAGTCACTCTAGCCCTCGAACCCGAGCGCGGTCCGGTAGACATTACCTGGGATGGGCAACAGATTATCTCAGTACAGCCAGCCAATGAAGACGCGATTGAGCAAGGCATTGATGGACGCGGCAAGTACCTCTTACCAGGTCTGATTGACACCCATCTACATCTCACTGGAACGAAAAACCTTGAAGATCTGATTCGCGCCGGCGTCACCACCGGTGTTGATTTGGGTACGCATCCCGATTCGCTCGTTCAGGAACTACGCGATGTGCCTGGTGTTGCCAGCATTATTAGCGCAGGATCGGCGGCGTCGGCACCGGGCGGTACGCAAACCGAGGTTATGGGATTTCCCGCCGAAAGTATAGTTCATGGTCCAGAGGACGCCGAACGATTTATTCAATGGCGCATCGATAACAACTCAGATTTGATCAAGATTATTATCGAAGACCCCCATAACCCCACTGTCTCTGCCCTTTCGCTAGATACGCTCCGCGCACTCGTTACCTCAGCTCATGATCACGGGTTGTTGACGGTTGCGCATGCCGTAACTGACTACTCCTTCACGTTGGGAATTGAAGCAGGCGTGGATATTCTCACCCACTCGCCTGCAGACAAGCCACTTTCTACAGAAAATGTGCAGAAAATAGCAGAGCGCGGCATCATTGTGAGCCCCACGCTCATCATGATGAAAACCGTTATCGCATCCCGTGAAGGTCAGCCCGGACCGGTTCTTGACTACCAGGCATGCCAAGAGAGTGTTCGCGCATTGCACCACGGCGGGGCGGTTTTGCTTGCCGGCACGGACGCCAACGAGACTCCTATGGCGCCGGTACCGCATGGAACTTCCCTTCATGATGAGCTCGATTTGCTCATCGAGGCAGGGCTCAATAATCGTGAGGCGATTATTTCTGCCACCACCGACGCCGCGCGGTATTTGCGCTTGTCAGATCGCGGTTTGATTGAAGAGGGTCTTCGTGCCGATCTCTTGTTGGTTGATGCTAATCCGCTGGAGGACATCTCGACGTTGCGCCGTCCGTTCGCTGTATGGGCTGCGGGGCAGCAAGCAAATCTGAAGTAGGGCTGTGGTTTTTGCCGCGCTAGGTACACTCAAACCGGTGAATCTTCATCTATATAGATGAAAATTCACCGGTTTGAATGTGTTTTAGCGGGGGGGGGGTATCTCACACTGTCCGGCGTGCGCGTCCTGCCCGCAGTAGCGCATAAATTACCAACCCCACCAGCATGATGAGGCCGCCCCGGATCCACACTTCTGCCGATTGCTGAGAAATAAGTACTAGGCAAGAAATAATCGCCAGGATCGGAACGATCACCCACGTGCGGAAATGCGAGTGCTCTACCTGGTCTTTGCGCAGAACTAACACGGCAATATTGGTACTGAGAAAGACCAATAGCAACAGAATCACTACCGTCTCTGCCAAAACCGAAACCGAACCGGTGAGCGTCAAAATAATTGCGCAAGCGGTCGTCAAAACGATTGCCGCCCATGGAGTGCCACGGTGCACCAAAACCCGCCCGAGCCCAGCTGGTAATGTACCCTGTTGCGCCATACCATACACCAATCGGCTTGCCATAATCATGGTGAGTAAGCATCCGTTGGCAACTGCAATGAGCGCGATGAGACTAAAAAGCCAAGCGGGAACACCAACACCGGTTGCCGCAATAACCGCGCTGAGAGGTCCTGACGATTCACCCAAGGTTTTGGGATCTACCGCGATGGATGATGCTGTACCTACCAGTGCATACATCACACCGGCAGTAACGAGCGCACCAAAGAGCGCTCGCGGGTATACTTTGCTCGGATTGCGGACCTCTTCAATGATGTTCGCTGAAGTCTCAAAACCCACAAACGAGTAGTACGAGAGAATAGCTGCGCCCAGAACTGCTGGGAGGGGTTTGACGCCGTCGGCAAAGGTGGTGGCGCGCGAAATGTCGCCGCCGTCGTTGCTAACCAGAATACCTACGCAAACAATCACCAGCAGTAAACCGCTGAGTTCAATCGCCGTCATCACAAGATTTGAACGCAAGGATTCTTTAATGCCGCGCAGATTAAGGGCTGCCACCAGACACAGAAAAATTACGGCGCCAAGAGCGGGTGGGACCTGAATGAACGCGCCCAGGTAATCGCCTGCGAAGGCTAGTGCCAGGGCCGCGGCGCTGACTACTCCGGCGGCTAACATTGCAAACCCCACCAGATAAGAAATCAGGGGAGATTTAAAAGCGCGTTCAGCAAAGACTGCCGAGCCGCCTGCCTGGGGGTATTTGGTGACCAGTTCGGCGTAGGAAGCTGCCGTTAAGAGTGCGAGAAGTAGCGCTACCGTCATGGGAATCCAGGTGACGCCGCCTACTTCACCGGCAATTTTTCCGATGAGCGCGTAGATGCCTGCACCAAGGACATCGCCAAGAATAAAGACGTACAGAAGAAGCCCAGAGACGTTTCTTTTGAGGCTGTTTTGAGGGGAGTTTTGGGATGTATTTGTGGGGGTTGAGGATCGGCTGGACGCCATAGTTTATCTTTCTGGCTAAAAATGTGTGGGTTGTACTGAACCTTTTCTTGGGGAATTCAAAATGCGCAAGAGAAATAAGAAAAGAAACAGCCTGCACGGGAAGTATATACAATAAAAAGTGAACCCGCCTTGAGGGCGGGGCCTCCCATTAAAAGCTAATAAGAAAGTGAAACGAATATGCGCGCACTTACGTGGCAAGCTCCAGGAAAAGTCGAAGTGATCGACGTGCCTAAACCTACGCTTCAAGAGTCAACCGATGCGCTGATTCGCGTTACTTCTACCGCTATTTGTGGTTCTGATTTGCACCTTTATGGTGTGCTTGGTCCTTTTATGGGTAAAAATGATGTACTTGGTCATGAATTTATGGGGATTGTTGAAGAGGTTGGTAGCGACGTCACCAATCTTAAACCGGGGGACCGAGTGGTAGTTCCCTTCAACATCTCTTGTGGAAAGTGCTGGATGTGCTCCCGTGGCTTCTTTGCGCAGTGTGAAACTACCCAGAACACAAAGTACGACAAAGGTGCTTCCCTCTTTGGTTTTTCAAAAATGTATGGAGAAATCCCTGGTGGGCAGGCGGAATACGTGCGTGTTCCCCACGCAGATTTTGGTCCGGTAAAAGTTCCTGAAGGATTCGCCGACGAGCGCGCCCTCTATCTTTCCGACATCTTGCCCACCGCGTGGCAGGGTGTTAAGTGGGCAAATGTTCCCCAAGGGGGCTCCCTTGCCGTTATTGGTGCTGGGCCCATCGGCCAGCTTGCTATCCGCTCAGCAAAATTGCAGGGCAATGCAGAAAACATCATCGCTGTTGACTTGGTGGACGAGCGTCTTGAACTTGCGCGTCAGTGGGGTGCTCAGACCATTGATTTGCGAGAAGTGGATAGCGTGGGTGATGCCATTCGCGATCTCACCGGTGGACGAGGCGCAGATTCAGTTCTTGACGCCGTGGGCATGGAAGCTCATGGCAACCCGGTACGCGAAAAGATTATCAACGGAATGGGTAAGATTCCCGGTATGGTGGCGCAACCGGTCATTGAAAAAGCGGGAATCGATCGCACCGCTGCGTTAATGAGCGCTATTGACGGCGTGCGTCGTTCAGGCACCGTTTCTATCAGCGGTGTTTACGGTGGGAATGCCAACCCGATGCCCATGATGGCTATGTTTGATAAGGGTCTTCGACTGGCGATGGGGCAGTGCCATGTTCGTCAGTGGACGGATGAGCTTTCTGAAATCCTCTTTCAAGACGAGGACGTGCTCGGGGTGGAACAGCTTGCCACTCATCATGTGGGCCTTTCAGAGGCACCTGCTGCCTACGATATGTTCCAAAAGAAGCATGATGGATGCATCAAAGTGGTGTTAGACCCCACGAAGTAAAAACTAAATCTATGTACTGGGGCGGGTGGGGATTTTCCCACCCGCCCCGTGCGTATCTTTCAGCGCAGAAAATAGATTTTTAACGTTCGGGATGTTCGAGATTCTTTTTGCTTGCCCGCTTACCCAAAGCAGTAATCGCTTTTATGGGTAGTGATTTACGCAATCCCCCCAATTCGCGCCCCTCACGCGGTTCGCTTGCTTCCTGGTCTGAAGAGGCGCTTGGCATTACTTTAGATACCATGCTCAGTCCCTTGACGACTAGTTGGGGTGCTAAACCGTGAACGCGCATTCCGATCTTGGCAATTGGTGTAAGAATCACGTGGGTTTTGCCGGTTAGCGTGCCCTCTACTATGCGAGTTGCAGCTGTTTCTGCCTTGATAGAAATGAGGGGGAGTGATGCACCGGGGGCAAACCAGGCGTACTCCTGGTCTCGTTTGCCAATGAATTGTGCGCGCTCATGAGAGCCCGTGCGCATGAGCCCGGGAATGATGGTAGTGACTGAAATACCAGTGCCGGAGAGCTCGGTGCTAAGACCTTCACTAAATCCGAGGGCGCCAAATTTAGCGGTGCTGTAAGGCAACAGGTGGGGCACGGCGATGGACCCGCCGATCGAAGAAACAACACCAATCTGGCCTCTATTGCGCTCGCGCATATAACGTAAAACAGCCCAGGTGAGGTTAATAGGACCAAGCAACATACTGCCGATGGCCTGGTCAAAGAGGGCTTCGGTGACGTTTTCCGCCGGCCCCACTTGGATAATTCCAGCAACGTTGATGAGCACTTCAATGGGTCCCTGCGTGTTTTCAATACGCTCAACGGTTTCGGCAACCGCGGCGCGATCGCTGACGTCGCATACATAAGGAAGAACTTCTTGCTGAGGAAATTCTT
The DNA here is from genome assembly GCA_030530925.1 of Rothia sp. (in: high G+C Gram-positive bacteria). GTDB lineage: Bacteria > Actinomycetota > Actinomycetes > Actinomycetales > Micrococcaceae > Rothia. Next base: position 25,030 of record JAUMUA010000001.1, on the reverse strand, counting down.
GGCTAATCTGCTGTGCTGCGTCGTACAGTTCGGCGCTCGTGCGTGCCAAAAGGGCAAGGTTGAATCCGCGTTGCGCGAGCTCTTTAGCTACGAGTAGGCCTAGCCCGCGCGAGCCACCGGAAACAACGGCTAGAGGTTGTGGATGAGTTGGAGGACGGTGGTTCGAAGTAGATGCTGTCATAGTTGTACTCTAGGCTGACCATAAAATATATACAACCTGTTTTTGGGGTGATCTGATGGTGGGGATGGGTGTATTTTGACTCGAGATTGTAGCGACCTAAATATCTGCCACGGCAACCGTATTAAAAACCGGTGTTGACGTGTGAAAATCCTCGTCTGAAAATAGACCGGTTTCCACCGCCACGAACTTCATCCCTGCCGTCACCGCCGCCTGCTCGTCGATTAAAGCGTCACCCACATAAGTGAAATCTGTTTTGCCCAGCGCTTTAAGAATTGCTAACGCACGGTCGAAAACTCGTGAATCTGGCTTGTGAAAATTCACTGCATCGGACCCCTGAATCAGAGTAAATCGCTCCACCGGAAATCCGTGCTCAACCAGTTCGCGTAGCGCCCAATCGGTGCGAGTTGAGGTGACCACGCCCACCGAAATCCCTGCGTTAAGAAGCTGGTCTACCTTCTCTTTAGCACCGGGGATTGGGGTTTTCGGAAACAGATGTCGGCTTTGTTGATTCGCCGCTAACATCTGCTCAACCGGCGCACTGTTCTGGTAATAATGCCCAATCATCTCAGCAAACGGCATGCCCCAATAACGCGCCAGAACCTCGTCGGTAAGGTCCACCCCGAACGACTCTTTCGCCACATATCGGTGGTGGTTCCACTTTGCTTCGCGGGTGAAAAACAGCGTGTCATCGAGGTCAAAAATGACCGCGCGCCGATTGACCTCTGCTCCTTGAGTGGGGATAAAACCCTTTTTCACGATGTCATCGAGCACCAATTGTGACGCGGCAGAGAGCTGCTCGCGCTCGTCCACCCCAACCCAGGCGAGTTCTTCGATCTCTTGGGATGCCAACGGTTCTCCGTCTAGCTCACCGGTGAAGCAATGCATGGTCACCTCAACACCGCCGTGCTTACCATCAGCGAGCGCGGTAAACACCCCGAATTCTTCCACCGAATCACCGTCCAGTGAGACGTTGAGTTCTTCGCGAATTTCTCGGATGAGGGCCTCGCGTATGGTTTCACCCGGTTCGGGTTTGCCACCGGGAACATAGAATTTTTCTTTAGTGAAGCTGCGGGCTACGAGGAGTTTGCCGTCGCGAACCACGAGTAGAGCGGCTTTGTTGATGTGCGTTGCCATAGGAGTCCTTGAAGTTGGTGGGGAAAGTACATTCAAACCGGTGAATGATCACTTATATAGATGAGCATTCAGCGCTTTGGATGTACATCAGAAAGCAGCAGCCAAAACCTACGACGCACGCGGTGGGACGTTGTCGCCACCGGTGCGTCCGTCATTCCAGAACCCACGCAATTGCGGAGGGATCCAACCGGTGAAGAGAGCGTCATTGATGCGACGGTCGCGTTGATTTGCCGGCACCTTTTGGTCGGTTACAACGCTACCAAAATGGTTGGTATTGCCGGGTTGTTCAGGATAGATGTTCATAAAGTCAGTGGCTTGCAAGGGGTCAGCCCACGACGCCGCAGGTTCAGCCGCCGGAACCATAGAAAGTGGGTAAGGCGGGTTGTACTTGGGGCGCCACACCAAACGTCCCGGTTCTGCCCGGTTGCGTAGTGCGTGTGCGCGCCAGGTGGTGGCGGGGTGCGACATGTTGAGGTTGGCTAGCCAGGTGAAGAAGCCGTCTTCGTACACGGCGCGATTTGCCAACTCGTCGGTGTTTACTTCGTTGCACAGGTATTTGCCAGCGGAAAGCACACCCATGGTTTGCATAGCGCCACCGGGTGCTAGGCGATACCCAAAGTTGTCGGCAGTGTACTCTTGGGCGCGCGAAAGCGTTGAACCGGCGTAGGGAATTGAGCCAAAGAACGAGGTAAAAATGAGGCGGAAATACCCCACATGACCTGCGGCGATATGACCAACTTCGTGACTAATAATGAACTTTAGCGCCTCAGGGTTGCGTGCTTTACCGCCAATTTCAAAGAGATCAGAGTACACAGCAATAAATCGACGATGCCCGTGACCTGATGCGAACGCATTGATTTGTCCGTTACCCAGCACTACATAGGCGTCTGGCACACGGCGTAGGCCCGCCGCGCGCGCCGCTTCAACGAGCATTTGATATGCCTCAGGAAACTGTGTTGGCGTAATTCGCACTCCGGTTAGACGCATTTGTGCATACATGAGCGCACGTACCCAGAACACGTATAGCGGTAGGTAAATACCAATAGCAATGAGCTGTTGCACGGTCTCACTAGGGGAGAAGACGTAATCTTCGTTCACAATCACAGAGACCAGCGAGGTCACCAAATAGATAGCCCCTGCCAGGTACACAAAGAGCGTGACCAAATATGCCGCAATCAACCACGGAATTTCACCAGGATGCCGCAACGAATTAATAAACTTGAACGGCAGAAGCGACTGAAACCGGAACAGCTTAGGCTCAGGTAGCGGCGAATGTGGGCGCTGACGTGTGTCTTCAGGCAACCAACCATTAGAGAGATCGTCGGGTAGCGGGTGGTCTAACAGCCCGCGCTCTTGTGGCTGCGGTGGTTGATTGGGCTGCTCAGGTTGCTGAGGAAACCCCTGCCCCTGCGGCGGAAAAGGCGGACGCGGCGGCTCGCCGCCGTGACCGTTGCCGGCGCCGTCGTTATTGCCTGCACCCTCGTTTTCGGGGTTGCCGGGAGGAGTCTCACTCATGTGCTGTCCTTATGCCAAGATTTCTTTGCGGGGCATACGGTCAAGTTCTGACATACGCTCCAGCTCAAACATTGCTCGCTGGCGCTCGCAAAACTTGCAAGTCGCGCATATCAGCAACTTGCTCTTGCCCAGCTTAGCTTCTGCCTACAACCTTATAGACCTTTGGCATCCCAGCTCAATTGTGCGCGAAGCATTACGCGCTTTTTACGTGGAAGGGGCGCCGGGCAACAAAGTCCCCGGCGCCCCGCATCTCACAAATTAGGGTTGTGTAATTAGCGATTACGCTTCGTGCTTGGGCCAGATTCCTCGCACGATTTCGCGAGTTGCAGTAGCAATCGCTTTTTCTTCGTTGGTGGGTACAACCAAAACCTTGATCTTGGAGTCCTCGGTAGAGATGACGCGCGGTTCATCGCTGCGTACAGCGTTAAGTTCGGGGTCGATCTCAATACCCAAAGCGCCAAGGCGTTCTACTGTATGAGCACGGAAGTACGATGAATTCTCGCCAATACCTGCGGTAAAAATTAGTGCCTGCATGCCACCAACAGCTACATGGTAACCACCAATAAACTTTGCTAGGCGGTAGCTTGCCATGTCCACAGCAAGACGGGCGCGCGCGTCGCCGGCTTCGTCTGCTTCTTGAATCTTACGCATGTCATTTGACCCGGCAATAGCTACCAAACCCGACTCCTTATTCAGAATCTCGCTCATGCGCGACGGCGTAATCTCGGGGCTGTTCTCCATAAAAGCGGTAAGAACAGATGGGTCAATATCGCCCGAGCGGGTACCCATTACCAAGCCAGCAAGCGGGGTGTAACCCATAGACGTATCAATGGATTTACCACCTTGAATAGCGGTTGCCGACGCACCATTACCCAGATGAGCGACCACCGCATTGAACTCATCACGCGGAATACCAAGTAGCTCAGCGGCAATACCGGTGACGTAGTCGTGACTCGTGCCGTGGAAACCATAACGGCGAATACCGTGCATAGTGTAAAACTCTTCGGGCACAGCATAACGCCAAGCGTACTCAGGCATAGTGCGATGGAACGCGTTATCAAAAACAACCACCTGCGGTAACGACGGCCACTTACGAGCCACCGCGCGCAAACCCTTCGCATGCGCCGGGTTATGCAACGGTGCCAGGGGCGCCAAACGCTCAATCGCACGAATAATTTCGTTATTCACCAACACAGGAGCCGAGAAACGCTCGCCGCCATGCACCACACGGTGACCAACAGCGTCAATCTCGCGCTCGCCCAGAGCCTCATCAAGATCACGCGCCATTACCTCCAGCGCGGCGTCGTGATCCGGCAAATCCACACCAATATTTTCAATCAGACCCTTAGTAACAACTGCCTGGTCTTCCTGCTCAAAAGAGGTGTCTCGCACCTGATACTTAATCGACGATGAACCACAGTTCACTACGAGAATTAACATGTTTATTCCTTTGTTGGACTGCCGAAGCGAGTTCGGCGGGTGAGGTTTCTAAAAAGTTTTGACGACGACGTAGGCTGCTCGAGCCCTACAGGGGTGGTTCGGTTTCGCTTTGAACTCCGTAGGGCAAACCGCTGGGGTCGCTTGGGGAGCCGCTCGAGCCTTACAGGGGTGGGTCGGGAGTGCCCCCTCAAGATTTCTTATGGCGCTGGGGGCGCCATGGGAAATCTTTCGGACGGAGCCCTCCCACCCCTGCATGGCTCTCGTTGCGTTGCCCCCACTAATCCATGGAGTAGGGCAAATAAGCGAGGGCTCTGTCCGAACGAGCGCCCCAGCGCGAGAGAGGGAGTACTCCCGAGCGGTTTGCCCTACGCAATGGATGGGTAGGGCATTCCCGCCCCTGGGAAGCGGAGCTGAACCTTACCCGCCCTTACAGCGTCTGCGCCTGAATCGCGGTAATGGCCACGGTGTTGATGATGTCGTCCACCGTGCAGCCACGTGAGAGGTCGTTTACTGGCTTGCGTAGCCCCTGCAGAACGGGGCCAACGGCTACGGCACCAGAGGTCTGCTGAACGGCTTTGTAGGTGTTGTTTCCGGTGTTGAGGTCGGGGAAAATGAACACGGTTGCCTGTCCTGCTACCTCTGAGTCGGGCATCTTGGAGGAGGCGATGGACATGTTGGACGCGGCGTCGAACTGGATGGGGCCTTCTACGGCGAAGTCGTGTTCGGAGTTCTTGATGAGTTCGGTGGCTTCGCGTACTACTTCGACGTCGGCGCCGGCACCTGATGAGCCGGTGGAGTAGGAGAGCATCGCTACCTTGGGGTCAACACCGAATTGACGTGCGGTTTCTGCGGACGCGCGGGCGATGTCGGCTAGCTGCTCGGCGTTGGGATTGGGATTCACGGCGCAGTCGCCAAAGACTAACACGCGGTCTTGCATGAGCATCAAGAAGACGGATGAAACAATTTTCACACCGGGGCGGGTTTTGACGAATTCTAGGGAGGGGCGGATGGTATTGGCAGTGGTATTGACTGCGCCAGATACCATGCCGTCTACAATTCCCTTGTGCACAAGCATGGTGCCAAAGTATGAGGGGTCATCGTGCATGCGTGCGCGAGCCGCCTCAATGGTTACGCCCTTGTGAGCGCGTAGCTCAGCGTAGGTTTGTGCGAAATCTTCGAGGTATTCGTTGTGGTCGAGATCGATGATTTTTACGGTTGATTTGCCGTCTTCACCGGTGGGTAGGGTGATGCCTTCGTTCTGGCAGATTTCGGCAATTTTTTCGGGATTGCCTAGTAGTACGAGGTTGCAGAAGTCGCGGCGGGCGATCATTTCGGTGGCGCGCAAGATGCGCACGTCGTAGCCTTCAGGTAACACGATAGTGCGGCGGTCTGCGCGCGCTTTTTCAATGAGGTTGTGCAAGAAGCGCAATGGGGTCATGGACGCTTGGCGGTCAAGTTCTAGGCGCTCAAGCAGTTCGGCGGCGTCAACCGAGCGGGACCATTCGCCCAGCGCTGCCGCCACCTTGCGGGGGTTCCCGGTTGAGAGGGCACCGCTAACGCGGGAAACCGCGCGTCCTGACTTGAAGGTGTCGAGGTCGGTGGTGAATACGGGGAAGGGCGCGCGTTCAATGAGTGAGCTAATGACGGAACCGGAGATGGTCTCAAATCCACCGGTCAAAAGCATGCCAGAGGGCGCGGGAAAGCTTGGCGAAAGTGCTGAAGCGAGTGATGCTACGACGACGTCGGTGCGATCGCCGGGTACGATCACGAAGTCACCGTCGGTGAACTGGTCCAAGAAGTTGCTCACGGTCATCGCGGCAATTTTCATGTCGTGGATGTCGCGGTTGAGCATTTCTGCGCTCACGCCTTCGGCGTCCAAATCGAGTGCTTTGACTACTTCACCCACCGAAGGCAATCCAAGCTCGGGAATCTCTGGGATCACGTAGACCGGGCGGTGTGAGGGACCAACTTTTACGCTGTGAAGCACGGCTTCGCGTAGTTCGGGTGCGCAGCGGTTCACGATAATCGCCATGGTGTCGACCATTGCGTTGTGCAGTTCGGTGCGGGCAACGTCAACGGCGTTGGTGGTGTCTTGAACCGAGGCATTCTGGGCACCAATAATGGCAACCACGGGAAGACCTAGGTCGCGGGCAAATTGTGCGTTGAGGTCAAATTCTACGGTGGCGGCGTTATGCGCCAGAAGATCGGTGCCGTCAACAATAATGACGTCGCAGTGTTCAGCCATTTCGGAGTACGCGGAGACGGCAATTGAAGACATTTCATCGTGCTTACCCTCAGCCAAAAGCTCGCGGCAGTGCTCTAATGAAACTCCACCGCGTACCTGAAACGCGGTGAGGCCAAAGTTGCGGCGTATGAGCTGCAACATGGGGTCATCGGCTTCGGAAGCGCCGTTGTAGACGGTGCGGAAGAAACCCACACGGTCGGTTTGCTTAATCAAGGAGTCAGCCAAACCCAAGGCAACCAGAGACTTGCCTGATTGCTGAGTCATTGCGGAAAGGTAGATACCGGTGGTCATGTTCGTTTCTACTTAATCTCTTGGCGGGCACCCAGCAAAACCTGTTGGGTGGAACGGCGGAAAGCGTCGTTGCTACTTCTGCGATTTTATGTGGTTTTATAAGGTTTTTGGTGTGTAAACATGGCTGATGTCCGATAACTCACAGTGAATATGTGACGGCTTTTAGAAGGTCATTTTGACTCTTACCCTGTTGGGTAGCAGGTTCACTAGTTAGGGTAGAAGTATGTTGTTTGCATTTTCAATTGCGCCCACCGGTGGCGGAGACGATAACGGTTCAGTTCACAATGCGGTAGCCGATGCCGTGAAAATTGTTCAAGATTCTGGATTGCCTAACGAAACGAATTCTATGTTCACCACCATTGAGGGTGATTGGGACGAGTGCATGGACGTCATTAAGCGCGCCACTTTAGCGGTTGCTGCTCACGGCCCGCGTGTTGCGCTAGTGCTCAAGGCTGATATTCGCCCCGGTCATGATTCGGGTGAAATTACCGGCAAGGTAGAACGTTTGAATAAGGCGTTGGACGAGCGGGGATAAAGGTCGTTTGTTTAGGTAGGGTCAATTTTGCAAGGTTGTGGCGCGCTAAACCTTGCAAAATCGACCAAACTTGCACAACGACGTCCCTATAAGTCCAACCCGCGGAACATGCGGGCAGTTCGTAACGGTTTGCCCGGCTTGTCTGCGGGAACACCCCACGTTCCGCCGCAGTCGCCAAAAATTCCCTCGTCCTTGAATCCGTGCTTTTCATAGAATCTTTTGGCGCGCTCGTTGCCCTCGATATACCAAAGGTAAGCAGGCTCGTTCTCCGGTAGCACTGCGTGCAGCAACGCTGTTCCAAGCCCCGTTCCGTGCGTCGACGCGCGAGTGTACAGCTGGCTCAAGTCGAGAGTGCCGCGCGGGGCGGGAGTAACAGGCATCTCCGCTTCCCACGCATGCGGTCCTAGCGAAGAAAGCGCTAGACCCACCGGGTTTTCCCAATCAATCTCTGCGCCAATAGAACACGAGAGCCCGCCCTGCGGCGTCCACCCGGGAACCTCGAATGCAAGAAACGCGCGACTGCCCGATGCTGTTACTTCTTCAACAAATTCTTCGATGGATTCTTGGCGATTGGCGCGACGTCGTGCCATAAATCCCGGATCAGCCATAACCGCATAGGTTTCCTCCATGCAATCATGCAGAAGGTCAACGTATTTTTCGGCATCAGCACTATCAACCGGCGCCAACACATATCTGTCGTTGCACACGAAACCCATGGTGCTCCTTATCATCGCGCGTATTTACTGCTCTAACGCTAACCTAAAGTACTCTTGAAACCGTGGCTAAACGTAGAAGAAAACCCAAAGCGCAACCTGAAATGAGCGGCCTGGTTGAAGGCAAATACGAGATTTCAACCGGTGTTGCCGAGCTCATTGCCGACGACTACACCCCCGACGGCTGGGTGCTCGAAATCAACGGTATGGAATCTTCGCACGTGGTGATTGGACGCCCGCGCGAACTCGATTTTGAGTACATGCGCTGGCTCGTTGCGGTGATTGAAGCGCACGTTGAAACCACCCTTGACCCCGATAAACTGCGCATCACCCACCTGGGCGGCGGCGCTTGTTCAATGGCTCGTTACCTTGCCGACGTTTACCCCAACTCCCGCAACACTGTGGTGGAACTCGACGCCAAGCTGGCGGATCTAGTGCGCGAATGGTTCGAACTGCCCAAAGCACCCCTGGTCAAAATTCGAGTGGGGGAGGCGCGCGCCGTCACCGAAACCTTCGCCCCCGATTCGCGCGACATCATTATTCGCGACGTGTTCGCCGGCTACGTGACGCCCACGCCGCTGACCACGCTCGAGTTCACGCAGATGGCATCTACCTCGATGGCACACAACGGGTTATACATTATCAACTGCGGCGACAACCGCGATTTAGCGGGCGCTCGCGCTGAAGCGGCAGCCATTGCCGAAGTTTTTGAACACACCTGCGCCGTCGCCGATTCGGCAATGTTCAAAGGACGACGCCGCGGCAACATCATTATTGCCGGTTCCCATGCGCCGCTACCAGTAGCTGGGGAGGCAATCACCGCCCAGATCACGAAGCGACTTTTGGGCGGGGGAGTGCCGGCACAGTACAAGGACGACGCCTGGGTGCGCGACTTTGCGCGCGGCACCAAACCGCGCCGTGACGGTGTCGATACGGTGGACCTCAAAGCGTTGGATGAGGCGCTGCGAAAGGACTAACTAACCTCCCCATCCACATACAGCCATTCACCATCTACTTTCTCAAAGCGGGAGTTCTCGCGCTGTACGCCCTTGACGCGCGCGTCGTCGGGGGTGCCTGGCGCAGAACGATAGTAGGCGGCGAACTCCACGGTGCCGCGAGTATCAAAAACCCCACCGGTGGTGCCCAGAATATCCAGACGATACCAGCGCAACTGCGGGTCTAAATTGAGGGTTTCAGGGCGAGTGCTCGGGTGCCAACTCGCCAGTAAATACGGCTCGTTGTTCTTGGCGAAAGCGCTAAACCGCGAGCGCATGAGCGCCTCAGGCGTGGGCGCGGTGAGTCCTGATCCCTCGGCAAAAGCTTGGTGAAATCTACCGCAACATGCACCAAAAGTTTCACCGGTGCCACAGGGGCAGCGGTCGTTGTGAGAAAGTGTCAACAGAAAACCTTTCGAGAGGACACTATGGATTTGGTCATTCGCGAATACACCCCGGCCGATGCCGCGGTAACTCGCGCAATCTTCTATCAGTCTATTCACGAACTCGCCGCCGAGCATTACACCCCCGCACAGCTGGATGCGTGGGCGCCTGCCGAGTTCAATCTGCAACAGTGGGCAGCGCAACGCGCTAAGGCTCGTACGTTTGTGGCGCAGGTGGATGGTGTCAGCGCAGGTTTTGCCGACCTCGTAGAAAAATCGGGACAAATTCTTTTGGGTGAAATGCTCATCGACATGCTCTTTGTCCGCCCGCCATATCAAACCCAGGGTGTTGCCAGCGCTCTCATAACCCAGGTGCAAGAGGCTGCCCGGACGCGCGGCGCCACCACGCTCGTCGTGCAAGCGAGTTTGACGGCGCGCGGCGTATTTGAGCGGCACGGGTTCCGAGTGGAACAAGAGAACCAGGTGCCGGTGGGATCGCAGACTCTCACAAACTTTACGATGAAGAAGAAGCTGTAATCTGCTGGCTAGGTACACGAAAAGCGGTGATTGCTCACCTCTATAGATGAGCACTCACCGCTTTTCGGATACTAAATCTGCGCTAAACCCTAGACCAGATCCCTAGACCAGACCCTTGATGAGTCCCATCGCAAAGTAGATTACGAACGCTACCGAAACCGCGTACATCAGCGGGTGAATCTCGCGCGCCCGGCCTTGCATCAGGCGAATGAAGACGTAGGTAATGAAGCCGGCACCAATGCCGTCTGCAATGGAGTAGGTGAAGGGCATCATCACAATGGTAAAGAACGCGGGAATACCCAAACCCCAGTCAGTCCATTCGATATTCACTGCTTGACGAACCATCAAGAAACCTACGATCACCAGTGCCGGCGCCACTGCTTCGAACGGTACCACGTTCACAAGCGGGGAAATAAAGATAGCGAGGAGGAACAGCGCGCCGGTGATGAGGTTGGCGAAACCGGTGCGAGCACCCTCGCCAATACCGGTTGCTGATTCCACAAAGATTTGGTGTGAGGAGCTAGACGCGCCGCCACCTGCGATCGAACCGACGGCGTCCACAAGTAACACCTTGTTGATATCTTCGATCTGACCGTCTTCGCGCAGGGTCCCGTTTTCGGCGGCAAGACCAACTGAGGTGCCCATGGCGTCAAAGAATACGGCGAGCAGAATTGCGAAAATCAACAGGGTTGCTGCCATGGCACCAAGTGATTTGAAGGCGCCAAAGAGGTCAGCGGTAAAGAGAAGTGAGAGGTCTGGGGCGCCCAACCATTGCGTGGGAACACCGGGAACCATGAGCGACCAGCCGGTGGGTGAATCCATGGAGGAGCCCGAAGGTGCCACGGTTTCAAGGATGATGGAGAGAATTGTGGAGGCAATTACCGAAATCAGAATCGCGCCACGCACATTGCGAATAAAGAGCGCGATGGTGAGGAACAGACCGAAGAGGAACACCACAATCGGCCAACCCATGAGGGAGCCGCCAGCACCGAATGAGACAGGGACGGTGGTTCCTGCGGCGTCGGGCATGCGGCGAACGACACCGGCGTTAACTAGGCCAATTAGGGCGATGAACATGCCGATACCCACCACGATTGCGGTTTTGAGGCTTTGCGGCACAGCATTGAAGACGGCGGTGCGGAAACCGGTAAGAACCAGAATCAGCATAATGATGCCGGCCCACACCACAAGACCCATAATCTGCGGCCAGGTGAGGTTAGGGGTGGTTGCAATCGTTGAAGCGAGGAGGGCGTTTACGCCCAAACCCGCCGCCATGGCGAACGGCTGTTTGGCCCACACACCCATGATGATGGTGAGTAGACCCGCTACCAGCGCGGTTACCGCAGCAACGCGTTCGGGACCCAGAGGGTTGCCGGATGCGTCGGGACCGAGGCCAATGATGAGAGGGTTTAACACCACAATGTAGCTCATGGCAAAGAACGTGGCGAAGCCACCGCGAATTTCAGAGCCGATAGTGGAGCCGCGTTCGGTGATTTTGAAGTAGCGATCCAGCCCGTTTTTTGGGGCGGGTACGTGTGCGGGTTTTTGAGCCGCGGTGTTCTCAGAAGTCATTCGTTGAATCCGTAGTTACTCTCGATGCTGTGCGTGTGTGAAACGCAAAAAGAAAATGCCGAACGGGCCAAAGCCTCGTTGGCAAAAATTACTCCTCTAAATATACGCGGGTTGGTGCACGTTCGGTGCCATGGCGGACGTGATGTGCGCTGTGCACCGTATTGGGGTAAGGAGTGGTCTTGGGCCAACTGAGCGGTTGAACTGGTGGATCCGGTTTAATCTCAGAGATGTCCGCTCATTACACGCTTTTCAACCCGGCACAGCGGTAGGATGCCTATGCCGGGTGTAAGGGTGTTTGAGCGGGGAAGAAAACTTCTACATTTTCACCACAATCTTGCCAGGTTTCGGCTTCGGCTGACCTTTGATTTTACCCGCTTCTGCCAGTTCTAATGCCTGGTCAACGTTCTCAAATGCAAAAACCGAGCCGACGACTGGGCGAATTTCACCCGATTCCAGAGCAGGTCGGTACTCATCAAGTTTCGCGCCGTCAGCGTGCATGAGGAGGAATTTATATTGCACGTTGAGCTTTTTAGCGGCTGCACGGGGCTTGCGGCTCATTGCAAACATCAGCGGCTTCAGCCAGGGTTTGTTCGCCGCATCAGCCAGGGAGGTATCGGGTGGGCCCACCACGCTCACCAGCGTTCCACCGGGTGCCAGAACTTTCATAGCGCGTAAGGTTTCATTCCCGCCGAGGGTATCGAGTACTACGTCGTATTCACTGAGTGCTATCTCGTAGTTTTCGGTGCGGTAGTCCACGACGACGTCGGCACCGAGTTCTTTGGCAAGCTCCACATTGGGGGTGCTCACGGTGGTTGCCACAAACGCGCCCAAATGTTTTGCCACCTGAATCGCGATGGAACCTAGACCGCCGGTGCCACCCTGAATGAAGACTTTAGACTGGGGACCCACCGTGGTTTTTTCAGTGAATGCCTGAATCGCGGTCAGCATGACCAGCGGAATTGAGGCAGCTTCGACCATCGAAAGGTTAGTTGGCTTGAGCGCGACGTCGTCCTCATGCGCCAGTGTGTATTGGGCAAATGTGCCCATGTATTTCTCGTGGGGACGGGCAAAAACTTCGTCGCCCACCGTAAAGCGCGTGACTCCCGAACCAACCGCGCTGACGGTCCCGGCAAACTCATTGCCCAGGGTGAAGGGTGTTTTCTGCGGGAAGAGTAGTTTGAAATCACCGTGAGCAATCATAATATCCACGGGGTTGACACCGCTTGCCGCCACCTTCACTACCACCTCATGGGCACCAGGCTTAGGTATGGGGTATTCGTTCCATTGCATCTGTGAGATATCACCATAGCGAGGGACCTGATAGGTTTTCATATCTACCTTTCGTCGATGGGGTAATTCTTAGTACAGAGTGCAACAAAACAAAGTCAAAAAATCTTCCCATCGGACAGATTTGCTCCACGTAATACTTGCATCCCCGCTATCGCAACCCACTAGAATCGGAGTAACGTGACCCCCATCCTCACACTTTAGAAAGGCTCCGATGAGTCCCCAATCCCGTCGTAAATCTTCTCAGGCTGTTGCTATAGGCGCGGTGACTGCGCTAGCCATGGCGCTGACCGGATGTGCTACTGATGAGGAACGGGAAACCGATGCGGACTACGCCCAAATTTGTGTAGATGAGAAAACGCAAGAGCGCGTTGAAGATAACCAGTGTCAAGACACCTCCCATTCGCACTCCAATTTTGGGTGGATGTGGTTACCTTTCTTCTTGAGCATGAGCAATAACAGGGCAAACATCATCCCGCCCATAGGTACTCGCCTTACCCCGGATCAACATGCCACTAGACAACGGCCGCAAAACGCGCGGAGCACCACTGTGCCAACTTCGGGCGTTACACCGTCTAAGAGTAAAAATGGTAAAACCACTATGAAATCCAACAAATCCGGCACTTCCCGAGGTGGGTTTGGTTCTAAAGGTGGCGGTTCGGGTTCCTAGCCCGCGACCGCTAAAGCGTTTTATCTTGCGCCATCGGGCCCGCGCCCAAAATTGCCTACTAACCCCCACCGCTCCCGCAATATCCTCAACACGAGCAACACCTCAAATACCAGCCCCGCAGACCCCACAGAGAGATTTTCATGGAACGAATTAGCATGGCGCCGCGTCCCGGTTGGCAAGAGACTATCACCCGCCAGGGGCTCCTCTATAACGATGCGCAAAAAGACGGGCGCACCGTGCACTATTGGAACGAGAACGCCGCTTATCAGTTCAGCATGGCTGAGGTGCTACACCTTGAAGAAGTTACTGACAACCTGCATCAAATGAGCCTTGAAGCGGCACGATTCTTGGCGGCAGAACAATCGAATCCGGGGTCGCCGTTTGCGCAAATGGGTGTTTCCCCTGAAGCGCTGGAATACGCCCGCGAATCGCTGGAACGTCACGACCCCGATATTTACGGTCGCTTTGATTTGGTGTACTCAGACCCGTCCGAACCTGCCAAAATGCTTGAGTACAACGCCGATACCCCCACCGGTCTTGTGGAGGGTTCGATTGTGCAGTGGTACTGGTTCGAAGACATGTTCAAGTCAAAGGGGCGCACCGGTTACGACCAGTGGAATGGTTTGCATGAAGCGCTCGTGGGCCGCTTCAAAAAATACCGCGAATCGCTACGTTATGACCGCTTTGAAAACCAGAATCCCCGCATGCTGTTTGGCTACACAGCGTTAGATGATTCAGGCGAGGACGTCATGACGGTCGAGTACCTGCGCGATTGCGCCGTCCAAGGCGGGTTTGTGGCGCGCGATAGCGTGGGCAACATCCTCTACGGCGACGACGGCGAGCCGCTACCCATGGCGCACCGCATTGAAATGACGCAGATCGGTTTCAATTGGGACACCAAAAAGTTTGTTGACGAGCACGATCAACCAATTGAACACCTGTTTAAGCTCTACCCGTGGGAAGATCTGGTAAGCGAAGAGTTTGGCGGTCCGCTCGTCGAGACCCGCCCCCAAGGATGGGTAGAACCGGCATGGAAAATGTTTCTTTCGAACAAGATGCTCTCCGCCGCCATGTGGCACATTTTCCCTTATCACGAGAATTTGTTGAAGACTTTTGTGGACGCCCCGCGCTTCATGGACTCATACGTGAAGAAACCGTTACACGGGCGAGAGGGCGACAACATCGAGATTCACACCCCCACCCGCAACCTGGTGCAACCGGGGCGTTACGGTGCTGAGGGGTACGTGTATCAGGAGTACGTGCAGATTCCGAACTTCATTGACGACTTTGGGCGATCCAACTACCCGGTGCTCGGCTCATGGGTAGTGGACGGCGAATCATTCGGTGTTGGTATCCGTGAATCGGACGGCCCCGTTACCGACTATTACTGCCGTTTCGTCCCCAACATCATCAAAAACTAACCCCGCTTTTTACCCACCAGAAAGCCACCTCACATGCTCACCACTAAAAACCTTTTCCCGCTCACGCTTTCTTCGTGTGCCCCCGCGTATTCGGCTATTGTGACGGCGCCCGTCATCGTAACGCTAACCGGAATGTGGTCAATTGGTGTGTATTTGCTGGCGGGGGCGCTTTCTTGGCTGGTAGGTCAGAGTTTTGCCGAGAACACCGCGCGGGATCCCGAACGCGGCACTGTGTACTCGTGGAACCGCGGGGCATTCGCATGGCTCAACGGATACGCCCTAGCCGCAACGGGAATTATTGCCACCAGCGGGTTGGCGTACGTGGCGTCGGTGGGAATTTTGTCGCTGTGGGGCGTGCAGAATACATGGGGTGCGCTGGCAATTTCTGCGGTGCTCATTGCGCTCGCGCAGGTGCTCAATCAGGTATCGCTCAAACTCACCGGTCTGGTGCAGGTTCTCTCGCTACTTACGCATATTGCGGCGGCGATTGCCCTAGTGGTGCTCATGTTTGTGGCAGACCAAGCGCCGGTGGCGCACGAACTTTCTGTCCCGAATCTCCTCAAAGCTCTTTTGATTGCGGTATTCGCTTTTTGGGGTTTTGACACCGCGTTCGCGCTCGCCGAAGAATCTGAGCCTGGCGCGCCGCGCGTCGCCTCACGCCTTTCGATTATCTTTATGAGCATCACGTTTGTGCTGGTGGCGGCAGTAATTGCGCTTTACGGTGTCGACGCCGTTACCCTGCATCCGCTCGTGGTCGTAGCGGTCTCGCTCTCTGCCATCATGTCGCTGGGCTCCACCTTGCTACCCACCATCCGTGGCGTGGAATCCATGGCAGAAAACCACGACCTACCCAATCTTTTTGCCCACGGTTTGCGCGCCGAGGTAACCACCGCCGTCCTTGCCCTTGTTTTTATTGGGCTGGCGCTCATCCACGAGGGCTTCTTCTACGACATGATTGACTGCCTCTCCCTCTTTGTTGGCTTCTATTATTCCGGCGCGATTTGTGCGAACTACCGCGCCACGCAGCGTACCGGGCAACTCATTTTGTTCATCGTGATGGTTGCAGTGACGACGGGCGCCGGCATCTACATGCTGAGCCCGTATTACGGTAATACCGTGGTGGGCCCGATCTCTGGTGTGGCAGTGATTGCCGCGGTACTGGCAGTAGTGGGAGTGGTGTTGTTGGGCGTCAATCGCGCAGTGAATAAGAATCACGCGTAATGCTGGCGGGCGATTGGCGCTCTTTCAGTGAGTGTACAAAAAAGTACCGCCATAGTGCACTTGATGCCGTCAGCTGACGGTACCTAAAGCCTATGGCGATAACTTTTCCTCACAACCTGTCTGCATACCTACCGGAAGCAGATTATTACCAATTCATGACCTCTGATTCCACACCCATAATGATGCGGTCGCCATTACGGCCCTGTTGCAAGAACTGGGTGATTCGCTCAGGGGCAATAGCAATACAACCCCAGGTGGGGTACTGGTAAACCGAAGACCCCTGCGGGATGGTATGCAACATGATTGCAAAACCCGCATTGCCCGAAAGAGTGCGGGTGCCGTCGTCACTCTTGTTGTAGTTAATCAAAATGCCCTGGCGGTAGTCACCGCGGGTGGCAAAGTTCCACATGTTCTCATTGGGGTAGCCAAGCGCAGCGTTTTCAATGTAGGTGTTGTAGTACCAGGTGTTGCGATCGCCGCCCCAACGTGATGAGGGATTTAACGTGTGGTAGCCACTAAAACCGCTACCGGGATTGCCCAAACCAAACGGATTCGAGAACGTATAAGACCCGGTGGGTGAGTATGCAGCGGCGGTGTTACCGGTGACGCCGGCGGGCAAAAGTTCCCCGGTTTCGTAATCATGAATGCGTTTCCAAGGCGCTAAGAAACCATTTTCACCAAAAGATGCCTGAGTCTTCCAATCAAGAACGTACGTTCCATAAACGTTCTTGCAGGAATAGAACATGCCCTGGTAGCCCCCGGGATCTTTGCGGTAGTTGGAGTAACGAGAGTTCAAAGCGAGGGCCACGCGAGCAGCACCCTGGGGAGAGTACTTGGAGCGGCCATTGTTTAACGCCACACACTTTTGCATCTCATAGCCATGTGTTCCGCCACCATAGTTATCCCAGGTCACCACGCCATACTGGTACTTTTGATAACAACGCCCGTTAGCGCATACCTCCTCTGAGGTGGGGTAGCCATAGCGTTGCGGGGTATCGGTACCGTTAGCTCTAAAGTTGCCATTATTTGCCCAGAGGTTGCCAATAGCGCCAGCAAACTTTACATAATGAGTTCCGGTTCCCCAGGCAGTCCAGTAGACCGCACCGTCCTTACCGTCACCGGTGCGAAAGAGCTGTTCGGCAGCGTTGCCGTTAGAAAACAAATCTTCGTTGTGCACGGGGACCCCTATGGGGGAATTCATGCCACCTGTGGCCTCCCAGTAATTGCGAATCGCACCGGTAATGCGTACTGATCCATAAGTGGGAGTCCACACAATCGTTGCTTTTTCAAAGCGCTGAACACACGAGTTAAGAGCAAACCCGCATTCCTCTTCAGAGGTCGGAAAACCGTAGGTACTTCCAGAATAACTACCTTCGGTTGCCCACTTATTGCCGATACCGCCGCGCAAGTTCACATAACGAGTACCGGTGCCCCATGGGGTCCAGTACATCTCACCACTGTTGCTAAAAGCCTGCTTTGCAGCACCGCCTGCTAAAGCTATTTCGTCCCCAGTGGGAAGCCCGTAGGGTGATTTCAGTGAGCCACTTGCTAACCATTTTGCGCCGAAAGCTCCTTTGACCAAATGCACCCCGGTTGTAGGGGAGTACACCAGGGCACCGCCTTCAAATTGCTGAAAACACGAGGTGCCCTCGCATACCTGCACCGCAGTAGGGTTACCGTAAGGGGCTTTGGCATATCCACCATCCGCTTGGAAGCGTTTGCCGATTTCCCCAGGGACCGCGATGTTTGGAGGGGTTTCTTCCGCTCGCGCTTTTTGGGTGGCTTGAACCGGCGCTGTCGCGGAAGTTTTGGCGGTCGAGTCTGCAACCGCAGTGGATTGAGCGGAGGTTGCGGAGTTAACAGTTGCTACCGTTGTTGCTGAAGGTGTCGGCAGTATTGCTGGCGCAGCTGTCGGGGTGCTGGGGGAGGCAACAACAGGTGCGGTTGCTCTTGGGGTCACCGTGGTTGTTGTTGACGGCGGAGCGGGTGCTGCTTGTGCGGGGGCTAATAAAAGCACCGCAATCAGAGAGAGGGATGCTCCTAGGTAAGGGGGGATTTTCAAGGGGATTCCTATTTGAGGGGGTGGGTGAGGGTAGTTGAAGTGCCGTGGGAATCATCAAGATTGAGTTTGATATTTTCCAAGGGCGTTTTGGTAGGGAAGTAGAAAGTTACTTCTTGTGATTGGTGGGGTTTGATGCTACTAAAAAGCTTGTTGTTTTCGGAGGTTATTCCGGGGACAGGGGTGGCTCCATTAATCAATACCGGAAAGCTAAGAAGGGTGGCATCTGCCGGGGAGTCAGAGAGGTTGGTGAGCTTTACAGTGGCCTTGATTGCCTGCTCACCAGGTACTTCGTGCATTTGGTTGACAGGTGTTTTGCTTACGCTAGCATCGGTAATTTCTGCTTTGAACACGGAGAGGTTTGCTCCGTTAGCTGATTCTGTGGGTACCGGAGCGGGTAAGTCTTTGTTAGAAGGGCTCGAATTGGGTCCCTCCGTGGGGGATGTGAATGATTCAGCGGTGCTTGAACTGCTGGGTGAAGCGGTTGTTGCGGACGACGACGAAGATTCTTCAGGTGTCGTTCTTGAGTTGCCGGCGGCGCACCCAGCTAAACCAAGTGCCCCCACTAGGGTAAGGGCAGAGAGGGTAAGGCGTGTATTGAGGGGGAGCATCATAACCTTCCAAGATTTATGAGGAGGTACATCATTTTATCTATTTTGTGAAGTAGGTAATATAAACGCGCCGTTCCTATTTCTTTATTTCTCCAAGTCCACTTTAGTGCCGAAATACACGTCTTCGGCGGTATCGCAGCCGTCGAAAGTGCACGGGTGCTGAATCTGACGTACCCGCCACGCGGTGTTGTTTTTGCTCGCTCTGTGCCGAACTCATCCCCGTCAACTAATCCCATTTATCAAATACGTCATAAAAATCTCACCTTTTTTCCCCTAGTGAAACCACCGCCACCCCATACTGCAAAGTTAACTGAGTAGACTTGAGGGCAGTGCAAAAATCAACCAGCCCGCGCATTGGTGCTTGCCTACTCGTGCGTGGCAGCGAAAGGAAGAACTGTGTCTGAAGCACGCCCACTGCGCGTTGCCGTGATCGGCTCTGGCCCCGCTGGCGTTTACGCCGCGGACATCTTGACCAAGTCCAAAGAAGTTAAAGACGGCAACGTTGAAGTTTCCATCGACATCTTTGACCGCTACCCAGCGCCTTTCGGTCTGATCCGTTACGGTGTTGCCCCCGACCATCCGCGTATTAAGGGCATTATTGGTGCTCTTCACAAAATCATGGACCGCGGTGACATCCGTTTCTTCGGCAACGTGGAATACGGCGTGGACGTCACCCTTGAAGAACTACGCGAGCATTACGACGCCGTCATTTTTGCCACCGGTGCAATCAAAGATGCCCCTTTGGATATCCCTGGCGCAGATTTGGATGGTTCCTATGGGGCTTCTGACTTCGTTTCTTGGTACGACGCTCACCCCGATTATCCCCGTGAGTGGCCGCTGAACGCCAAAGAAATCGCAGTTCTTGGTAATGGTAACGTGGCGCTCGACGTCGCCCGCGTACTCTCAAAGCACGCCGAAGATTTGCTTGTTACCGAAATTCCAGATCACGTGTACGAAGGCTTGAAGGCTTCACCAGTTACCGACGTTCACATTTTTGGACGCCGTGGCCCTGCCCAAATCAAGTTCACCCCACTGGAATTGCGCGAACTCGCGCATTCCCGCGACGTCGACATCGTACTCTACGAAGAAGACTTCCAGTTCGACGCCGCCAGCGAAGAAGCTATGGAAAACAACGCGCAAATCAAGGTTATGACCAAGGTATTGCGCGGCTGGCTCGAAGACCAAAAAGAAAACCCCGGCACCGCATCGCGCCGTTTGCACCTGCACTTCTTGCAGTCACCTACCGAAATTCTGGGTGAAAACGGCAAGGTTACGGGTCTCAAAATGGAACGCAACGAGCTCGATGGCAACGGCGGAATCAATGGCACGGGCGAATTTATCGAATATCCCATGCAGGCGGTTTACCGCGCAATCGGCTACTTCGGTTCCGAACTGCCCGATGTCGGCTTCGACCCCAACCGCGGTGTTATCACTAACGTTGAAGGTCGCGTGACCGACACTGATGGCGAACCCGTTCCTGGACTCTACGCCACGGGCTGGATCAAGCGTGGCCCGGTAGGTTTGATTGGTTCTACCAAGTCAGACGCACTTGAGACCGTCACTCACCTGCTCGAAGACCGCGAAAACCTCTACACCGCGAACGAGCCTGCCCCCGAGAAGTTCAACGAATTCCTCGACTCTAAGGGCGTCGAATACACCACTTGGGAAGGCTGGCACGCCCTCGATGCGCACGAGAAGTCACTCGGCGAAGCAGCGTTGGATGCTACCGGGCAACCGCGTAAGCGCGTCAAAGTGACGGACCGCGCCGAGATGGTACGTATTTCGCGAGGTTTGTAGTCCACCTTCCCTGACTATTGCGCGCCATTTGGTGTGTAAAGATGGGCAGTTTTGCAGGGTTTATTCTCTCAGAACCCTGCAAAACTGCCTATGCTTCGGTTTTCGTCTTTCACATAGCAGTGTTAGTCCAACAACACTTTTTCGAGGTAGGGATTCAAAAACATCCCATTCGGATCCATCTGAGACCGTAGGTTCACGAACGAATCGAACTCGGGGTAGAGCGGTCGTAATTGGGTAGCGTCTAAACTGTGCCACTGCCCCCAGTGCGGGCGACCTTGATGAGCATTAAAAATCTTTTCCAACCCTGCGAAGTATTCTTCGCAATCAGCGCGCCAATAAGTTCGTGCTGAAATGTACACGGTGTCGCGTCCAAAAGCGGGAGAAAGCGGAATATTATCCGCGGCCGCAACGCTCACTGATAATGGAAAACTTGAACCGGCTTTTTGATTTGTGAGGTGTTGTTGGAGGTCATAAATCACCGCCTCAAATTGTTCAATATCGAACGCGTATTCCATGGAATTTTGGCGTACAGTTCGGTGCTGGGTAAAGACACGTGGTGCGAAATCTGCGTAGCGGCGGTTGCCTTTGCCCCAGTTCGAAACCTTGTTCAGTACGCCTTGGGTGGCAGGAATGGTAGTTCCCACTAGGCTCATTGCCTCAAAGACACCGTTATTTAACAAATAATCTCCACCGTGACGGCGTGCTTGCGAAATTTTTGCTTGGGGGTTCATGTAACCGTCGGTCAACAGTGGCAGACGGGTAAGACGGCGTGTGCGAACCTCATTTGCTCCGGGAAACCACGAGAGTTCGTAGTGGTCTGATCCTTTAACGCGTTCGTAAAAACTGGGCACAATAGCGTTGAACGCCCGTCCGCGTTCTTCGGCGTGAAGACGAAACATGCTTACCACGTCAAAAGTGAGTGACACCAAAATTCCCAGTGCACCAAGCCCTACCAAAGCCGCCCTAAAAACTTCGGGGTTTTGAGTGGAAGAACATGTCAGCAGTTCTCCCGAAGCGGTAATAAGCGAGAGTTCGCGCACTTGAGTTGAGAATCCTCCAAAGCCTAATCCACTACCGTGAGTTCCCGTTGAGACGGCACCGGCAAGGGTTTGCTGATCGAGTCGCCCAAGGTTCTCGAACGCCAATCCGTATTGCGCCAAAATGTTGTTGGCTTCTCGCACGGTGGTACCCGCTAAGAAAGTGGCTCGTCTTTCAGAGGCAGATACTGAGGACACTCCGGTGAGGTAATGCAGATCCACCATGAGTTCACTCGGTTGAGCGATAGCGGAGGTACTTTTTGAGGCCCCTACTACTTTAATGTGCTGCATTTGACCGCTACGCTGGTTGTGCACCGCATACTCGCGTACAAACTCTTGAAGCTCGCTAATTGACCGCGGGCTAAGAACTCGTGAGGGCGTAGATTCGTGACGGTGCCCCCAGGTTTTCCAGAGATGTTCGGTTTGCTGGGTGGTCTTATTGGTGCGCGTGGTGAGTGCCATGTCAGCCTCCTTAATGTGGTGCTAGTGATTTCTTATTATTCTCTCACTGTAGGCTCTGCCGCGCCTGTGTAAAGTAGCTGAAAATGGTCTGCTGAGGATCAATTTTTTGTGACTTTGCAGGGTGTGTAATTACAAAAAAATAACGATTTTGAGGGCGCTCATAACAATTTTGTAACGATTAGGGGGAGGGCGTTCGAAATGGTGGAGCCACCGCTATGAGGTGTGATGCAGTGGAAGTAATACATTTAGTTCAGCCGCAAGGCTAGGAGGATCCAATGTTTACATCATCATTAGCTCGGCGTGCAGGTGTTGTTGCCGGTACTGTTGCGGTTCTTGGTTTGGGAGCTGTTGCCCCTGCACAGGCTGCTGTTACGCAGGTTACTACAACCCCCACGGTTGGATTCTCTGCCGGTTCATTGCAACCCGCTGGCGACGTTCCGCCGTCATTTGGTGCACCGCTCACTAACCAGTTGTGCGGTGTTGCTGGTGATGGCGTTACCACCACCGATAACTTCCTCGAATGCCACCAGTACTTTAGTAACGGTGCGATTTTCTGGAATGAGCTGATAGGCGCTCATCAGGTTCACGGCGCTATCTTTCAGGCATGGGTGAACGAAAATTCAGTTCCAGCCCGCGGTGCGATTGCGGTGAAGGGTCTTCAGCCCGTAACTAATGAGATTCCGGTAGCAAACGGTGTTCAGCAGAGCTTCTCGCTCTCTGGTGAGGGTCGCGTAAATTATTTCTGGTCGGTTGAAACCGGTGCTCATTATGTTGATCTCGATACTGCCGCCGGTCAATACTTTATGAACAACGGTGGTGTTGTTGCTTTCGGTTTTCCCACCAGTGAGGTTGTAGTTAATACTGATGGAACCACGTTCTTGCAAACTACTTCCGGAATTGTAAAGGCAGACTTTGGCACCGATGGTGTGGCAACCGGTTCTTACATTGCCTATTAATTTTCTCGGCAATATTTATTGATTCAACACCCCTGCACCAGTACACGGGGGTGTTTTTTCGTCTTAGAACGAAACACAAGGTCATAGAGGGGTGGGATGCGATTTTGTGAGGTGAGCGATTCTAGAATAGAAGAAGAGCTGGCTCATCATCTTTCCGTGCAAGACCGGGGCCGGGCCATTCGGAAATATCAGAGGAGAATCCCATGACCGAAAACTTAACACAGCAAAAATCATTCGGTGCGCAGGCGGTTGCAGCCCGTGACTCCGGAGCAGATCTCACCAGCTTCTCTGGCGAAATCGTTGTGGGGATCGACGGTTCAGAGCAGTCTTACGGCGCTCTGATCTGGGCAGTGCGAGAGGCTAAACGTCGTAACCTTCCGGTGCGTCTGGTTACTGCTTACTCGCTTCCGGTCTTTACGGGCACAGGGTTTGATGCTGGATATTCTGTAGTTGATGAGCAGGCGTTGCGCGACGGCGTGGCGCAAATTTTGGACGAAGCTGTGGAGCGCGTGGGCGAAACCGACGTGCAGTTGAACGCTACGGTTGAGACTGGCGATGCCACCGGCGTTCTGTTAGAGCTCTCTAAGCGCGCGGAGCTTGTGGTGGTAGGTTCGCGCTCGCACGGCGCTTTCTTGGGTCGTTTGCTCGGTACCGTTTCAACTTCTTTGCCGGCGCATTCGCACTGCCCAACGGTGGCAGTTCCGGCTTCTTATGGCGCGGAGATTGGCAAGAATCCTTCTCTCTTAGAGCAGAAGAAGTCCGTGGTGGTGGGCTCTGATGGTTCGGATCAGGCTCGTGTGGCAATTCTTAAAGCCGCTGACGAGGCGCACCGTCGCGGAGTCAAGCTCACTCTGGTGAACGCTTTGGCGCCGTACACCGGTGCTTTGAACTGGGTTCCCGCTGCCGTGGATTTTGAAGCAATGTACAAAGAAATTGCAGAACTTCAGCGCAAGGCAGCTAAGTGGGTTCGTGGTTACTACCCCAATCTTGAAATTGAGTTTAAGTTGATCGACGGTTCGGCGGTGCAGGTGCTCCTTGAGGCTGGCAAGGACGGCGATTTGCTGGTGGTTGGTACCCGCGGTCGTGGCGGCGTAACCGGCATGATTCTTGGCTCAACCTCTCAGGGCGTACTGCATAACACCGAGGTTCCGCTCATGATTGTTCCCGATATCAAGGATGATCGTATTGATGCGGCACCCACTGCCGATATCACGTGGGGTTAACCCTCTCAACAGTCTCTTCCCTGTAGGGAAGGGGCTGTTTTTTCAACAGTGCTCTACTCAGCGAGTGGTTGAAGGAGTACTCTGGAAAAAGAACTAAATATTTTTTTGGGCAGAAAAGTGTCGCCGGGTTGGTTTTTTTAGCGAAAGACAGCTCCGACGGAGTTTTTCTGCTCTCTTTTTAAGAATTTCAGAAATTTTTTTGAGAATTTTTGAGAGTGTGAAAAACCTTGATTTTTAGCGGTTTTTAGTGGCTTTCAAGGCATGTAAACGCTGATTTTAGTGCCTTGGGTTACATGATTTAGAGCGTGAAATGGAGTTCAGGTGAACTTTGGGTTTGCACGCCTAAAAAAACTGTCGTAAGCTTATTGAGGTTCGAACGACGGGTTGAGAAATCAGCCAAGAGTTTAGAATAGGCCCCCATCGTCTAGCGGCCTAGGACGCCGCCCTTTCACGGCGGTAACACGGGTTCAAATCCCGTTGGGGGTACTGTAAATCTTCGGGTTTACACGCCAAGTTGAAAACTTGTTTTCAGCTATGGCCCCGTAGCGCAGTTGGTTAGCGCGCCGGCCTGTCACGCCGGAGGTCGCGGGTTCAAGTCCCGTCGGGGTCGCTCCGATCGCGTATTTCTTCTTGGAAGAAATCGCGATTGTGGCATATCTAAGGGTATGTCTGGCTCTGTAGCTCAGTTGGTAGAGCGTGCGACTGAAAATCGTAAGGTCACCGGATCGACGCCGGTCGGAGCCAC
>JAUMUA010000033.1:13086-19265 GCA_030530925.1 Rothia sp. (in: high G+C Gram-positive bacteria) | reverse complement strand
TCAAAGACGCCTTCGGCTTCTCCCACCGCAGAGCAAACCGTATCAAACACCGATACGGTGGACGTTACCCCCGACTACTCCGGTAGTTTGCTATACTATCTCACCGATGACGGCGCGTTCAGTACCTCGTACCTTGAACAGCAGCGCAGCGCCTCGGCATCGCCCACTCCCACTGAAACTATTGATACGACGAAGACCCCCGACCCTTCGCTCTTGACCGCGAGCCCAGAAGAAACAGCGCTCAATGCCAATGCTATGAGCTCTAGCGATATTCTCGATTCGGTCAATCGCCTGGTGCCAGAGGGCCTTACGCTGCTGTCGGCGTCGGACGGGCAAAATCGCGATGAACTGGTGGTCACTGCCGCAACTGCCGCTAAATACCAACTACAAACCATTGACGACTTAGCCAAATACTGCGGCAAGCTCAACTTTGGAGTACCTAGCGAATTCCAGAACCGACCCTACGGTGCCAAAGCACTTGCGCAGTACTACCAGTGCAAACCCCAAAAATTTACGGTTATTGACGACCAAGACAAGCTGTCCGACGCGCTCGCATCTAACCAAGTGCAAGTAGCGAACGTGTTCTCGGCGTCCTCAACCATTGACCAAAACGCGTACAAAGTGCTCGAAGACCCCTCGGGCATCTTTATTCCACAGCAAATCGTGCCGGTGGTGCGTGATAACGAACTTCCCGATTCCGCTAAAAACGCGATCAACACCGTGTCCACCCAAATCAGCACCGACGACCTCAAAAACTTTGACAACCTCACCCACGGTTCAGAAGCAATGAGTCCATCTGATGTGGCAACCTTCTGGATCGATCACTCAACGGAGTAACCTAAGCACATGGCATCTTTTAAACAATCCGCAAAACTTCAAAACGTTCTCTACGACATTCGTGGACCGGTACTTGATGAAGCTCAGCGTATGGAAGCCCAGGGGCATCGTATTCTGAAGCTGAACATCGGTAACCCCGCGCCCTTTGGCTTCGAAGCACCCGATGCCATCATGATGGACATCATTCAGCACCTGCCAGAAACCCAAGGCTACTCCGATTCGCGCGGACTCTACTCGGCGCGTACCGCCATTGTGCAGTACTACCAGACCAAGGGAATTCTGAACCTCGAACCCAACGATGTGTATCTAGGTAACGGCGTCTCCGAGCTAATTCCTATGACGCTTCAGGCACTCCTCGATCCCGGCGACGAGATTCTGATTCCCAGCCCCGATTACCCGCTCTGGACGGCGTCCACCGCTCTTGCCGGCGGCAATCCCGTGCACTATGTGTGCGATGAAGACAACGGCTGGCAGCCCGATCTTGAAGATATCCGCGCCAAGATCACCCCCAACACCAAGGGCATTGTGGTGATCAACCCCAATAACCCCACCGGCGCGGTGTACAGCAAAGAAACTCTGCAAGAAATCGTGAAGATCGCTCACGAGTTCGACCTGATTATCTTCACCGATGAAATCTACGAAAAAATTACCTACGACGGCGTAGAACCCACTAACATGGCAACGCTGACTAAAGACGATGTGCTGTGTTTGACCTTCTCAGGGCTGTCCAAAGCATACCGAGTCTGCGGTTACCGTGCCGGCTGGGTAGCAATCACCGGCCCCAAATACGCCGCACGAGATTACATTCAGGGCATTAACCTGCTGGCATCGATGCGCCTGTGCGCCAACGTCCCCGCACAGCACGCCATTCAGACGGCGCTGGGGGGGTACCAGTCGATCAATGACCTCATCTTGCCCGGCGGGCGCCTCAAAGAACAGCGCGATCTCTCCTATAAAATGCTCAACAGCATCGACGGCGTCAGCACCAAACAAGCAGACGGCGCGCTGTACCTCTTCCCCAAAATCGACACCGATAAATTCAACATCACCAGCGACGAACAATTCGCTTTTGACCTCTTGAAAGAACAAAAGATTTTGGTCAGCCACGGCTCGGCATTCAACTGGAAGCAACCAGATCACTTCCGCTTGGTTTTCTTGCCAGATACTCAGACGCTCAAATCAGCATTGGAACGTCTAGGCAATTTCTTGGACGACTACAAGCAGAACTAAGCGCAGTAACGCTAAGGGCGGGCACCATACCTGAATTATGGTGCCCGCCCCTCGCGTTTTCCTGTGGGAAAAGGGGTCGTGAATTAATCCTCTGAAACGCGCTCAGCCTTCGCCGCGTTCAAGCGCGTGCGCGCACCGTCAAGCCACGCCTCACAGCGCGCCGCCAACTTCTCGCCGCGCTCCCACAGAGCAATGGTCTGCTCAAGATTAGAAGAGCCCGATTCCATCTGCGCAACAACCTGCATGAGCTCGCTACGGGCTTGCTCGTACGAGAGTTCTTCAACCGGAGCGCCCTGGGTGTGATCGGCAAATTCAATATTGTTTTCTGACATGGGTTTATGACCTTTCAACAGGAGGGATATTTGATGCTTGAGTAGATTCAACGGTGGCACGAGCCGAGCCTTGCGCCGCACGCACCACAATGGACTCACCGGGGGCGAGTTCCTGGGCATTCTTAATGAGCGAGCCGTCCTCACGTTGCGCTAACGCGTAACCGCGTTCTAGCGTGTGCTGCGGCGAGAGCGCCCGCACCCGCGCCTTGAGCTGCTGTACGACGTCGGTGGCACGGGAAATCTGATAGTGCGCGGCAGAATGCGCTCGCGCACGCAGGCGATCAATGTCTTCTTCTCGCTGCAACAAAGTGGACTCGGGATTCTGCAACGCAGGCCGGGTGCGCAACTGTTGCAACGCATTGAATTCGCGATCAATATAAGCTTCTGCAGAACGTGCCAAAAAGACGCGCGCTTGGCTTACTCGCAGACGCTCTTCTTCAACATCGGGCACCACGCGCTTGCCGGCGTCGGTGGGGGTGGACGCGCGCACGTCCGCCACATAATCAAGCAACGGCGCATCAGCCTCGTGCCCAATCGCTGAAATCACCGGGGTTTGCGCGGCAAAAACCGCCCGCACCAAAGCTTCTTCTGAAAAAGCCAGCAAATCTTCCATGGAACCGCCACCGCGCGCAATGATAATGACGTCCACGTGGGGGTTCGCATCTAGCTCTTGCAATGCTAACGTGACTTGGCGCAAGGCGTTCACACCCTGCACCGCAACCTCGCGCACCTCAAACTCCACCGAGGGCCAGCGCAGGCTGGCATTTCGAATAACGTCTTTCTCGGCGTCCGAATCGCGGCCCGTAATCAAACCCACCCGATGAGGTAAAACAGGCAGCGGTTTCTTATGATGCTGAGCAAATAGCCCCTCGGCAGCAAGTTTTTGCCGTAGCTTTTCAATCCGTTCGAGCATCGTGCCAAGACCCACCGGGCGAATTCCGTGACCCAACATTGAGAGCCGCCCAGACTTCACCCAAAAATCAGGCTTGAGCTGAACCACCACTCGCTGACCGCGCTCAAGATCGCTCTCTAAGCGCATAGTTTCTTGCGCAAAAAGCGTGACAGGCACCGAGACTTCTTCATGAACATCACGCAACGTCAAATAGGTAACGCGCGCTCGCTTATTCAGCTCAATAATTTGCCCCTCAACCCACGTGGGCGCACATTGCGAAATGTAACCGTGCAATTTATTGGAGAGCACGTGCAACGGCCAAGGGTTCTCTGCGGTGGTCTGTGACGCGCGCTCGGCGAGTTCAGCCGGCGGCCCCTGCGCATCAGGTTCTTGCGCAGGCACAAAGGTAGGTTCCAACGAATCGGTCATGAAAACATCATGGCATTAGGCACTGACATTTTAGAACGCTTTTCTCTAGTACCTGAAAATTTTCTGCACATTATTCAGCTCATAACACACCTCACTGCCACCTTCCACGGCAGCAAGGTACGGTATTAGCATGGCGAATGAACGGAAGCCCTCGCAACGAGGAAGCTGGCAAAACCCCTCAGTGGTTCTAGAAAACCGACGCGCGGCGCAACCTGCACCGCAAAGCATCGCGTACGTGCACGATTCCGGACGGCGTCCGGCACGCTTTGCTGGACTGCGCCGGTTCCTTGCCATCTTGTGCGCTGTGGTTGCGTTGGTTTCCGGTGCGTCAGGTGGCTTGGCGTACTTTGCGCAAAAGAATTTTGTGGAATCTGCCGGGTTCTCAACCATTAGCTCTAACTTGGCACATGACCAAGATTTTCAGCAACAATTAGCCGACGCCGTGACCAACGATTTGATGGAAACACAGCAGGTCAAAAGCATTTTGGGCGATGGTAATTCTAAGAACGTTTTGAACCCGCTGGATATTCTGGGCTCGGTTCAGGACTGGGGTTATGACCAAGTCAAGAACATGATTTCTGGTGCTACCAGCGCCGTCATTAGCGCCCAGGATTACCCCGATGTGTGGAATCAGATGATGATGGATACCCACGATTATAATCTGAACCCCGATAACTCCGTGGCGGCACTAGATACCACGGCGGTTTACCAGGAAGTGGATTCGAAGGTGGGTACCTTTATGGGGTTTGACCCTGATTTGGTGGGGTCAAACCGCCATGTTGTGGAACTCAACGCGAGCAATGGCACGTCATTGCATGACTCGCTCATGCAGATCAAGAATTATGCAGCCACCTGGCAGACGCAGCTGATTGTTGCTGCTATTGCGCTGGTACTGGCATTTTTGCTGTGGCCACGAGGCAAACTGATTTTTCTGGGAATTATTGCGTTGCTAGGTGGTGCTCTTCTATGGGGTGGCTCACTGCTTGCATCGGGAATTTCCACCGCCGCTGGATCGCTTAACATTACTAATAGCGTGGGGCAAGTTTTTGTGCAGGGACTTGCGAATCAATACGCCGCAGCGCTTGCCACTTTTGCCGGTTCATTCGTGATCTATTTCTTGATTACCGCAGTGGTGCTCATTCTGTTGGGCATCGCGGTGCAGCTAGCCATGCTCAGTGCGAAAGGCACCACATCACGTTCCCGCAACACTTTTGAACACGTAGGATAGAAGGCATGTCCACAACACAGGTTGAATCATCAGTATCACTCGGTTTACCTCAGGTTCCCCGAATCCGCCGTTCGCGCGAAGAAGTAGAGGCTGCTGCGCCCGTCAGCGGTCAAAAAAATGTATTATTGGCTGCCCCTCGCGGCTACTGTGCCGGCGTTGACCGCGCAGTTATTGCCGTTGAGAAAGCGCTTGAACATTACGGTGCGCCCGTTTATGTGCGCAAACAGATTGTGCACAACCGCCATGTGGTAGAGACCCTAGAGGCGCAGGGCGCAATTTTTGTGGACGAAGTTGAAGAAGTTCCAGAGGGCGCCGTCACCGTATTTTCGGCGCACGGTGTTTCCCCTGCTGTGGTGGATGCCGCTGAGGATCGTTCGCTGAACACTATTGACGCTACTTGCCCGCTGGTGAATAAGGTTCACCGTGAGGCTGTGCGCTTTGCCAAGCAAGATTATGACATCTTGTTGATTGGCCACACAGGCCACGAAGAAGTTGAAGGTACTGCCGGTGAGGCGCCTGAGCACATTCAGATTGTGAACTCGCCGGATGAGGTTGATCAGGTGACTGTTCGTGACCCTGACAAGGTGGTTTGGCTTTCACAGACCACGCTTTCTGTGGACGAAACGCTGGAAACGGTGGCTAAGTTGCGTGAGCGTTTCCCCTCGCTGCAGGATCCGCCGTCGGACGATATTTGTTACGCCACCTCGAACCGTCAGGGGGCTATTAAAGAGATTGCACCGCAGGCTGATTTGGTGATTGTGGTGGGTTCTGCGAATTCGTCGAACTCGGTGCGACTCAAAGAGGTTGCTTTGGAGTACGGCGCTAAGCGCGCTGAGCGTGTTGATTTTGCGAACCAGGTTGATGAGGCGTGGTTTGAGGGCGTGGCTACGGTTGGTTTGACCTCCGGTGCGTCTGTTCCTGAGGTTTTGGTACGCGATGTGCTTTCCCTGTTGCATGATTATGGTTATGAGAACGTGCAAGAGGTTGAGACCGCTAAAGAGGATATTTTGTTCTCGTTGCCCAAGGAGTTGCGTGCGGCGTTTAAGAATGACGGCGACACCACGAATCAGCTGGGAGGACGAGGAGCAAAACCGAATCGCTAACGGCGAAGCCTTTTAGCGATTCGGTTTTGCGACGAAGTCCTCAGCCGTTAAAAAATCGCCCCAGTGGGGCGATTTTAGGCTTTGAGGAGCGGCGGCTACCCGCTAACGGCGGAGCCTATTAGCGGGTA
>JAUMUA010000033.1:0-13076 GCA_030530925.1 Rothia sp. (in: high G+C Gram-positive bacteria) | reverse complement strand
GTAAGCTTTGCGACGAAGTCCTGAGCCGATGAGCTTCGCGGTTCCGAGCGCGCGAGGAAGTAAGAGCGAAGCGAATTGGACAGCACGAAGTGCCGCTTATTCAGCCCATGAGTCGTAGTCGATTGGCCGTTCATCGTTGTGGTGGGCGGCTTTTTCGTTGCCTTGGGTGGTGCTGTAGGGGTGTTCGGTGATGACGGCGGGGCCATCGTAGTGGTCGTCTATTTCGTCGCTGAAGCCCTCGGGGTATTGTTCCCAGAGCGGTACGTCTTCAAAGTGTGGGGTGTAGGCGGACTTGTTGGGGTCGATGGTATGGTCTTCTTCCTCGACCGGCTCTAGCGTGGAGTTTGCCAGGTCGCCGGAGTCGAATGCTGCAAGGTACTGCGAGTAGGCGGTTTCGGCGTCGTCTGTTGCTTCTTTTTCGTCGCTGCTCGCCGTCGCCGCGGGCTGTTCGGGCTGGTCTAAAAATTCAGCGGAAGTAAGCGGCTTGACGCTCGAGTCAATGGGGGTGGGGGATAGGTCGTCGGTGAATTGGGCGGAGTCGAGACCCGCAATCTTACGAGCAGTAACGAACACGCGGGTTTCCAGTGAACCGACCAAACCGTTATACGATTCCACGGTACGGGTAAGTAATTTGCCCATTGAACTCAGGTGAGTTCCAGCGGTTCCCAGGCGTTCGTAAAGTTGCTTGGAGAGCACAAAGAGTTCGCGGGCGTTGTCGGTGAGTGCGTCTTGACGCCACGAGAACGAAATAGCTTTCAGCGCTGCCAAAAGTGAAACGGGGGATACGAGCGCTACGTTTTTTGACGCCGCGTAGTCGAGTAGTTGCGCGTCAGTTTGCAGCGCGGCAGACAGCGCTGACTCGGCGGGAATAAAACACAAGACCAATTCAGGTGAGGCCTCAAAACCAGACCAGTATTTTTTCGTTGCGAGTGCATCCACGTGACTTTTCACAGCGCGTGCGTGCTGAGCTAGCTCTGATGCTTTAGATTTCTCGTCGGTAGCTTCTTGCGCGTTCAAATAGGCGTTCAGCGGCGATTTTGCGTCCACCACAATGGTTTTACCGCCTGGTAAATAAATCACCATGTCGGGGCGCACTGCTTTGTCTTGGTCCTTAGCGCTGGTGGCGTTGCCGGTCACCTGCTCTGAAAACGCTACGTGAGCGGTCATTCCTGCCGCCTCCACCACACGACGAAGCTGTGCCTCGCCCCAGGTGCCGCGCGCCGACGTCGAACGTAACGCACCCGAGAGATTCGAGGTGACCTCACGCAATTGTTCTTGAGTGATAGCGGAATTCTTGAGTGCCTCTGAGACCGAACCGAACTGTTCAGCACGTTGAGTTTCCATGGTGCGCACGGATTTTTCCATGGTGGAAAGTTGCATTTTGACCGGTGCGAGGGCTTGCAGGACGTCCGCGTCGGCGCGTGCGCGTTCTTCGAGTGATTCCACGCGAGAAGCGAGTATTTCTCGCGCTTCGCTAGCACCGGCAAGATCGGCGCGTAGCTGCGAGTTCTCTTGTTGTAGGGCGTCAGATGATCCGTTGCCTGATCGCCCCACATACCAGCCCACCACAAGGCCAATCATCAACGCCAAAGCAATAGCAAGCACCAAGGTCAAAGTAGTCATGAATCAACAGTGCCACGGTTGACTGACAAAATAAGAGTATTTAGCGCAGTGCTTTCTAAATCCCCTAAAATAAAATTCTAAGGGGATCTTTCAACGAGAGCGAGCGAGTGTGCCCTACTTCTTTTTGGTTGTAGCGATCGGTGCTGAACTTTTAGCGACGTCGTTGCTCAAATACACCGATGGTTTCAGCAAACTTCTACCCACTCTGCTCTGCTTGGCGCTCTACGGGGTGTCATTTTTTGGGTTGGCGAACGCCGTCAAAACAATTCCGGTAGGAGTTGCCTACGCCCTGTGGTCGGGGCTGGGCACTGCCGCCATTGTGGCAATTGGGGCGGTGTTCTTGGGCGAGCCGCTCTCACTCGCCAAGATCGTGGGTGTCGCCCTTATTATTGGAGGAGTGCTCGTACTCAATCTTGGAGGAGCGGCGGGGCACTAGCCCCTGCGCCCTCACAAACTACAACTAAACTCACCCTCTATGCGGGTTACGAACCCAGCGCTGGGCAAGAGTTAGAAGGTAAGGTATTATTCGTGGCTTTAACTATCGGAATTGTGGGTCTGCCCAACGTTGGCAAATCGACCCTCTTTAATGCATTGACCAAGAACACCGTTCTGGCGGCGAACTACCCGTTCGCAACCATCGAACCTAACATCGGCGTTGTGAACCTGCCTGACTCCCGCCTGAATCGCCTGGCTGAAATCTTCGGTTCAGAGCGTATTCTGCCGGCAACGGTGTCATTCGTTGACATCGCCGGCATTGTGCGCGGCGCGTCAGAGGGCGAAGGTCTGGGTAACCAGTTCCTCGCTAACATTCGTGACGCTCAGGCAATCGCGCAGGTAGTTCGCGTGTTTGACGATCCCGATGTGATTCACGTTGACGGCAAAGTTGACCCTGTTTCTGATATGGAAACCATCAATACCGAGCTCGTTCTTGCAGACATGCAGACCCTCGAAAACGCCATCCCGCGCCTTGAAAAAGCCGTAAAAATCAAGAAGGGCAACGCTGCCGCGCTTGAAGAGTACAAGAAGGCGCAGAAAGTTCTTGAAGAGGGCAACACCCTGATCTCGCAGCAGAAAGAAGCCGGACTCGACTTCTCGTTGCTTCGCGAGCTCAACCTGCTCACCACTAAGCCTTTCATCTACGTTTTCAACGCTGACGACGGCGTCCTCGGTTCCGCTGAAAAGCAGCAAGAACTGCGCGATTTGGTGGCTCCTGCCGAGGCCGTTTTCTTGGACGCTAAACTCGAAGCTGATCTGGTGGAACTTTCCGACGAAGAAGCTCGTGAGATGCTCGAAATGAACGGTCAGGAAGAATCTGGCTTGGATCAGCTCGCGCGCGTTGGTTTCTCAACCCTTGGTTTGCAGACCTACCTCACCGCAGGTCCCAAGGAATCCCGCGCGTGGACCATCAACCAGGGCGACACCGCGCCCCAGGCTGCCGGCGTTATTCACACCGACTTTGAACGCGGCTTTATCAAGGCTGAGGTTGTCTCCTTCGACGATCTTGATGCTGCCGGTTCTATGGCTGAGGCCAAGTCTCGCGGTCAGGTGCGCATGGAAGGCAAAGATTACATTATGAAGGATGGCGACGTCGTGGAGTTCCGCTTCAACGTCTAACTCGTTCTATACAAAGAACCCCGGTTCCCCTTTTATCAGTGAGGGCAACCGGGGCTTTTTATACGCGCAAGAAATTCTATGAAGCTCTATTAGTTTTTTTCGTGACGGGGAGCGGTAAATCATCAATCCCATCTAGAAAGTCTTTAGTGGGAACAAAAAATTTTGCACCGGTATGAGGGGTAGAAAAGTCCAAAATACGGTCGTAATTTCCCTCAGGGTTACCTATATACATGTGCCGTAACATGAGCTCGATGATGCTTGGATCGCCCGCATAGCCAATAAAATATGTGCCAAATTCTTTAGACCCTAACGTGCCAAAAGGCATATTATCGCGCAAAATTTCATGTTCGTTTCCCTCATCATCAGTAATAGAGTTCAGAGCGACGTGGGAGTTAGTAGCCTTGACATTATCGGGGATTTCAACATCGTTGAGCTTGTAACGCCCGATTACTCTTTCTTGTTCTTCAACAGTGAGCGAATCCCATGCCTGCATGTTATGCAGGTATTTTTGTACGATAACGTAACTGGAACCTTCATAATGGGGATCCTGGTCTCTAGAAGTGAGAGCTGCTTTGAAAGCGTCGTTCTGTGTTGGATTCGCTGAACCATCTACGAATCCCAAGAGGTCGCGGTTGTCAAAAAATTTGAAACCGTGCACTTCATCAACTACTTCAATGGCCTCTCCCATTTGTTCCAGCAGGAGCCTTGAGAATTCAAAAGCTTGATCAATTTGTTCGGCGCGAACATGAACTAAGATATCACCGTCGGTTGCGGGTGCCTGGTGTTTAGCACCTTGTACTGGGGTAAAAGGCGTAAGGAAGGTGGGGCGCGGAATAGCAGTAATCATGCGATCCCATAGCTTAGAACCTATACCAATGTTTACTTGCATCTCAGGGGGCGGGTTACGGAACGTGACAGATTTTTCAAGATCAGAGACGCCCGCGAGGACAGCCCTCACATCCTTCTCATGACCATCGCGAACCACAAGGGTGAGAAAAAGGGAAGCTCTAGCAGGGGGCACAACAATATTCTGGGTAGCCATGTTTTTAACTCTAATCCTCATGCACTCCAGCGGAAACGGGTGACGTGAGTTAATTTTGCGTCAACTCTGAAACTCTGCCTGTCACGGGTGACCATGAAAGAGTCTTACCCTTGTTAAATTTCACGGTGACAGTGCCGTCTTTTTGTAGAGTCTCATCGGTGGTGGGGTAGCCGTATTTTTCAACGGAGCCCCAATTCCTAAAGGCATTGTTCAGCCCGCCCTTAGCCACAAGCGTGTGGGTACCGGTCTTGGCAGACCAATAGAACACGGTTTCTGATCCATCCGTTTTACGGAATATCTGAGTAGCGCCACCTGCCGGCATCGCCGACTCATTAGCTACGGGGAAACCATAGGTGCCGGTACCACCCTCGCGAGTAAAACGAGCACCAATAGCACCGGGTTCCCAGACCTTATATGTTCCTGTATTTGGTGCCCAATAGAACGCAGTAACCTTGCCGCTGGAAATATTCTTGAATTTTTGCATCGCCCCGCCGGGAATTCCGGTCTCATCGAACATGGGGTAACCGTAGCCGTTTTCATAACCGCCTGCGCGGTAAGCTGCGCCGATGCCGCCGTTGAAATACACTGCGTGAGCCCCAGATGATGCTGTCCAGTAGACGGTGGTGTTGTTACGGAAGTTTTGTGCCGCTCCGCCATCCACGGTGGCAAATTCATTGGTGGTTGGCGCGCCTAGCGCGCTTGAGTGAGCATAGTAATAGTTGCCGATGGCGCCGCGGAGAGTGAATTGTGAACGTTTTTGAACGCCGGCTTCGTTGAGGGACTTTTCAAGGATCCATGGGAAGTTATATGCATAGTGATCGCCTGCAGTAGGAGTCAAAGATGTATTAGAGAAACCACTATTTCGGTATATTGAATTCCCCGCATGAGCGGCTCCCCACGCTGACCAGGTCTGCGGCCAAGTACCACCAGCTCCATCACCGTAACCTACATACCAATCCATTGGCATACGCTTAAAATGTGCTGAAGGAGCGGTATACACCCCGTTGGAGTTGCCACCACCGACCATGATGGAACCGCCTCCAGTACGCCAGGACTCCTGTGAACGAGCATTAAGTTCAAACGCTTCAATTTCTGCTCCGCCAGAGTAACCAATGGTCCACACATTACTGCGATCGGTTTTAGTTGCATTAATAAACCAATTAGCAAAGTCCCTAAAATAAGCTGCATTACCCTGCATATTTTGCCACCAAGTAATCCCGTCGCCTGATTTATCCTTATCCGGGGAAATTACTGGAACCAAAAGCATATTGCGATCATTGGCAATTTTTGCCATAGCGTTTAGGTCATTATTGGTATTAGGAGAGTAGATTTTGGATTGGTAATTTTCCCAGTAGTCACCATCCAAATAGAAAATTACGCCTACAGGTTGTGACCAATCAATCCCATTGGAATATACATGGTATTGCGAAACGCCATAATTTCTAAAAGTACCCGTGGTGGTATACGCCTGCGCTGGTGCTGCCGTAAGTGTTGCGGTGAGTGCCGAGCCTGCTACTAGAGCCAGCGTTGTGAGCGTCTTTGCGGATTTCTTATTTTTGCGAGGGGGAGTATGAGTGATTTTCATGAGTACCTTCAAAAGAGGGGAAGGGGAGAAGTTTAAAACCTGAAGTTCTAAATCGCTCTTTAGTGTACTCAACTTGGTGCTAGAAATTACTCTTTGTTGCCATCTTTCAGGATTGTTACGCGCCGTTTCGCGTCGTATTCTGCGCGCCAATCCAGCCCTGCCACACCCCACCCGACGCCGTCGTCGAATTCCCATAGATACAGCGAACTCCCGCAATTCGCGCTGGAGTTCAGCGCGATCTAACCAGGACTTTTTTAGCGTTTGCATAAAATTGCAAGCTTGTTGTGAAGACGCTAGTAAGTCCGCACTGGCACCTATTGATTTTCGCAATGTTAGTGCTGTTTCAAATTGTTCCTGAAACCTACCGTTTTGATGACCATAAAAGAAGCACTTTTCTACGGTACTGATGGTACGTGGCTCTAGTAGAGGACCTTCCTGTCTTACTAATAAGTTTTCGATAGATTTCCTCTACTTCAACAAATTGCCCCGTATCCCGAAGACAATCAGCTTTTAATACTTGTTGTCGCGGTGAGCTAACCATTATCTCTAATACATTTAGCACATCAACCGACTGACTGTTTCAAAGTAGCCTAATAGGTTCTGTCAGGGATCGGCAGAGATATTCTGCTCAAAAAACTCAAGATCAATAATTTCCGGTAATTAAGTTTCCCCAGAAATTCCCCAACCGGGGCCACCTTGAACAACGTTAACAAAGTGAGAAAATTTCCTGTTTTCTCCAAAATCATAATGAATAATTAGAGCGTTCCTAAAGATACACTCAGTTTATGGTTGCTTTTGAGATAGATCCTGCATTATCAATGTACCTGGAATTTGAAAACTGGCTGAGCGAGTCAGACCTTTCATTACTAGAACAAGAAAAGGATGAATTTGAGTCCGTTGTGGGAGTATCAGTCCTTATAGGGAAGGCACCCACAGGCTACCCAAAATGGTGTATTGAAGAGCATTCTGATATTGAGACACCTTCCCTTTCCTGGAATATAAATGCCAAGAAGCTCACAAGTTTAATAAGCCAATCAAATCAGGTATTTTCAACATTTTCGTTATTGCAATCGCTATCGCACTCTGCTGAACATACCGTTTTCGTCAAACAACCTGAAACCGTTGAAGCAGCCATTAATCTTCTCGAAAGCGAAGGCCGCAATACTTATCCATACTTTGAATTACGTAATCTCAACTGGCAAAACCTCTGGGAACAAGCGATTAAAGACCGCCCAGAAAATTGGGATGAATTCGGGCCCTGGGCCATGGAACTCGTCGCGCAGTTAGGCGATGCACACACCGCAGTGATCGACGACCGGTTGCGTGGGTACAGCCCTCCCTATCGAGGGGAATTTCGTGACGGCGTCTTGAGACTCCTAGAAATTCCGTCTCATTCCGCCGCCGCAGAGGCAGGCGTGCATAAGAACTCGCAGGTAGATATTGCACACCCTAATTTTTGGGAGAAAACAACGGGTGCTTCTCCACAACAATTCCACTCGATAGCGGCACGTAATGCGCTCGCCATGGCCGAACCTCGCCGTACTTTTTCGGTGACCGATTCGCTAACTCACCACAAAATTACCTGGGTGGAGGAAGCGAAACCGGTGGAGAAGACTCAAATTTTTGAAATATCTACCATCGATGAGAAAACAACCTATGTGAAAATATCTCTCTTTGCTATCGGGGTAGGTATCGAGGAAGAAATGGAAAAACTGTGCAGGGCTTCAACACTCGACAGTCTGCTCATTGTGGATTTGCGCGGTAACCTTGGCGGCAACATAATCTTAGCCACCACTTTGCGAAACATGTTTTTACGTCATCGCGCCCTCATAGGGTATTCCTCATTTACTACAGGACAAGGGAGTCTATCTCCTTTGCAAGAGAGATGGGCAGATCCTCATCCCACAGCGCACTGGCGAGGGCAACTCAGAATTTTGATCGATGAAATGACTTACAGCGCCAGTGAGGATTTCATTCTTGGATTGCAAGGGCTAGAGCATGTCTCGGTGCAAGGACGCCGCACTGGTGGTGGTAGCG
This sequence comes from Rothia sp. (in: high G+C Gram-positive bacteria), assembly GCA_030530925.1. Classification (GTDB taxonomy): domain Bacteria; phylum Actinomycetota; class Actinomycetes; order Actinomycetales; family Micrococcaceae; genus Rothia. The sequence goes on along the minus strand of JAUMUA010000033.1, from coordinate 5,175 downwards.
GGCGACCTCGCTCAATACCGTTAGGGTCGCATCTCTCACTTCGAATTAGCACGTGCATCACATACGACCGCCCCCGAAAACCTGTGGAATACTTCGGCATTGCCCCTGACGCGCCGCTTCCCGCCGCTTTTGCCTGAGCGAGCAATTTCGCGCGCCCGTCCGTCCATGCCACACCCCACCCGATGCCGTCTTCGAACTTCCGCAGATACAGCGAACTCCCGCAATTCGCGCTGGAGTTCAGCGCAAATGCGGGAGTTCGATGGCAACCAGAGACAGAGTTACTGCATGATGAGAGGTTCGCGATCTTCATGCTCAGCTTCGGGCTTACCGAAGCTGCGGTTAGCAATAGCGTAAATCAAACCAATAACCAGCCAGATGACCGCGATGATCTGTGCCAGGTGGTTGGCATTGAAAATCACGATGATGAACATGATGCCACCGATGGCAGGAATAACACCGTGCGCAAACCAGGTGCCTTTCTCTGCTGCTTTCTGGCGTACAAGGTAGTAGCCAATGACCGAAGCGTGCAAAATAACGAATGCACACAGAGCGCCCATGTTCACAAGCGAGGAGAGTAGATCAAGGCCATCTGCACGCGTAGCCGTCCAGAGCGAAACAATAATACTGCCCACTGCTACTACAAGAATTGCTGCGGTAGGTACCTGGCGCTTCTTGCTCATCTTAGAGAGTGCGCTAGGTAGCTGACCCGAACGAGACATATCGAGCATGACGCGCGCGCCTGCAGCCTGGCCCACCATCGCGCAGAACGCCATGCCAATACCCTTAATAAGAGCCAACATCCAGTGCGCCCAAGGGCCAATGCCCAAGTCAACAGCCTTGTAGAAAGCTGCACCCTCAAGCGAAGGATCAGCGCGAATCTGATCGGGAGTAATGGTTGAAAGCAACGAGGCAACGTAGGTCTGCGAAACAAAGAGGATACCCGCAACAACCAAGCAAATCAGGGTTGCGCGGCCCACAACTTTATGGCCGCCCTTGGTTTCTTCAGAGAAGGTTGCCAATGAATCGAAGCCAATGAACGAAAGCACTGCCACCGATACCGCAGCGAAGACTGCGCCCATCGAGAGCCCATCAACGCCGGTAAAAGGCGAAAGCCACGGGCGGTTAGGGCCAACGGTTGCAAGAACGTAAATACCAGCAATAAGGTAAATAACCAGCGCGATGATCTCAAGAATCACCACGAGGGTGATGACGCGCGAGGCGATTTGTACACCGGCGAGGTTGAGCCCGGTGCCAATAATGATTGCCACGGTAACGATTAGCCATAGAGGAATCGCTGGGAACAGAGAGTTGATAGCGATACCGGCAATCATGAAGGCGATTGAGGGAACCAAAATGTAGTCCAGCAGAATCATCCAGCCAGCGATGTAGCCAGCGCGAGGACCAATACCTTCGTTTGCGTAAGCGAAGACGGAACCTGCGCGTGGAACTTCGCGGGACATGCGCATGTAGCTAGAGCCCGTGAAAGCGAGAGCGATAGTTGCCACGATGTAAACGGTGGCGACGGCGCCGTGCGATTTACCGTCGAGGGTCCCGAAGATACCTACGGGCGCCAGGGGGCCGATGAACACCAAGCCCATAAAGATTAGTTGCGTTAAGCTCAGTGATCTTTTGAGCTTTGCCGGTGTAGTAGTCATAGTCTTTGAAAATACTCTCAGTATCAAGATTTTTAGGTACCGCAGAGTGATTATTTCACATATTGAGATGCGGAGTTGAATTGTGTGATACGGCGTTTGTGAGGTAGGGAGGGCATGCCTTTAGATATCTTTGCTACTTAAAAGAAAAAAGAGAACTTTCTCCCCGAAAGTTCTCTTTTTTGCTCTTCGATTCTTTCCCCAAAGAACCGGGCTCTTAGTAGTTTCTGGTTCAACTAAGAGCTACCCAACCAGGAGTTTATTGCCCGATTGAAAGTGCTTCTGCCTGGTGATTCGAAACAGTAGATCCGGTTTCAACAGGCTGATGTGGAGCTTCGGCAATGGCAGGCGTATAAAGTAATGAAAATACTCCAAGTGCCAAGGCGCCAACTCCTCCCCAAAAATGTTTTTTCATCAAAATTTCCCCTTGATTCGATGATAGAAACGCTTTGTGGTTTCTGGTTTTGTTTTTCCCCGTCCTCAAATATAGAGAGATTTTGTCGGTCAATCTATGAGACTTTAGTACGTCTAGGGGTACAAAGGATGCGGAAAGTGCACGAAAATATTGAGGGGGTCTGTGGTGATGTGTTGGTTTTCAGCGGAAAACTCTGCGTTGAGCATTTTGGCTTGCTTGATAGGGAAAACAATATGTACGTCAAAAGATTTTTAGATATTTTTACCCCGCAGTTTTTGAATTACAATTTTGCAGAAAAGTGTCGACTATCAAGTAAGCCCACTGAATAAATTAAGCAGAATACTCATTCTTTAGTATGACAATTTGAAGTTGGTTCGTACCCATTCCCGCTGAATCACAGCTCAAAAAACCCACATCAGCCCACGTCGTCGGGAATAGCCGTGAATATTTGTACCCATCAATGCGCCTAATACTAAACTGACAACATGCTCAGCACCCTAGAACTTAGGCACCACCGTAAACAATCAAACTCAACCACTGGAGCACGGCAGGACGGCGCTCGTCTGGCTTTGGTGCTAGAGGGCGGATCGTCTCGAGCCGCTTATAACGGGGGAATGGTGGCCGCGCTAGAAGATAGCGGAATGCTCTCCGTCTTCGACGCGGTCTACGGTGCATCGGCGGGTGCACTCAACGGTGCGTGGCTTATCTGCGAGCGAGTCAACGCCAATCTGCATGGGTGGTGGGCACCCGAATCGATGCGCGGAACTATCAAAGTAGGTAATGCCCTGCGAGGGCGTCCTGTAGTCAATGGGGACTTTTTGGTGGACGAAATCTATGAGAACTTTACTCGCATGGGTTTTGATCAGATTTTGGCAAGCCCGGTGGAGTTTCATCCCCTCGGTACCGATGCAGACACCGGTGATTCCACAGACCTAGCACCTTTTGTGCATGATCAAGAAACTCTCAAAACGGCGTTGAAAGCTTCCATTCGCATCCCGGTGCTCTCTGGTGCGCCGGTTGAATTGGGCGGTTCTCGTTTTATTGATGCGGGCATGGCAGAAAATGTGCCAGTAGAGACGGCTTTGGCACAGGGTGCTACCCATGTTTTGGTGTTGCGGACTCGAGTGCCGAGTTTAGAGTTGCCCAGTACTCATGCCCTCAAGCAACGTGCGGTGACCCAGTGGATGCGCAAAAATGCACCGGGTGCGCTACACACGTGGACGAACCGCAACCAACGCAAGCTAGAGCTTGAGCAACTGATGCACGAGCACCCGTCAGTAGTGCAGGTTGCACCTCCTGCTAACGCACCCAAAATTTCAATGCTGGGGCAAGCCGCCAAGGTGCAACAACAGGCAGTGATGTTAGGAAGAGCGCAGATGATGGCGGCTCTTTCACAAGACTGAGTTGCACGCACGAAACTCAGTGCCCCGGTGACAGGCGCTGGTAGCATCAGCACTGAGAAATTTCCGGGTTTATGAGTTTGGCAAGAGATAAAGGTAGAGCAATGAAACACGGCGCAGGGTTAAAGATGACGATGTGGGCGCTGGGCGTGCTCACCTATGTGCTCACCACCATTAACCGCAGCTCTTTCTCTGCCCTAGGAACGTTTGCCCAGCATCATTTTGGGGTGGAGGCAACTATTGTTTCTACGTTTGTGATGGTGCAATTAGCCGTTTATGCCCTGGCGCAGATTCCGGTGGGAATCTTGCTCGATCGTTTTGGGGCGAGCGTCATGCTGTGCGCGGGTCTAGTTTTGATGAGCGCCGGTCAGTTCACCATGGGCTTTAGTCCCTCTATTTCGCTCGCTATTTGTGCTCGGGTGCTGGTGGGTGCGGGTGATGCTTGCATTTTTGTTTCGATGATCAAACTCATTGCCGATTGGTTTACCCCTAAGACCATTCCGACGCTCAACCAAGTGAGCGGTCTGATTGGCCAAGGCGGGCAACTCTTGGCAGTGGCACCCTTAGCAGCTGTGGTGGCGGCAATGGGATGGAGCGGAACTTTTAGCGTCCTAGCTTCGCTCTGTCTGATTCTGGGACTCATTCTGTGCTTCTTCTTGCAAGAGAAACCAGGCAGATTCCCGCTGTTTCAGCGCATCATTGCCACCAAACGCCGAACCGAACATCACGACGTCGCGCATGAAAGCCCGCTGAACGATTCAGCGGAATCTGCCGCCGACGACCACGCGCAGAATCCCATTACCCATGCGCTACCGGTACTGGGCCCGCAGAGTAGCGGAATTTTCCCTGCGCTCAAAACACTCCTGCGCCGTCCCGGGGTTCGGTTGGGTTTCTGGGTGCACTATGCTACCTGTTTCTCCACAAACTCTTTTGTGCTGCTCTGGGGTGTGCCCTTTATGACGGGCGGTTTAGGATATTCGTTCGCGACAGCGTCCACCATTGTGAGTTTGAATATTGTGGCAATCATGGTGGCAGGATTTGCCGCGGGCCCGGTCTTCTCGCGCTTTATCCGCCAGCGCGTGCAGATTGTGACGGCGCTAGTGATCATCTTGGTGCTGTTATGGTGCGCGGTTCTGCTCTACCCGGGCGGCGCACCAGCATGGCTCATGACAATCACCGCCATGGTCGGTGGAGTGGGCGGCCCGGCATCGATGGTGGCATTTGAAATTGTGCGTACCCACACCCCGATCACTCAGCGCGGAATAGCCACCGGCATCGCCAACATGGGTGGATTCGTGGGCGCGCTAATCAATGTGTTTGCTATTGGTTTCATTCTTGACGCCCTCGGTGCGGGCACGCCTGACACCTACAACCTCGAGGCGTTTCGAATTGCCATGGCTTTTCAGATTCCCATGATGGTTTTAGGAATCGCCATGATGCTCCTCGAACGCCCCAAGGCACAGCGGTACCTAAGCGAAAAAGGAATTTTCTAGGCGACGTACTCCGCAAGGTACTGCCCGGTCAGAGTGCTTGCGTTGCCAACCAGCTCGGCAGGAGTGCCTTCAAAAACCACCTGACCGCCGTCAGACCCCGCGCCTGGGCCCAAATCGATAATCCAATCGGCGTGCGCCATCACCGCCAGATGGTGCTCAATGACCACCACGGTCTTTCCCGAATCCACCAGGCGATCCAGCAATTCTAAGAGCTA
>JAUMUA010000032.1 GCA_030530925.1 Rothia sp. (in: high G+C Gram-positive bacteria) | reverse complement strand
CGCGCTCGCGAGGCGGGCATCGAAACGTTCTTGGTAGAGCCCTCTGATTATGTCACTCGCCCCGAGTGGAACCGCGCTTTAGAAACCAAAATTGGTTCATACTCACCAGATTATGTGGTGTTCGCCGGATTCATGCGAATCGTGGACGCCGAACTCGTCCAAGCGTTTGAAAACCGCATTATCAATACGCACCCGGCACTTTTACCTTCGTTCCCCGGTGCGCACGGTGTACGGGATGCATTAGCACACGGCGTCAAAATTACCGGCCTCACCGTTCACTTTGTTGATTCGGGAGTGGACACCGGGCCAATCCTCGCTCAAGCCGCCGTGCCAGTGCTTGAGGGCGATACCGAAGAAACCCTGCACGAACGGATTAAGGTTCAAGAGCGAAAATTACTGGTGCAAACCATTGATACTTTGAGTAAACAATAAAAGCACCCACCCCATAGATTTAGATTTTTCACGCTGTACATTTCAGGCCGAAAAATCGAGCCTTTGGGTCGGGGCTTAAACCGACTCGCAGAACAACCCATCCGCCGGGCAAACCACACTCGGCACAGAAAATTGGAGTTATTAGTGAGTCTTATTGAGCTCGACCGCGTTCCTCTCAAACGCGCGCTTATTTCTGTCTTTGATAAAACCGGTCTAGAAGATTTGGCACGCGGACTGAACGATGCTGGAGTAGCCATTGTCTCCACAGGTTCCACTGCGGCAACCATTGCCAAAGCAGGCGTGCCGGTCACTGAAGTTTCAGACATCACTGAATTTCCCGAATGCCTAGAGGGGCGCGTCAAGACCTTGCATCCACGCGTTCACGCGGGTATCTTGGCGGATCGCCGCAAACAAGAACACATCGATACCCTCGAACAAATGAACATCGAGCCCTTCGATTTGGTCATTGTGAACCTCTACCCCTTTGTAGACACCGTAGCCTCAGGTGCTGACCAAGACGCCATCATCGAAAAAATCGATATTGGCGGCCCTTCCATGGTCCGCGCGGCAGCAAAGAACCACGACGCCGTAGCGGTTGTTGTTGATCCCGCTCGTTACGACGACGTCGTGCGCGCAGCTTCCGAAGGCGGCTTCACCTTGGCTGAGCGCCGTCGTCTTGCTTCCGCGGCTTTTGCGCACACTGCAAGCTACGACACCGCTGTAGCTACTTGGACTGCCGCACAGTTTGAGCAAGACGAAGATGCCAACTATTGGCCGCCCTTTGCCGGTCTCTCCTTCGAACGTTCGGAATCACTGCGTTATGGCGAGAACCCTCACCAGAAGGCCGCGTTGTACGTTGATCCGGCAGCAAAGCCCGGTATCGCTCAGGCTGAACAGCTTGGCGGTAAGGCAATGAGCTACAACAACTTTGTAGACGGTGATGCCGCTTTGCGCGCCGCCTACGATTTTGAGGAACCAGCCGTTGCCATCATCAAGCACAACAACCCGTGCGGTATTGCTATTGCCACCGACGGTGCAGAAGATCCGATTGCTGACGCGCACGCAAAAGCACACGCCTGCGATCCGCTCTCTGCGTACGGCGGTGTGATTGCAGCAAACCGCGAAGTCACCGCAAAAATGGCGCAGACCGTCAAAGGTATTTTTACCGAAGTCATCATTGCACCTTCTTACACCGCTGAAGCGCTAGAGATTTTGCAGACCAAAAAGAACCTGCGCATTCTTGTTCTTCCTGAGGGTTTTGAGCGCGAGTCGCTGGAATACCGCGCAGTCTCAGGCGGCGCGCTCTTCCAAGAAGCAGACCGCCTCACCGCCGAAGGCGATGACCCCAAGAACTGGACTCTGGTTGCCGGTGACGCCGCAGATCAGCAAACCCTTGCCGATCTCTCCTTCGCATGGCGAGCACTGCGTGCTGCAAAGTCCAACGCGATTTTGCTCGCCGACGACGGCGCTGCCGTAGGAATCGGCATGGGCCAGGTTAACCGCGTTGACTCCTGCAAGCTCTCCGTGGAGCGCGCTAACACTCTCGCGGGCGACGATCAGCGTGCCAAGGGCGCTGTTGCGGCGTCCGACGCGTTCTTCCCCTTCGCCGACGGCCTGCAGGTTCTACTCGACGCCGGAGTCCGCGCCGTCGTACAGCCCGGTGGCTCCATTCGCGATGAAGAAGTGATCGAAGCAGCAAAGGCAGCCGGAGTGACGATGTACACTACCGGTGCCCGCCACTTCTTCCACTAAACACTTCTTCCACTCATACCTAAAAAACCGCTTCATCCAGTTACCTGGATGAAGCGGTTTTTCAATGAACTACTCAGCTAAACCCTCTAGGGAGTAGGCGCAGCAGTAGCTGCGGCATCGCTCTCTTCGGGGGAAACCGTCAGAGCCTTCTGGAAGATGCCCTGAATATCCTCTGCGGAGTTCGCAGGGTAAGCTTCACCGCCTGTTTGTTCAGCAAGGTACTGCAAATTCTCCATGTTGGCGTCTTCAGAAATGCCAATATAAATCATGAAGACGGGATGGTCTTTATCTTGGTTTTGCTGAATTTTCTTGACCAAGTCTTCGGTAGAAATTGAACCGTTATCTGAATTCTCGCCGTCGGTCATAATAACAACCACATTGGCAGAGTCATTCTGATAGTTCTTCTTCACCTCTTGGAAAGCCGCCCACGTGGTGTCGTTCAGACCTGTTTGAGCGTCTTTATAAGGCTGAATCTGCGAACCAGCATCAACTAAAATCTCGCGTTGCGACTTTCCGTCAACTTCATCTGAAATCTGACGAATCGGAACAAGTTTCTTATAATCAGTCTCTTTGCCGTGATCATCGCTCGCAATATTGCGAGCGAAGCTCCACAGACCTAGGGAATCGCGCTCGGGGAAGAGGCGAGATCCTGCCAAAACTGCTTCTTTGGTGATGTCCATACGAGTGCGGTTAGTATCGCCTAGTTTATAGGCCATAGAACCTGAAGCGTCGATGGCTACAAGAGCGTTAGTGGGGGCTGATTGACGCAGGTACGAATTCCACATATTTGAAATTGACTGCGGTTGAGCATCTGGCAAATCAGCGACGTCGCCTACCGTGTTTTTGCCGAGAGGCTGATTATCGCTGGCTCGTATTCCTTGAGCTTCTAGTGCTTTTTTGCCGTCTTCAGATTTTAGGTAGTCTTCGATTTTGGTAGCTGCAGCATCAATTGTTTTGTTGGTGTCTGCGCTATCAGAGGGCTGATACATGGGATAGTCAAGGCTCTGGGTCTTGTTCTCCGGAACGTATGCTTTTATCGAGGAATCGTTGTGCTCTGCCATGTAGCGGTAGTAATCAGATTCGGTCACGATAGCCGATTCTGTTTTCTTGTTCTGCACTTGGTCAAGGAGCTCGCCTGCAGTACTCACAGGTTCGTCGGCGCCGATAGTTTGCGCTCGTAGACCGGCATTAGCGGTGAGCTGTTCTGCAGAAACCGTTTTATTGTTGGTTTCGGCGGTAGCGTCTAAGAGTGCAAGAAACGCCCCTGAATCTACTTTGGGTTCACTCATGTCGAGGTGGGTGGAATCTTGGAGGGCTGCGTTCCACGTCTCGTATTTTTTATCGCTTTCAGTGACTATCACGGCAGGAGACTTGGCTAGAGACTTTGCGTGAGTAATCACTTTGGCTTTGCCTGCAAGAGTTAGCTCAGCTCTTGTTGAAGAGTCTGGAATCCACAGGTTGGGTGCTGATTTGCCGCTCATGATTTCTGCGGCGGTATCAATAGCGTTGGTTTCGCTACTGACCGAAAGAGTGATGCAGTTGTCTGCTGTCACTGGAATTTGTTTGAGAACTTCGGCCATTTCAGGCGTAGTTTGAACAGTGACTCGCTGGGTGGTGAGACAGTTGCTTGGTATGGATTGTGGAGTTGTTTTTTGTTCAGCAGCACTGAGGTTTAGGGCTAGTAAACCTCCGCTGAGTAATACGACTCCAGCGCCGCTGAGTGCGATCCATTTGCGAAAATTTTTCTTTCGCCGGGCTTCACGCGCTTCACGACGCGATTGAGCATTCCCCATGATGTGCCCTTTCGCGTAAATAAATATTTAACCGATGTTTGTCTGGTATCAAACAGGGTTGTTACTTATACCTTTCCCCTGTAAAAGTAACGCTTTAGTTTATCAAGAATAAATTGGAATAGCTTGGTGGAATGTAATAGGCGGTGCGGGTTTTTTGTACAGTGGGCAATAGGGGCGAAAAACTATCTCTGTGGCTAGGAGTTCTTGCCCGGTTGTTATGTGGAACACGTAATCTTTGGTGGATAGGATTTGATGCCCCAAAGCCTGATATCTTGCGCTTTTTCCCGATACTATTTGCTGGGTGGTGCTACTTTGGGGGCTTGTGGTTTTAGGTTTTGTGGAGTCTCTCAAACGCTGGAAGGTGGCTGAGCATCTGCAACCATACAGCTCCTAATTTTATTTGAAATTTGTATAAAATTAAGCTGTGATAAATGAAAATAATCATGGATATTTTGAAGAGTTGCATCAATTTTCAAAATTCGCGGCTTGGTATATACGCTAACCACCTGCTGTCTCTGAATGATTGTTCCATTTCGGTTCTTGTAAACTGTGCAGGTGCCCAAAGTTAGTGAAGAATATAAAACTCAAGTTCGTCAGCGGATTATCGACGCCGCGCGCGAATGTTTTGTTGAAAAAGGTTATGAGCGTACTTCAATGGGCGACATCATAGGTCGTGCTCAGCTCTCTGCGGGAGCTATTTATAACCATTTTTCTGGCAAGCAAGAAATTATCGTTGCTACCGCTCAGCTTGATCTCTCGTTGTTTGAGATAGACAGCATGGCTGATTCCGAAAGCAACACCACTCTTTTTGAGGTTGCTCCCGCGCCGTGGGATTTTGTGCTGAACTGGCTAGAAGTGCTGCACCGGCAACCGCAAATGTGCAAGTTCATGATGACTACATGGGGCGAAGCTGCCACCGTGCCCTCATTGCAAAGCATTGTTGACGAGCAATTACAGAGCATTAAACTCTCCGCTACTCAACGCTATGAGATATGGGCGCAAGAAAACCTCGATTTTACTGAAGCCGAGCGCCAAGAGTGGATAGAAGTTATGGGAACCGCCATTCTCGCCGTCTTTTGCGGTTACGTGGTTCAATCGCAAACACTCTCTGGTTTTAGTCACCAAAGTTATGTGGAATATGCCGCCGCTATTTTGGAGCAAGCTTAGGCGAGCTACTGGTAGGAATATCAGGACGGAGGCGGGGCGTGGAGCAACCGGCGTCGTCCCCTTCTCTGTCTTTCTGCACGGAAATAACCGAACCACTTTTACATTAAGCGGTCTGGTTCACATAAACTGGTGATAGCGGCTGATGATATGCCGGATTTTAGACTTTGAGTATTCATCGAGCGAACCCTTGAGTACTCCCATTTGAAAGGGGCATGTATGAGCAATGGTCAGTCAGTTGTTGACCTTCCACTAACCGAGGTTGATCCAGAAGTTGCAGAAGCCATTAAAAATGAGCAGCAACGTCAGCAAAACACCCTCGAGATGATTGCTTCTGAAAACTTCGCGCCTCGCGCAGTTTTAGAAGCTCAGGGCTCAGTCTTGACCAACAAATACGCTGAGGGCTACCCCGGACGTCGTTACTACGGTGGATGCGAATATGTTGATGTTGTAGAGACCCTCGCTATCGAGCGCGCAAAGTCGCTTTTTGGTGCGGAGCACGCAAACGTTCAACCACACTCGGGCGCGCAGGCAAACAACGCAGTAATGCACGCTTTGCTCAAGCCAGGTGAAACTCTGATGGGTCTATCCCTTGCTCACGGTGGTCACTTGAGCCACGGCATGAAACTCAACGTATCGGGCAAGCTTTACAATGTGGTGGCTTACGGCGTTGACGAAGAAACTGGCCGTGTGGACATGGAGCAGGTGCGTGAATTAGCACTTGCCGAAAAGCCCAAGGTGATTATTGCTGGTTGGTCCGCTTACACTCGTCAGTTAGATTTTGTGAAGTTCCGCGAAATCGCCGATGAAGTAGGCGCGTACCTATGGGTTGATATGGCGCATTTTGCTGGCTTGGTGGCTGCAGGTTTGCACCCCAACCCCGTTCCTTTTGCAGATGTGGTGTCTTCAACCGTTCACAAGACTATTGGCGGGCCTCGCTCCGGTTTCATTCTGTGCAAAGAAGAACTCAAGAAGAAGATTGACTCGGCGGTATTCCCCGGTCAGCAGGGCGGACCGTTGATGCACGTCATCGCAGGTAAAGCAACCGCGTTCAAGATTGCTGGCACTGAGGAATTCAAAGACCGTCAGAAGCGCACCCTAGAAGGCGCGCACATCATTGCCGATCGCTTGAACCAGGCAGATTTGAAAGACGCCGGGGTTGAAGTTTTGACCGGTGGTACTGAGGTTCACCTTCTGCTCGTTGATTTGCGCAACTCAGAGCTCGATGGCAAGCAGGCAGAAGACCTTTTGCATGAGGCTGGTATTACGGTTAACCGCAACGCCGTTCCTAACGATCCCCGCCCGCCGATGGTTACTTCCGGGTTGCGTATTGGTACTCCTGCGCTGGCTACTCGTGGTTTTGATGCTCAGGCGTTCACTGAAGTTGCTGACATCATTGCCGAGGCTCTCAAGCCTGGTGCAGATGTGAAGGCTTTGCGTGAGCGCGTTGACGTTCTCTGCAAGAAGTTCCCTTTGTACGACGGAATTGAGGAGTGGTAAACATGCCCCAAATACTCGATGGCAAGGCTACAGCCGCAGAAATTAAGCAAGAACTTAAAGAGCGGGTACAGAAGCTCAAAGAACAGGGCGTAACCCCTGGACTGGGCACTGTATTGGTGGGCGATGATCCTGCATCGCACTCCTACGTAGGCGGAAAGCACCGCGACTGCGCAGAGGTGGGAATCGCCTCTATCCGTAAAGAACTTCCGGCAGATGTGAGCCAGGAAGATTTGGAAAAAGCGATCGCTGAGCTCAACGAGGACCCAGCATGCACGGGCTATATTGTGCAGCTTCCACTTCCTAAGCACATCGACACCAACCGCATTCTTGAAAAAATTGACCCCGACAAAGACGCCGACGGCCTTCACCCCACTAACCTGGGGCGTCTGGTGCTTAACGTGGGCGGAGAACTCGATTCACCGCTTCCTTGTACGCCTAACGGTGTCATTGAATTGGTGCAACGCCACGGTCTCTCGTGGGAAGGTAAAAAGGTAGCAGTTCTGGGTCGCGGTATTACCGTGGGACGCCCGCTGGGTCTTTTGCTTACCCGCAAGGAAATCAACGCGACCCCCACCCTGGTTCACACCGGCACCGAAAACCCCGATGAAATTCTTGCAGATGCAGATATCATCATTGCCGCAGTAGGCCAGGCGCACACTGTTAAGGCAGATCAGGTGAAGGACGGTGCGATTTTGCTCGACGTCGGAGTCTCTCGTATTGAAGACCCCGAAACGGGTAAGAAGAAGCTGACCGGCGATATCAGCCCCGAAGCTGCTGAAAAAGCTAGCTGGGTTTCACCTAACCCCGGCGGTGTGGGTCCGATGACCCGCGCTATGTTGCTGGTCAACGTGGTTGAAACCGCAGAGCGTATGGCGGCAGAAAAATAGACCGCTATTGAAAATACTCAAAAATCCCGCTGTCTTTCTCCATTTGGTGAAGACAGCGGGATTTTTGTCTGTAAAACCAGCTATTTATCGCGGGTGAGCTCAATTTCGTAATCAAAACGATCGGCTCGATAGAGTGAAACGGTGCTTTCAACGGCTGTTCCGCGAGAGGTATATCCAACGCGCTCAACCCGCAATGCGGCGGCGCCTTGAGGTACATCCAGGGCAGCAGCTTCTTCTGCCGTGAGGTTAGTGGCGAAAATGCGTTGCACCACACGTTCAATGCGAAAACCGCTACTGGTGAGCTGAGCATCTAGCGATACAGAGTTTTCCGGTTCTACGTGGGCAAATGCTTCTGGAATAAACCGTGCTTTTTCGTAGCACATGGGTGCACCGTCGGCACGACGCAAACGCACGACCTCAATGACCGGAGTGGACTCTTCGATATTGAGGTCACTAGCCACCTTCAAAGAGGCACCGACCTTATGGCAGTTGAGCGTTGCTGTGGTGGGCGTAAAGCCGCGCGCCACCATATCTTCTGTGTATGAGACAAGACGCGGGGTTTTAGTATGTCGATGCTGATCTGCCACATAAGTGCCCGAACCTTGCACGTTATACACCAAGCCACGCTGCTGCAGAATAGAGATTGCCCGACGAACGGTGTCGCGGCTGAGACCAAACTGATTTTGCAATTCGCGCTCTGTGGGCAGAGGCGTATGCGCTTCACCATTTTGGATGAAAGTTGAAAGCAGAAAGCTAGCTAGCCTGTGATACTTGGGGGCAGTAGCACTGGGTAAAGTCGCTCCAAAAAGAGAGCGAGAAATGGAGTAGCTTTCAGCGGATACGGGGGAGTTTTCGCTGGTCATAGGTTCTATAGTAATCTGCAAGGGTTTATTCTGAGAGTATTCAGGCTCATGAGTTTCTTATGGTGAAACCGCGCTAGGCTCTATCGGGGAATTCCCTCATCTAGTGTATGCATAGCAGTGCTTCAACCATTTGGCATAATATAAATTATGCAGTCTACCGATTCTCACAATTCATCTCGTTCAAAAGCACTTCTTGGCGCCATTATTGGCGGGGTAGTGTTACTGGTGCTCTTTATTATTGCTATTGCCCGCGCGTCCCACGAGGAATCGGTTTTGGGGTGGATTGTTGCGGGTATTCTCTTAGCGTGGCTTGGTCTGGCAGCCTATTTGGCTTTTGCCGTGATGAAGCAGGCCAAGGCATCGCAGCGAAGCTTTGAAGAGTCTGCCGCTACTCGCAGACTAGAAGAAAATTCGTTGCTCGACGACAAACTTTCGCACAGCTTCCAAATTGTTCTGGTGCAGTCCAACGTGATTAAAGAACAGCTTGCAGCAAATACCGAGGAATCTGCCGCCATGGTAGAACGTGCCCTCGATACCATTGATACCACCGCTCAAAACGGCATGAGCATGATTAAAGACGCCAAAGGAGATGCCTAATGCCTCGCAAACCGCAGAGTCTTCGCGTAGCTTCGGTCAACGTCAACGGCATTCGTGCGGCCTACCGCAAAGAGATGGGCGCTTGGCTGGCTGAACGCGACGTCGATATTCTGTGCCTTCAAGAAGTCCGTGCACCCGATAGCGTGGCACGCGAACTTCTTGACGAATCGCAGTGGCATATTGTGCATGCTGAGGCGGAGGCCAAAGGACGCGCGGGCGTATTGATTGCGACTCGCAAAACCCCTAACGCCAACGGCGAGGTGCTGAAAAACCAGCCGGTTGCCACGCGCGAACATATTGGCGAAGAGTACTTTGAGACTTCCGGTCGCTGGGTAGAAGCTGATTATCAGCTACCCCATGGGGAAACTCTCACCGTGGTTTCTGCCTACGTTCACTCGGGCGAAGTCGATACCCCCAAGCAAGAAGACAAATACCGTTTTCTACAACGCATGGAAGTTCGGATGCCCGAGCTAGCTCAGCACAGTGATCACGTATTGGTCGTAGGTGATCTCAACGTGGGGCACACCGAACTTGACATTAAGAACTGGAAAGCCAACCAAAAACGCGCAGGATTCTTACCAGAAGAACGCGCCTACTTCGATACATTCTTTGGAGAATCGGGGTTCGTGGACGTCGCTCGCTCGCTAGCTGGCAACGTACCCGGCCCCTACACTTGGTGGTCTTACCGAGGAAAGGCATTTGATAATGACGCCGGTTGGCGCATCGATTACCACATGGCAACTCCTGCGCTCGCGCAGAAGGCAACCCAGGCTGTAGTGGATCGCGCCGAGTCATACGATCTTCGATTTAGCGATCACGCACCGCTCGTCGTCGATTACCAGTTCTAAAAATTTATGAAGCCAGAATTTATTAGCTGGCGAACCAAAGGATGTAATTGTGTCTGAAGAAAACCACGAATCTGATCGTTCGTTGATTCCTAATGCCGCTACGGGAAAGCCACGTGCTTTTTCGGGGGCGCAGCCCTCTGCGGATTCTATGCATTTAGGTAACTTTATTGGGGCGCTCACCAACTGGGTTGATCTTCAACAAGATCATGAGTGCTTGTATTTTATTCCTGATATGCACGCGATTACGGTGCCGCAGGATCCGGCAATTTTGTTGGAGCGCACTCGTAAGACCGCAGCGCAGTATATTGCTTGCGGCATTGACCCCACTAAAACCCCGCTGTTTGTGCAGTCGCATGTGCCTGAACACGCTCAGTTGGCGTGGGTTCTGAACTGCCTAACCGGTTTTGGTGAAGCTTCGCGCATGACTCAGTTCAAGGACAAAGCTGCTAAGCAGGGCTCAGATAACGCAAGTGTTGGTTTGTTTACCTACCCTGTGCTCATGGCTGCTGATATTTTGCTGTACCAGGCAGATGTGGTGCCGGTTGGCGAGGATCAGCGCCAGCACTTGGAGCTGACTCGTAATCTTGCTCAGCGGTTTAATGCTCGGTTTGGCGAAACTTTTGTGGTTCCAGAACCTAAGATTTTGAAGGAAACCGCAAAGATTTACGATTTGCAGATTCCGACCGCAAAAATGTCTAAATCTGCGCAGACCGAAAAGGGCATCATTTGGTTATTAGATGAGCCCAAGAAGACTGCCAAAAAAATCAAGTCTGCAGTTACTGACGACGGTAGCGTGATTAGCTTTGATCGGCAGAATAAACCGGGCATCTCTAATCTGTTATCGATTTATTCTGCAGTGACTCATCGTTCGATTGAGAGCATTGTTGCTGAATATGAAGGAAAGATGTACGGGCACCTCAAAGTAGATTTGGCTGAGGTGGTTTCTTCGACCATGGCTCCAATCCGCGACCGCGCCATTGAACTGTTAGACGACCCTGCAGAACTTGATCGTTTGCTAGCAGTAGGTGCCTCCCAGGCTCGAGAAATCGCCGCGGTAACCGTTGAGAACGTTTACAAGAATGTCGGTTTCATGCCCTCCATTTTGACGTCGAAAGAGTAAAGAGAATACATGACCAAAAGTTCGCCCACTCTCGTGCCAGGGGAGCAGTACATTAGTGTGCTTGCTCCAGTGCCCGACGCTTTGAGTGGGCGAATTTTTGCGTGGCAACAACAGCATCATGTAGCTCATGCGCGCCGTCATAGCCATATTACGGTGCATATTGCGGCGCAACCGGGTCAGCAGCAGATACAAAAGGTAGCTCAAAAACTTGGTGAGCAGAGTTCTTTTATTGTGGGTCTTGGTGAGCCGGCTTCTTTTCTTCCGGAAACGTCGGTGAGTTTTTTACCGGTAAACCAAGGAGCCTATGCGCTTGATATGCTCCGCGAAGTGAGCTCCGCGTGCTTGGGGCCCAGTTCCTCACCCTTTGAATATATTCCGCACCTGACGTTGGCGTATCAGCTCGAAGAATCTGCATTGCGGGACTCTCTGGAAGAGTTCGCTGATTTACCCCAGGAGCTTCTGACCTTTGAGGTGGAGCGAGTGGGTATTTTTCGTTATACCGGGAGCGAGTGGGAGCTGTTGCAAGAAGTACCGCTACAACAACTCCCATCGGCTCACGATGAGGCAATAACAGACTTTTTATCAGAGTGACCTACGAGTGGTTCTTCACTGCTTTTCCAGAGACTCCGTTGATTTCATTGGGGACGTGCGGGAGTTTGAGCTCCGCAAATTTTTCAGCTTTACCGTGCTGAATACCAGCTAAAGAAACTGCCATGACGCGCTGGGTAGAGGGATCGGTAACGTAAGCGGTGTTTCCATCAACCCACAGTGCAGGGCGCGGGTCCTGCCATGTTTCAGATTCCGTCCAAGGCTTCATGAGATTGAGCGAACCCAATTCTGCACCCGTATTTTGGTCAAAATAGCGCAGTTTGCCATCGGTGGTGAGCAAAAGGGCTTCACCTTCGGGACCGCGGGCGAGGGAGCGAAAACTGTAGCTCACGCCCTTGGGAAGTTGTACTTTTTGACGCTTTTCTGTGGTGGTATTAATCAGCGAAAACTGCTCGGGGCGTTCTAGCTCGGCGTCTTTATCGGTCTTGTAATCGGCAAGAACTACCTCAGATTTTTCAGACCCTGCCTGATTTCCTGATCGCGAGTAGGAATCCTCGGGGTTGAAAATCTTAGTGAATTTTCCCTCTTTGTAAATGAGAGCGCCGTCTTCGCAACCCACAGTAATCACGTCCTGTGCCGCCTGAGCCTCACCGTGCACGCCCGGGCACTGGTTGTTTTCTTGAAGGACGTGGCCTTGCTCATCCACAATGGCGGCGCCAGTGCGAGTGTCTTCATCACCTACTGCCACCATGTATTTGTTGTCTTTTAGAGGGATTGCGAAACCGTGGTGGGGTTTGGCAAGGGTTACCTTCTTGGTGTCAATCTTTGATGCGGTGAGTTTGTTTTCTGCAGTAAGTTGATCGGGATCATAGACCTCAAAAGTGCCGGTGCCGTCGGCAAACATTGCTGTTTTCCCCTGTTCGTTAATCACGTGACCGGTGTGATCGGCGGTAAAAGTTAGTTGGCTCAAAGTGGGCTCTGTGGTGTACATGTGACTGTGATCGTCGTGGGGCTGCTCCCAGGTGCCCAGGTCCATCATCTGATAGCTTTTGCCATCAGCCACTGCTAGATGTCGGTTATCGCCGGCAGGGTTCAAGCGTAAGAAGCCCTCTTTTTCTACGGTGTTGATGAGTTTCATGGTGCGTCCGTCAACGGTCATGACCCCACCGTCATAGGTGAGCGCTAGGCGAGGGGAGAGCGCCGAGGCTTCGGTGATTTCCGGTGAGGCGCTGGGGTTTGAGGTTGTTGCGGCTGATTCTGACGACGGCGCTGAGGCGGTAGGTGCGCTACAAGCGCTGAGTGCGATAGCGGAGGAGATAAGAAGAGCAGTACTGGTGATAATGCGTGGTGTTTTTGTCATGATTAACAAGATAATACAAATGAGAATCATTTGCATTAACAAAAACAAGGCACACCAAAAAAAGCCCACCTGGAAAGGTGGGCTTTAGTGAGTTTTGGTAGCGCTAAAGAAGCTCGGTGAGCGAGCGGTTCTTGAGCTCAGCTACCGTATCTTTAACTTTCTGAGCATCCTTGCGGGTGGTTACCAACAGGGCGTCATCGGTATCTACAACCACCACATCGCTCATGCCAATCACGGAGATCAGGCGCTTACCCTCGCTCACCACAATTCCGGTGGTATCTTGCGTAATCACCGTATCGGAATTACCTAGTACTGTCAGCTCTTCGTTGCTCTTGATCTGAATCAAACGGGTGACGGCGTCAAAATCTCCCACATCGTCCCAGCTAAAGGATCCAGGAACCATCGCCACATCTCCTGCGGCAGCTGCGGGTTCTGCCACAGCGTAATCAATGGCATTCTTGGGCAAGGTTGGCCAGGTGGCTTGCATAACGTCTTCGCGCTCAGAGGTGTCCCACGCATGAGCAATTTTCATGATGCCTGCATAAAGTTCAGGCTCGTTCTGCTCAAGGTGAGTGAGCATAAGTTGCGCAGGAGCTACGAACATACCTGCGTTCCAGGTGTATTCACCAGAATCCACATAAGTTGCGGCAGTTTCGGCGTCGGGTTTTTCAACAAACGAGTCAACCGCTAGAGCAGACGGTGCGCCGTCGATATCCAGCAAACGGTGGGCTTTAATGTACCCAAACGCGGTGGAGGGTGAAGTAGGGGTAATACCAATGGTCACAATTTTTCCCGTAGCGGCAGTCTCAACTGCCTCACGAACCACCTTGTGGAACTCGCTAACCGGGTCGATGACGTGGTCAGCGGCGAATGAACCGATGATTGCCTCGGAATCGCGCAAATACAAGATAGCGCACGCTAACCCGATAGCTGCCGCCGAATCCTTAGGGGAGGGTTCTAGGACCAAGTCTGAGCCACGAAGCTCAGTAATTTGCTGGGTTACAGCATTTGCATGGGACTCACCGGTTACCACCATGACTGAGCCGTTTGAAATCCCTAAGAGGCGATCATAGGTTTGGCGAATTAGAGATTCGCCACTACCTGTAAGGTCAAGCAAGAATTTCGGGGCGTGGGCACGCGAAAGAGGCCAAAGGCGGGAGCCTACGCCGCCGGCGGGAATCAGGGGGTAAAACCGTTCAATTGGAGTTCTCATCATCTAATAGAATACATAGCCAATCGCCATATTTAGGAAAAATTTTCGGATATTCCCCCTGTTAAGAAACTCAGAGAATGAAATAATTTTTTCTAAATACCTGCAATCGCGAGTCAAAAAACAATTCGGTGATAAAAAAATACGCTAATTAAAACCGAGAACCCTTACTGTTCATGGGCACGAGCTGTCAGTAAAGCTGGCTTTCACCTGGTATGTTTGAAGGTAATAGAACAGTTATTTCTTTGCTGTTTTGGGCGTCGCTATGCCCCCATACACCGAGTATTGAGGCGCCTTTAGGCAATTCGCAGGAGGTCATTCAGTGCCTAATAACTCCAAAGGCACCCTATATCGCGGCCGCGAAGGCATGTGGTCGTGGGTAGCTCATCGCATTACTGGTATCGCGATTTTCTTCTTTCTTTTGGTTCACGTGCTAGACACCGCAATGGTGCGTGTCTCGCCCGAGGCTTACAACGCCGTCATGAGCACTTACAAAAACCCCATCATGGGTTTGGGTGAAGCAGTGCTGGTTGCAGCAATTGTGTACCACGCATTTAACGGTATCCGTATCATCCTCATTGATTTCTGGAAGAACGGTGCAAAGAACCAGAAGGGAATGCTCTGGGGCGTTCTTATTCTCTGGGCCATCGTGATGATTCCATTCCTCATCCGTCACCTCATGAACACCTTCGGAGGCTAATCCATGGCTACACCTCTCAAACCACGCATTTCTGCTCCTCGTAGCCGAGACAATGTAGTTGACGGCGTCAAGTACAATCGCGCCAGCTCAAAGCGCAACAACTTTGAGATGTTCGCATGGTTGTTCATGCGTCTCTCCGGTGTTGTACTGGTAGTGCTCATCTTCGGTCACCTTTTTGTGAACTTGATGACCGGCCACGGTGTACACAGCATTGATTTCGGTTTTGTGGGTGGTAAGCTCGCTAATCCTTTCTGGCAGGTATGGGATCTCTTGTTGCTGTGGCTAGCAATGTTGCACGGCACTAACGGCATCCGCACCATCATCATGGATTACGCAGAAAACGACACTACCCGTTTCTGGCTCAAGCTGATTCTTTTCATCGCCTCAGCATTCGTTCTCCTCGTGGGCACCTTGGTAATCTTCACCTTCGATCCTTGCCCCGTCGGTGCACCGGCAGACTTACTTCCTTCATTCTGCCCCGCACCGTAATTTATAGAATTTAGAGTTTTAGAAAAGAGCTTTATTCAATGCAGGTACATAAGTACGATGTAGTGATTGTTGGCGCTGGCGGCGCTGGCATGCGTGCAGCCATCGAATCTGGTCAGCGCGCACGAACTGCTGTTCTCACTAAGCTTTACCCCACCCGCTCGCACACCGGTGCAGCGCAGGGCGGTATGTGTGCAGCACTCGCAAACGTTGAAGAAGATAACTGGGAGTGGCATACCTTTGACACCATTAAAGGTGGCGACTACCTCGTAGATCAGGACGCCGCTGAGGTCATGGCTAAAGAAGCTATTGACGCAGTGCTCGACCTCGAAAAAATGGGTCTTCCCTTCAACCGTACCCCCGAAGGACGCATCGATCAGCGTCGCTTCGGCGGTCACACCCGCGATCACGGTAAGTCACCTGTGCGCCGCGCATGCTATGCAGCAGACCGCACCGGTCACATGATTTTGCAGACTCTCTACCAGAACTGCGTCAAGCACAACGTTGAATTCTTCAACGAGTACTACGTGCTCGATTTGATTATGGTGGACGATGAAGACGGCAACCGCCGTCCTGCTGGCGTCGTAACGTACGACCTCGCAACCGGTGAAGTTCACGTGTTCCAGGCAAAGTCTGTAGTATTTGCCTCCGGTGGCTGTGGCAAGATCTTCAAGACTACCTCTAACGCACACACCCTCACCGGTGACGGCATGGCAATTGCTTTGCGCAACGGTATTCCTCTTGAGGACATGGAGTTTGTGCAGTTCCACCCAACCGGTCTTGCTGGACTCGGCATCTTGGTGTCTGAGGCAGCCCGTGGTGAGGGTGGTATTCTCCGTAACTCCGACGGCGAACGCTTCATGGAGCGCTACGCACCCACCATTAAAGACCTCGCACCTCGTGACATCGTGGCTCGCTCCATGGCAAACGAAGTGCGTGAAGGTCGCGGTTGTGGTCCCAACAAAGATTACGTTTTGCTGGACCTCACCCACTTGGAGCCAGCGCACATTGACGCAAAGCTTCCTGATATTACTGAGTTCGCTCGTACCTACTTGGGCGTTGAGCCTTACACTGAGCCCGTTCCGGTATTCCCCACTGCGCACTACGCAATGGGTGGTATCCCCACGAACATCAAGGCAGAGGTTTACGCTAATTCCGAAGACACCATCCCCGGTCTCTACGCAGCAGGCGAAGTAGCATGTGTATCTGTTCACGGTTCAAACCGTTTGGGTACCAACTCCCTGCTTGATATTAACGTGTTTGGTAAGCGCGCAGGTATCAACGCAGCAGAGTACGCAAACACCGCTGAATTTTTGCCCATCCCTGAAGACGCGGCAGATGCAACCTTGCAGTTGCTCTCTATGCTTCGCGACGGTGCAGGCACCGAAAAGGTGGGTGAAATCCGTAAGGAACTGCAGGACGTCATGGACGCCGACATGCAGGTATTCCGTACCGCAGACACCATTCACAACGCCATCAACAAGATCACCGAACTTGAAGAGCGTTACAAGAACATCTCTATTCAAGACAAGGGCAAGCGCTTCAACCTTGACCTACTCGAAGCTGTAGAACTTGGCTTCTTGCTTGAATTGGCAAAGGTTATGTCGGTTGCTGCACTGCACCGTCAGGAATCCCGCGGTGGTCACTTCCGCGAGGACTTCCCCAACCGTGATGATGAAAACTTCATGAAGCACTCAATGGTTTACGCCGATAAAGAGGCTGAGCTAGAGGGCATTGCTGGTCTGCGTTTTGATACCAAGCCAGTTATCTTCACTCGCTACGAACCCATGGAGCGTAAGTACTAAAATGGCATCAACTGCAGTAAACGAAGCTAGCAAGAGCGACTTCGAAGCACGCGAACCAGAATCTCGCGTGTCACTCGCTTCTGAAAAGGGTGGCGCAGAAGGCATTAAAACCTTTGACGTTACCGTTCAGATTCGTCGCTTTGACCCTGAGACTTCAGCAGAAGCTCACTGGGACGAATTCAAAGTCACCATGTTCGGAACCGACCGCGTGCTCGATATCTTGCACAAGGTTAAGTGGGAGATTGACGGTTCGCTGTCCTTCCGCCGTTCCTGTGCTCACGGTGTGTGTGGCTCAGATGCAATGCGCATCAACGGCCGCAACCGCTTGGCATGCAAGACCTTGTTGAAAGATCTTGACCTTACCAAGCCCATCACTGTAGAACCCATCAAGGGCTTGCCCTGCGAGAAGGACCTCATCGTTGACATGGAACCTTTCTTCCAGTCATACCGTGAAATCATGCCCTTCTTCATGAACGATGGACACGAGCCAGAGCGTGAACGCATTCAGTCTCAGAAAGACCGCGAGCGTTTTGACGACACCACCAAGTGCATCTTGTGCGCTGCATGCACCTCGTCATGCCCCGTTTTCTGGACCGACGGCCAGTACTTTGGTCCCGCCGCAATCGTGAACGCTCACCGCTTTATCTTTGATTCACGTGATGACGCCGGCGATATGCGTCTGGAAATCTTGAACGATAAAGAGGGCGTATGGCGTTGCCGTACCACCTTCAACTGCACCGAAGCGTGCCCTCGCGGTATCGAAATTACCAAGGCTATCGCTGAAGTGAAGCAAGCAATTCTTGCTCGCTCGCTCTAAGAACTTCTAGAACACATACAAGTGCTCACTTGCACAGTGCCTTTTGGCGCTGGGTAGGTGGGCACTTTTTTGTGCTCTTTTGGCGGTGCTCTGACAGCTGTGCGGTGCCCTTATGGTCCTGTGTATAGTTGCGCCACTGATGGACGACGAATCTCGCCAGCAAGTGCTTGTAACGGGTTGTTGCGCACACGGCGTCATAAATCTTCATAAACTACGTGAAAGGTCATAGATTTCTGCTTGGTGGTAACTGCCTGAGGTTGCCGCTATCTTAGAAGAATGGCTTCTCCATCTGCAGTTACTCTTTTAGACCAGCCCGGTCCCGCTATGGGCGTACGCATTCAAAAACTCATTCCTGAATTGATTGAGTTTCGCCGTGAGGTGCATGCGCATCCTGAGTTGAGCTTCAAAGAGTTTCAAACCACCGAAAGAATTTTCAAGCGCCTGGAAGCAGCCGGCATGAAGCCACACCTCCTTGAGGGAACCGGTTGTTTTGTAGACATTGGGGAAGGCTCCTTTGCGGTTGGACTTCGCGCTGACATTGATGCCCTCCCTATTCTTGAAACCACGGGAGTGCCATTTGCCTCGCAGAACCCCGGCATCATGCACGCGTGCGGGCACGATATTCACCAGACGGTCATGCTGGGGGTGGCATTAGCACTGCATGAGATTCATCAGAGCCACCCGCTAGGCCGTACGGTTCGCATTATTTTTCAGCCGGCAGAAGAGCAACTGCCTGGCGGCGCGATTGAAGCTATTCGGCAAGGAGTTTTGCAGGGCATTCCACGCGCTTTTGCCTTGCACTGTGAGCCCAAGGTAGATGCCGGAAAAATCGGTACTCGCATCGGTGCGATTACCTCAGCTTCAGATACCATCAACATCAAATTGCACGGCAACGGCGGGCACACTTCGCGCCCGCACCTCACCCAAGATTTGATCTACGCGATGAGCCAGATTGCGATCAACGTTCCCGCGGTGCTTTCTCGCCGTATGGACGTGCGTTCAGGCGTACTCGTGGTCTGGGGACAAATTCAAGCAGGGGTGGCACCTAATGCCATTCCTGCTGATGGATTTATGGCAGGTACCATGCGGTGTTTGGACGCCGACGCTTGGTACCGCGCCGGTGAAATTCTTGACGATGTCATTGAGCAGGTTGCCGCGCCCTACGGTGTACAGGTTGAAGTGGAACATATCCGTGGCGTGCCCCCGGTGGTGAATACTGAAAAGGAAACCACTATGGTGGAGGCAGCCTCGCGCGCCGAACTGGGGGAGGACTCTGTGGTTTTGGTGGAGCAATCCATGGGCGGCGAAGATTTTGCTTGGATGTTGCAAGAAGTCCCCGGCACAATGATTCGCCTGGGTACTCGCACCCCCGGGGGAGCAACCTATGATCTTCACCGCGGTGATTACGTACCCGATGAGTA
>JAUMUA010000121.1 GCA_030530925.1 Rothia sp. (in: high G+C Gram-positive bacteria) | reverse complement strand
CTCATTTGGCCCCGCAACATCGCACCTGCCGACGTACATCTTGTGGCTACCGGTAAGGGCGGGGAAATTGTAGAGTACGCCGAAAAGTTAGTGCAGGAACTCTCCGATTCTGGGATCGATGTAATGTTCGACGATCGCCCCAAGGTCTCGCCCGGTGTCAAATTTGGTGATGCTGAGTTACTTGGCGTTCCCACCATTGTGGTTGTTGGTCGTGGTTATAAAGATGGGAAGCTTGAACTTAAAGATCGTCGCTCCGGAGAAACCCGCGAAATCGATATTGACTCAGCCCTAGAAGAAATTTCGCGAGAAATCCAGCAATAATTTTATTCTTTGACTCCGCACCCACTGATCGGGTGCGGAGTTTTATTATTTATCTTCATGACGCAAAGAGGTTGCTATGGGTCTTGACTCATTGGATTCCACCACTATTATTTTGTTGGTTTTTGCAGGTCTCTTTGCCGGGTGGGTCGACGCCGTCGTGGGAGGTGGTGGGTTGATTCAACTTCCTGCAGTGCTGATGGTTCCAGGGTTAGCGCCTGTTCAGGCGTTGGCAGTTAATAAGCTGGGTTCCTCGTTTGGCACAGCGGCCAGTGCACTCACGTATTATCGGAGTGTCCCGAGCAACCTGAAAATGTTGTTGCCGGCAGCGGTTGTTGCTCTAGTGACAAGTTTTGGCGGAGCTATGACTGCCACGCTGATCCCAGCACCTGCTTTTAAACCCATCATTCTGTGTGCTCTTGTTGTTGTTTTGGCTTTTACCGCGCTCAAACCCAGTATGGGGGAGTTAACTCAAATAAAGCACACCGGTCGTAAACATCTCTTGGTGGGATTGGTTATTGGTGCGGTCATTGGGTTTTATGACGGCATTTTGGGACCAGGCACCGGCTCATTCTTGATGATCGCTCTGATTACTCTGCAGGGGTTCAATTTCTTGATGGCTACCGCGCAAACCAAAATCATCAACCTTGCCACCAACATTGGTGCGCTGATTCTTTTTGGATTGCTGGGGTATCAAGTATGGGGACTGGGGTTATTGCTGGGGGCGGCAAATCTGTGTGGCGGGTATTTAGGCGCGCGCACTGCTATTTCTCGCGGTAACGGTTTCATCCGCATCATGATGATTGTGGTAGTTTCAGCGCTGATTCTGAACTTGGGCTGGGATATGGTGGTGGCATAAGCCCCACCGGTGGTTCGCCACGAAAAAGTTATCGACTAAACAGAATGTAGCTTGCCTGTGTCACGACGGGGGAACCTGAGGGCACCGACGAGTCAGCCAGTACCGCTTGGGCGTTGAAAACTACCTGGGTTTCGAGCTGATCGAGTGAGTTTACGGCGTCTTGCTCGTTGAAAGCGTAGGCGGCCTTTTGCGCGGGAAGACGGTAGGAGCAAGATAGGGAGTTTGTGGTATCAGATTTCCACTCTTGCGCTTGATCCTCGTGGGTAGAAATCGCCCGCGCATCACTTGCAGAGAGCGAATCTTGAGAAGCTCGTGCAGAGAGGACCTGCGCGGCGTAGAGGTACGCATCAGCAGATTCTGCCCAAGCCGAGACGCTTTCGGGAGCATCGGGGCGGGACTCTGCGTTGCCCGACGTCGTCGAGCACGTTGGCTTTGCTTTGTTGAGGAAAGTGGGAGTGCCGTCGGCTAGTTGGTGGTCTTTCGCAAAATCCCAGACAGCATCTGAAATCTGAAGTTCTTGTGCTCTGGAATC